>NZ_JAESPJ010000010.1:0-149094 GCF_016806945.1 Capnocytophaga genosp. AHN8471
TAATTAAAATATTTGATATGTAACACTCCTTTTTCTTTATCAAGGTTGCTTTTTGATAGCAATATATATTCTTTTCCAACATATATGTAGAGTTTTTGATATTTACCTTTGTAATAATACTTAACTATGTTGATTTTATTTTTCACTACAAGGTTACCCTCTTCAAAGAAAGCTTTGTAATACTCGTCTTTATTTACAATAACTTTATACTTTCCTCTTAAAGGTTCTTTTGTACGTTTATCTATTCTTATATAATCGTACATAATACTCCCATAGCGTTTAGTAGGAATAAGTCTCTTAACAATCTCTATATCTTTATTGTCTATTTTATTTATAAATAACTGACTATATAGATTCTGAGATATAAAAAAAGTAAATACTATTAAACCGAGTGTTTTTGTTGTCTTATTCATTATCAATTGGTTTTAAATCAGAGTCTTTTATCATTGTTTCCCATTGCTAACAAGCGAAACTAAAAATCTTTTAGAAACGCTTTTATATCTTTCTCTTTTATTAATGGTATGAATATTTTAAGAAATTTTTTTGTACTTTGTTTATCTTTTTCTCTTATAAGAATAGGCTCTTTTTCATCTATATCACTATAATTAAAATATTTGATATGTAACACTCCTTTTTCTTTATCAAGGTTGCTTTTTGATAGCAACGTATATTCTCTTCCAACATATATATATAGTTTCCATAATTTTCCTTTGCAATAATACTTAACTATATTAATATCATTTTTGATTCGAATATTACCCTCTTCAAAGAAGGTTTTGTAATACTCATCTTTATTTACAATAACTTTATACTTTCCTCTTAAAGGTTCTTTTGTACGTTTATCTATTCTTATATAATCGTACATAATACTCCCATAGCGTTTAGTAGGAATAAGTCTCTTAACAATCTCTATATCTTTATTGTCTATTTTATTTATAAATAACTGACTATATAGATTCTGAGATATAAAAAAAGTAAATACTATTAAACCGAGTGTTTTTGTTGTCTTATTCATTATCATTTTGTTTTAAATCAGAGTCTTTTATCATTGAAGCTGTTTAAACTTTTTTAGAGAAGTAAAAGTTCCCGAAAATTAGTAATTTTGTGTTTGAGAAAAAAAGAACACTAAAATTCAGGAACTTTGGGCAAAGATACAATAAATCATTGGATTATTCCCTTTTTAAGTGTAGGAAAAAGAGGATTTAAAAGTAATTTTGATTTAGCTTCAATATTTTTATTGATTCTCAAGAGGTTAAAAACAGGGGTGCAATGGAGAGAACTTCCAATAGGCGCATTTGTGCCTCGTAGGGGTCTTGTTTGCTCTTTCCTACGAGCTCAGCTTTAAGGCTTTCAATTTCCTCTTTAAGGCGGTCTTGCTCGGCGGTTTTATCGTCCTCATAGAAGCTACTGAGCGAACAATGAATATCGCGATACTGCTGCATAGAGGAAGCAATCGCATTGTCCCCTGATGCGCTCCCCCTGCTACCTGCAAGGCTGTTAGGATATGCCTCAGCGGGGAGCGGTTGGGCAGCGGTGGTAAAGTTAGTAGTGGCGGCTTAAAAAGAAAAACAGCAAGCGCGGGGCTTACTGTTTTTTAATTGATTTGGTATTCTTAGGAGAATTATACTGATAATTTATTTTTCAGTTGGGCTATACCAGCGAATGGGCATATCCCAATAGAAAGATTTAAAGACTTCTTGCATTTTCACTAAATTAAAATAACCATCGTCCTCTTTTTTAAACGCAAAGAGGTAACCTGAGTAACGAGGTCCATCAAAAGAAAATTCAAAATAGAAAAAATTATTTCTATAGAGTGCGTTTGTATCCTCATCAATATAGTTAATGCATTTTCCTCTACATTTAACAATAACTTGAACATCATTTGCTAACCAACTGTTTTCTTTTTTTAGAAACGAGATGAGAACATTTTCTGTAAGGTCTCCATCTTTATCTTTAAGGAAGTCAGAGTGGAGTACGACATTTGCTCTTAACTTATTATTATACTTTGACAGCACAAATGTTTTATAAAAACCATTTTCTTTGGGGAAATTTCTCAAGTGTTCTTTAGACAATTTCTGAGCAAAAGATAACGTGCTTATTAGAATGAAACAAAAACTAATTATTTTTGTGAAATTTATCATATCCTATAGCTTCCTTAACTTTGAAGCTGTTTAAACTTTTTCCTATAATAAAATAAAAATTCCCGAAAATTAGTAATTTTGTGTTTGAAAAAAAAGAACACCAAAATTCAGGAACTTTGGGCAAAGATACAATAAATAAATGGATTATTTCCTTTTTAAGTGTAGGAAAAAGAGGATTTAAAAGTAATTTTGATTTAGCTTCAATATTTTTATTGATTCTCAAAAGGTTAAAAACAGGGGTGCAATGGAGAGAACTTCCAATTGAGGTCTATTTTGAAAAAGGAGAAATCTCTTGGCAAAATGTCTATTACTACTTCAACAAATGGAGTAAAGACGGTAGCTTTCAGCATCCCCGAAATGGAAAGCAACCAGATGTTTATTTTGATGGAGAATTGTACAAAAATAGGTTTAAAATTGAACAAGCAAATGGTTGGCTTGACGGATATAAAGGTTTGATAATGAGATATGAGTATCTTGATGTAACTTGGATTGGAATGCTCTTATTAGGGTTTATATCCAAGTTCCTCAAAAAAAGTTTAAACACGTTTTATATTTAAAAACAACCTATATATCTTGAAAAAATCACTTTTGCGGATTGCCCCTTCCCTTCGGGAGGGGGAACGAGGGTAGGCTTTCAAACACAATATTTACATTAAAAACAGATTTATAACAAAAAATCCCTCTTACGGATTGCCTCCCCTCCTTGGGAGAGGGGGAACGGGGGTGAGGACTCCAAATAAAAAAACGTCAATATGAAAAAACAAAAACCTAAAAACCTAACAGAATGTATCCAAATGCTGGATAAGAACCTCAAAAAGGAGGATAAGGAGTATATAAAAACGCTTACCGAAGATGAATTCTTTATGGAAAGTCATTTTACTTTAGGAATGGGCATCCGCAATGAGTGGATTCGCAGTGGAAATCCTGAACTTGTGACCTTTTTTTTAGACCAAGGCGTTAAACATCCCGATGATATGTCGGCTATGATACTTACAAGCTATTATAGACATTTAATAAATTCTAATGATTAATGTTTAATGATTAATTGAGTGATGATACATAGTAACATTGAAATCGTATTAGGAGATATCACTAAGATTTCCGTAGATGCCATTGTGAATGCAGCCAACACGTCTCTACTTGGTGGAGGCGGTGTGGATGGAGCTATTCATAGAGCAGGAGGCAAAGCACTCACTGAAGAATGTGAGAAGATAAGGAATAAACAAGGAGGTTGCAAGGTAGGTAGCGCAGTTATTACTACTGCCGGCAATTTGCCTGCTAAATATGTTATTCACACAGTAGGTCCGGTGTGGAATGGGGGAACACATAATGAAGAAAACCTACTGGCACAAGTTTACATTAGTTGTTTGGAGTTGGCTTTAGAGCATCAAGTAGCTACTATTTCATTTCCTAATATAAGTACTGGGAGGTATAGATTTCCGAAGGAAAAAGCAGCTCAAATAGCACTTCATACAATAGCTCATTTCTTGCAAAAAACGGATAAAATCAAGCAGGTGAAGATAGTTTGTTTTGATCAAGAAAACTACGATATTTATACAAACATACAGAAGGTTTAACAACTCACAAGATAATTAAAAGTCAAAACAATGAACACAAACAAGCAAGAAAAATATGATGAAATAACCGATTTTCACAAGGGCTTTGCTTGTGTAAGGCAAGGTGACAAATGGGGTTACATCAATGAGAAAGGAGAAGAGATGATTCCGTTTATCTATGAAGATACTACCTACTTTCATAAAGATTATGTAGCCGTAAAGAAAGACGGCAAATGGGGCTTTATCAACCAAAAAGGCGAACAAATTATTCCTTTTCTCTATGACGATGCTTCTTATTTTACCGAGGGACTTGCCTTGGTAAAGAAAGGTGCTAAATATGGCTATATCAATGACAAAAACGAAACCGTCTTCCCTTTTATTTATGACGATGGCGCTCTCTTTGAGAATGGTAAAGCGTGGGTACAGATAGGTAACAAACAATTTGAGATTAGTCAATAATTGTGTCTCTACCCCCTCCGCTGATGCGAGCTTATAGCTCGTGCCTGTCACAAAGTCTTAAAATAATCAAAATCAGACCTTATTTTATTCAATTGCTTTCTTTTTTTCTCAAAAATCCTTACTTTTGCCTTTTAAAATTAAAAATATGTATTATACGTTTAGACTATTTATTTTTCTACTTATATTAGTATCTTGTAATACTTCATCACATAGAAAAACGGATTGGGAAGATCAGAATCTTCACGGACAAGTAAAAAGCATAATTGTAACACAATATAAAGTCTATGATTCTATAAAGAATGATGATGGAACTCCTTATATGGATCAAGAAAGATTATCTGTTAGCTCTTTTAACAATAAAGGATTCTTAACAGAATTTACTGACTCTATATCTAACAAGCAAAAAAGTAGGTCGGTTTATTCTTATCTGAAAGATAATATTGTAGAAATTGTTTCGTATAGAGTAGGTAGGAGAACAAGTAAAAATACTTTGAAATACAATGATAAAGGAGAGGTAATAGATGAGGAGATGCTTGTATATGTATTAGTAAATGAAAAAGATAGTTCTTATATCAAAGAGAGAAGTTATAAATTGGTAAATAAATATGATAAAAGAGGGAATAAAATCCGTAAAGAGGAACTAAGTTCAGAGGTTGAGGGGTTAGTAAAAGGTTTTACAGAATTTAAATATGATGAAAAGGGGGATATTATTGAAATTGTTAGTGATTATGAGGAGTATGAGATGAAAAGAAAATTTAAAAGCAATGATAAAAGAGACGTATTATCACTAAAGTTATATGATTTAGAAGATAATTTAATGTCGGAATACCTAATTACGAATTATGTATATGATAAAAATCATAATTGGATATCGAGAAAAATAGAAGTAAGGGATAAAAATAATAATTATAAAGAAACACAAATAGAAAAAAGAATCATTAGCTATTACAAATAAGAGATGTTAAACAGAATTTACCAATATATCACCACTCATAAACTCGCAACCTTCTCATTCTTCACCGCTTGGGCGCTCATTGCTATTTATGGCTTGAGTCAGTTGCGATTTGAAGAGGATATCACCAAAGTACTCCCTCAAAACGACAAAACGAACCTCACTTCCAAGGTACTTAAGCAACTCAATTTCGCCGATAAAATCTCGGTAATGGTAACAGCCGAAAAAGGCGGAACACTCACCGATATGCAGGCAGTTGCCGAAAATCTGCAAGATACGCTCAATGCTTCTATGACGAAGTATATCAAAAGTATTCAGGGGATTATAAACGAAGAAGAGATAGACGAGACTTGGCAGTTTGTAAACGACCACCTACCTCTTTTTCTAAACGATGAAGATTACGCTTATTTAGAACGCCGTTTAGTCCCCGATAGCCTCAAATCAATGGTGGAGAGTCAGTACAAAACGATGCTCACGCCTGCGGGTATGGTGGCACAACAGTTTATCCGCAAAGACCCCTTTGGTCTCACTTTTCGCGGTTTGCGCAAACTTCAAGAACTCAATACAGGCAACGATTTTAAGATTGCCAATGGGTTCCTCACTACTAACGACGAGCAACATATACTCTTCTTTATCAACCCTAAATTCGATGGTAACGACAGCGAGCACAATGCTGCTTTTGTCGCAGATTTAGATGAACTGCAAGACCATCTCAACGCCCAGTATCAAGGAAAAGTGCGTGTAGATTTCTTTGGGGCTCCCTTTATCTCGGTGAGCAATGCTTCTCAAATCAAAACCGATATCCTCACTACGGTACTCATTTCACTATCAGCACTTTATTTATTGCTTGTCTTCTTTTATCGAAGTGTTTATATCCCATTTATCGCGTTTATCCCTTCTGCTTTTGGGGTGCTTTCAGCTTTGGCGACACTCTATGTGCTCAAAGGCAGTATTTCGGCAATTTCTATCAGTTTAGGAGCGGTACTCTTGGGGGTTACAATCGATTATTCACTGCATATTCTCACACATTACAAGGTAGCTAAAAACACCGTCGAGTTGTACCGTGCTGTAACCGTGCCTATATTGCTCAGCAGTATCACTACCGCCATATCATTCCTCTGTTTGCTCTTTGTGCATTCGGAGGTGATGCAAGATTTAGGGATATTTGCTTTCGTGGGCATAATGGTATCAGCCATATTGTCGTTGGTGCTCGTGCCTCATTTCTATCGTGGCAATCGCACTATCGAGGTGCGCAAAACCTTTTTAGATCGCATAGGGGCTTATCCATTTCATCACAACAAGTGGGTAGTTGGAGCTTGCTTACTGCTGATAGCGGTGAGTTGTTTTACTTTTCATAATGTCCGTTTCAATGGCGATATTGCTAATATCAACTATATCAACGAACGTTATAAAGCAGCAGAGCATCAATTAGAGAACATCACCGATAGCGAATACAAATCACTCTATGCTGCTGCTTATGGCAACTCGTTAGAGGAAGCCTTAGAGCGCAATTATACACTATATCAGCAGTTACAAAGTTATAAAGCACACGATAGTATCAAGCAATTCAGTTCTATTGGGGGGATTGTATTGCCTAAAAAAGAACAAGAAGCGCGTTTACAACGATGGAAAGATTTTTGGAATGCCGAAAGACAGCAATTTCTAAAACAACAACTGATAGGAAAAGGGAATGAGGTTGGTTTTAAAGAAGAAACTTACGCACCTTTCTACCAAAGTATAGCAGGTGATTTTAAAGTGATAAACAACCTCGATGCTTATAAAGCGCTTTCAGCCATTCCGTTAGAAGATTTTATTACTGAAAAAGGGGGCTTTTATACTATTGCCAATCTCGTAAAGCTCACTCCCGCCGAGCGAGACTCTTTTATTCATTCAATAGAAAAACGCACGCCTACTGTTGTTATCGACCGCAAGAACCTAAGTGAAACGTTTTTAGGCAAACTCAAAGACGATATATTGTTGTTAGTAAACTATTCGTCTATCGCTATTTTCCTCATACTGCTTTTGTTTTTTAGGCGTGTAGAATTGGTGTTACTCACTCTTATTCCTATTGGGGTTACAGGGGTAGTTACTTCTGCTCTGATGAACTTTTTTGGCATAGAGTTCAATGTGTTTAGTATGATTGTCTGCACTTTGGTATTAGGACATTCAGTAGATTTTAGTATTTTTATGACTTGTGCGCTGCAAAAAGACTATACCGATGGTAAAAATGAACTTCCTGTGTACAAAGTCTCAGTGCTTTTAGCGTCTATTACTACTTTTTTGGCTATCGGTACGCTTATTTTCGCCAAACACCCCGCCTTAAAATCAATTGCATCGGTATCAGTAATAGGTATTTTCACTGCTTTGGCAATAACTTTCGTATTTTACCCTACGATATTTAAGTTTTGTATCTTCCGCCGTTCTGATAAGGGTCGTTCTCCGGTGAGTTTGCGTCTTTTGCTGCAATCCATACTGCTAACTACCTATTATGCACTATCGTCTATTATTCTCTCCAATATAGGTTGGCTACTTGCCAAAATAACTCCTAAACGTACTATGTGGCTCAGACGTTTAGCAGCTTCGCTCACTACTTCAGTGCTTTATGCCAATCCTTTTGTGCGCAAAAAGGTAGAGAATCCACACCATATACAGCTTACAACTTCTTCAGTTGTGATTGCCAATCATACCTCGTGGCTTGATACTTTGGCAATAGGGCTCTTCACACATCGCATCAGCTATATGGTAAATGATTGGGTGTATAAATCGGTAGTATTTGGACGTTATGTACAGTCAATGGGCTTTTTTCCAGCCTCTGAAGGTATAGAAAAAGGAATGCCCTTATTCGAAAAGAACTTGAAAAACGGTATTTCAGTAATGATTTTTCCAGAGGGTAAACGCTCTGATACTAACCAAATACACCGCTTTCACAAAGGTGCTTTCCTGATAGCCGAACATTTCCAAACGCCTCTCGTGCCCGTGTATATTCACGGTTGTTCGGAAGTGCAACCCAAAGGAGATGTGATTATCTACGATGGTGCTATTACGGTAGTAGTAGGCGACCCTATAACACCTGATGATGAGCGTTTTGGCAACACTCCACGCGAAAGAGCCAAACAGATAGGTGCTTTCTATCGCCAGCAATTCCTCGCTTTACGCAAACGATTGGAAGGAGTGGATTACCTAAAGAAGAAACTGTTTTTAAACTATTTATACAAGGAAAATTACGTAGTGCGCGCTGTAAAAGAAGATTATAGAAAGCATCGCGAACACTATCACGAACTCGTGCATTCACTACCCGAAAAAGCCCGTATTTTGCATATCGCCGATGATTATGGTCAGTTAGATTTCTTGCTATTGCTCACTTATCCTGAACGTGAAATCGTATCTGTCATCGCCGATGACGAGAAGCGCGCCATTGCACAACACAGTTACCTCACCAAAATCCGCAAAATACGATACATAAAGTCAATTGACGATGAGCAATTGACAAAGGACAATTTTGATTTTACAATAAATAATTTATATCTTTGCCCTATCAAACACTAAAAACTGAATATTATGCCATATACAATCACAATCACCAATGATAGCCCACAAGCCTTAGACTTTGTGAGATTTATAAAAAATCTTGATTTTGTAAAGGTAACTAAAACAAGAGAAGTACAAAAAACTGCAATTGAACAACCTTTACAGCTTACTACAAAGGAAAAGAAATTACAAAAGAAAATTAGTAGAGGACTAAAAGAACTCGAAGATTTTCGTGCAGGTAAAGTTGAATTACAAGAATTAGACGACTTTTTAGATGAAATATAAGTTTTTTTTAACCAAAGAATTTAAGAAAGACTTTAAAACTCTTTTAAAAAAGTACAAAAGTCTTGCAAAAGATATTAAAGAACTACAAAAAGAGTTCAAAACCAACCCTAATATTGGTGAATCATTAGGTGATGGATTAAGGAAAATACGCCTTAATATTACCTCAAAACGCGCAGGCAAAAGTGGGGGAGGTCGTGTTATTAGTCACGAACTTATTATAAATATAGGAACAGAAGAAGAGACAAAATCCATTGCTTTTATTGCCTTATATGATAAATCAGACTATGAAACTGCTGATACAGATCTTTTAAAGAAAATGGTAAAAGAAATACAAGGCAATATTCCTGCTCCTACTGCTCCTATTAAAAATAAAACTTCCCCAAAGGAAAAATAAACAATCAAACATACCTCTTACCTCATATCTCTTACCTGAACCAACACACTGTCAATTGTTGGTTTTTCAGCTATCACCACATCTTTCCAATAGTGTTGAGCAGCTTCGGCAGTAGTATCCCCTATGCAAAACGCTTTTTCTTCGCCTGCAGGATTACACGAGTGATAACTCTCCACCCCCGACGGACTGAAAAATAGTATCCCGTCTACTTTTTTGTGAATAGTGATAGGTGTTAGTTCTGTTTGATAAGCTGTAATTTCTTCTACATTAGGCAAGTACTTTGCAAAGAACTGTGGGAGCGTTTCTAATCGATGTGTACCCGCAAAAAAAGCAATGCGATGCATTTTTTCAAAATCTTTTAAATTAGCTGAAAGATATTTCGTTAAATCGGTAGCGTAATGGAAAGAACAGCGCACCGTAAAACCGCTTTTTTCAAGTAGTTGTGCGGTACGTTCGCCTACACATAGCACAACACAATCTTTTAAGGTAGTAGCCAAAGGATGCTGCAAAACACTCCTCACCGCATTTTGGCTCGTGAAGATTAAGAGATTATAAGGAAGAGTGAGTTTAGTCGGTAGCAAATTCACACTTACAAAATTGTGTTCAATGAGCTGTATATCAAGTCCTGAAAGCACAGATTGCTGCATTTCAGTTAATATTTTTGTAGAGACAAAGGTTTTCATTTTCTTCTAAGGCTTTAAAATAAAAAAACTCGGCGCACAAGCGCCGAGTTTGGTAATGTTAAAGAGGGGTGCCTTCACTGGTTTTGAATCGATACTCTAAGTAAGTATAGGCATCGCGTGGTAGGATTTTTATCCATCGTTTGTATTTCAAAAACCATTTAAAACGGATAGAGCTAAAGAGCCCTTTGGTTAAATAAGCCGCTATAAAAGGGTGAGCGTTCAGCACAATGCGCCCTTTATAGGCATCCTCCTTAATAATGCTTTCAAGTTCTATGTTGATTTTATCAACCAGAACGATAGGCGCTTCTATTTCGCCTTCTTTGCTTGGGTTCTCTTCTTTTGTTTTGATGTTGAGTTCTTGGCGCACGCGTTGGCGAGTAATTTGTATCAAGCCAAACTTGCTCGGAGGCAATATTTTGTGTTTAGCGCGGTCTTCAGCCATTTCGTTGCGCAGGTGGTCAAATAGGATACGGCGGTTTTCACTATTGCCCATATCGATGAAATCTACAACGATAATACCTCCCATATCTCGCAATCGCAATTGTCGTGCAATTTCGGTAGCGGCAATGAGGTTTACCGATAGTGCAGTGGTCTCTTGATCGTTATTCTTGTTAGAATGGTTACCACTGTTCACATCTATCACGTGTAGAGCTTCGGTGTGTTCTATCACTAAGTAAGCCCCTTTAGGCATTGATACGGTACGACCAAAAGCCGTTTTTATTTGTCGTTCGATATGGAACTTCTCAAATATAGGCACCGATGAGCGGTAGAGTTTTACGATATTCTCTTTTTCAGGAGCAATCTCTTGTACATATTTTTTTATTTGTTCGTAGAGATGCTCGTTATCCACGTGTATACCTGTGAATGTATCGTTGAACATATCGCGAAGTATAGCACCTGTTTTGCTCACTTCACTCATCACCTTTGAGGGGTAAACCGCTTTTTGTATTTTTCTACACATCAAAACCCAACGGTTGAAGAGACCTTGCAAATCCTTGTCGAGTTCCGCTACTTTTTTACCTTCTGCCACAGTGCGTACTATCACACCAAAGCCTTTAGGTTTAATGCCTTGCAAGAGTTTTCTCAAGCGTTCTTTCTCGGCTTTACCTTCTATTTTTTGTGAGATAGAAATACGGTCGGAGAAAGGCACCAGTACGAGGTAGCGCCCCGCGATAGAAAGTTCAGAGCTGATGCGTGGTCCTTTAGTTGAGATAGGTTCTTTTACTATCTGCACTAATATAGGCTGGTTAGGCTTGAGGGTATCGGCTATCGACCCATTTTTGTTGATGTCTGGTTCTAAGGGGAAATCTTTTAGTGAAAAGTCTTTTAGTTTTCCCGAGAGTATCCATTTGAGAAACTTTTGTAAGGAAGCCAATTGAGGTCCCAAGTCGTGATAATGCAAAAAAGCATCCTTTTCGTGCCCTACATTCACAAAGGCTGCATTAAGCCCTTGTATAGGTTTGCGCACTTTGGCTAGCATTATATCACCTACTCCTAATCCATTGGTATCTTCTTCTTTGTGAAGTTCTATGAGCCTACCATCTCTGAGCAAAGCAAAATCTACGTAAGAGGAACCAGAACGAATAATTAATTCTTTGTCCACTTTGTTGGATTTTTTTAGTTAATAATTAATAAATCAAGGTACGATTTGTCTGTTAAAAAGAAAAAGTAGTATTACACTACTTTTTCTTTTTGTGACGATTAGCTCTCGCTCTTTTTTTGCGTTTGTGGTTAGCCACTTTATGTCTTTTTCTTTTTTTTCCGCTTGGCATAACTTTATTATTTTATGTGTTAATTATTCAGTTACTTAAACTAATACAGGGTGTATTACTTTTTAACTTTCACTTTTGCTTTCACCCCTTCTACAAATACTTTTGCTGGCTTAAAGGCAGGAATGTTGTGTGCAGGGATTTTGATAGTAGTGTTTTTTGAGATGTTACGACCTGTTTTTTCAGCTCTTGTTTTGATAATGAAGCTACCAAAACCTCTCAAATACACATTTTGTCCACTTTCTAATGAGCTAATTACCTCATCCATAAAGTTCTCAACGGTAAGTTGTACGTCGTTTCTGTCAAGACCCAATTTGTCGGAAATCTTTGATACAATTTCTGCTTTTGTCATCTTTAATATGTTTTTGTATGAATATTCTTTTTTCTTTTCAGGCGGCAAAGATACAAATTAAATCTTTAATAAACACTATGTTACATTAAAAAAAATAGTATTTATTTTTCTATTTTCTTTCAAAAATAAACTAATACGCTAATTATCAATTATTTATCTTTTTTTTCTAATGCCTCTTACCTCTTATCTCTTATCTGTTTCCTGAAACCTGACACCTGACACCTCTTCCACTTCTTCCCAAAACTCTGGATACGATTTGCTTACCACCTCTTTGTTTTCTATCACTATAGGGGTTTTGAGCATCAAAGGAGCGAAAGCCATTGCCATACGGTGGTCGTTATAAGTCGCAATACTCACCCCCTCACGCAAGTGTTTACAAGAAGCTAAATGCAAACTCTCATCAGTGATATTCACTGTCGCACCGAGTTTTGTCATTTCGTTTTGTAGTGCCTGTAGTCGGTCGGTTTCTTTAATCTTAAGTGTGTGTAATCCGTTGAGGTGTGCTTCTAATCCCAATCCTAAAGCAGTAACAGCTATGGTTTGTGCGATGTCGGGAGTATCGTTCAGCTGAAATTCTAAACGAGTAGAGTAGGGGAGGGTAGTTTTTTCAATGTGCATTGTACTACCTTTAAAAGTAGTGCTTACGCCAAAATGTTTATAGAGTTGTGGTAACGCGCTATCACCCTGCAAACTATCTTCTTTGAAGTGTGTGAGCGTGAGCTGTGTTCCTATAGGTGAGAGTGCCACAAACGAAAACCAATAAGAAGCCGACGACCAATCCGATTCTACTTCCCATATATTGTTTTTTAAAGGTTTATTTATGTGTGAAGCTACTTTCAGCACATTGCCTTCCCATTGTACAACTTCTTCACCCAAACAGTATTGCAGGAAACTCACGGTCATTTTCAGATAAGGTACCGAGGTAAGTTCACCTTCTAGAATCAGCGTAAGTCCATTCGGCAATGAAGGTGCGATGAGCAATAAGGCAGAAAGAAACTGACTGCTCACATCACCGCGAATACGCACTTCTTTTTTGCTAAGTGCTACACCTTTAATATATAAGGGCGGAAATCCATTGCGTTCTCCATAGCAAATATCAGCCCCTAAACGCTGCAGTGCTTCCACTAATAAGTGAATAGGGCGCTCTTTCATCCTTGCCGAGCCAGTGAGTAATACCTCGCGCCCTACTTGGGTAGCAAAATAAGCCGTGAGAAAGCGCATTGCTGTACCTGCGTGGTGAATATCAATAGTTCCCTCTTTTGATTGTAACGCGCGCTGTAAGAGAAGGGTATCATCGGCGGTAGAGAGGTTTTTTATCTGTAATTCGGGGAAGAATGCTTGTAGCAAAAGCGCTCTATTGCTCTCCGATTTTGAGCCCGAGAGCTGTAACGTTTTTCCTGAAACAAGTTGCGATAAAGGAAGGGTGATGTTCATTGCATAACTGTTTAATAACCGCAAAGATACGCGATAATTAGCAAATTAGCAAATTAACAAATATGTAGGGGCGTTTTGCAAACGCCCACAACAAACGCCCGTAACAAACACCGCGTACAAAAAGTTTATTTTTTGCTAATTAATGAGATATTTATCTCTTTCTTATAGGAATATTTCTAACACTCACCCTTATCACAATAACACCCTATTTAAAAATAAAATAGACAAAAATTTGCACATTCAATAAAATATATTACTTTTGCGCGAAATTTATAAAATTCTATTAGTTTATGTATTGGACGTTAGAACTCGCATCTTATTTAAGTGATGCTCCTTGGCCTGCTACCAAAGACGAGCTTATTGATTATGCTATCCGTACAGGCGCTCCTATGGAAGTGGTAGAAAACCTTCAAGAAATAGAAGATGAAGGTGATATGTATGAATCTATCGACGAAATCTGGCCTGATTATCCGTCGGAAGAAGACTACCTATGGAATGAAGATGAATACTAAAAAATAAAAGTCTCTCCAAAGAGACTTTTTTTAATTTGCCAATTTGTAGATTAACCCAAAATTTGCATCGCTACACTTTGTCAAAGTCCTTAATTGCCCGTGCGGCTCGCACCTTTGATAAATTTTATAAACCTGACAATCAGTCTCTTTTATGGTGTGTTGTGTAGGGGCGTTTTGCAAACGCCCTCTTTCGGGGAAGTTTGCGAGAGCAGAGTATGTGGGGGCTTTTTTAAATTACAGATTAGCAAATGAATATAGTGACAAATTGTCAGTTCTCGCCTTTTGGTATATTTATTGACAAATTTGCGGTATGAACTTTGCCAAAGTTTCTAACTGCTTGTCGTGCTACGACTCGTGCTACAACTGAAAAATATATAATTATAAACAAATAAATTAAATACCCCTCATTTGCAGATTGTCCCCCTTCGGGGGTTCGGGGGCAGAGGGGGCTAAATAACTATGAGCATTATCAATTCCCTTATTAAAATTTTCGTTGGCGACAAAGCCAAAAACGACCTAAAAGCTATCCAACCTATCGTTGAGAAAATAAAAACTTACGCCTCTCAGTTAGAAAATATCTCTAATGACGAGTTGCGTGCAAAAACTATTGAGTTCAAACAAAGAATAAAAGACGCTCGCGCCCAGTTCGATACTAAAATAGCTGAACTCGAAGCCCAAGCAAATGCTACCGACGATATCGATGCTAAAGAAGACCTCTATGCTGAAGTAGATAAACTCAATGGCGAAGCCTATCAAGCCTCAGAAAAGGCATTGAACGAAATTCTTCCTGAAGCTTTTGCTACGATGAAGGAAACTACCCGTCGTTTTGCTAATAACGAAACAATTACCGTAACAGCTACCGAGCACGACCGCGAACTATCGGCTACCCACGACTATGTGACGATTGAGGGTGATAAAGCCGTGTGGAAAAACCACTGGGACGCCGCTGGTAAAGATGTTACTTGGGATATGGTACACTACGATGTACAGCTCATTGGAGGTATTGCCCTTCACCAAGGTAAGATTGCCGAAATGCAAACAGGGGAAGGTAAAACCCTTGTGGCTACCTTGCCAGTCTACCTCAATGCCCTAACGGGGAATGGGGTGCACCTCGTAACCGTGAACGACTATTTGGCACGCCGAGATAGTGCCTGGATGGGACCTTTATTTGAGTTCCACGGTTTGCGTGTGGATTGTATCGACAATCACCAACCTAACTCCGAAGCCCGTCGTCGTGCTTACAATGCCGATATTACTTACGGAACTAACAACGAATTTGGTTTCGACTACCTCCGCGACAATATGGCGCACACTCCTGAAGATTTGGTGCAACGCGCTCACAACTATGCCATTGTCGATGAGGTCGACTCTGTATTGATAGACGATGCTCGTACACCGCTCATCATCTCAGGTCCTACCCCTAAAGGCGAATTACACGAGTTCAACGAACTGAAACCTTTAGTAGAAAATTTGGTAAACAAACAGCGTACTTACCTCACCAAAGTATTAGCCGATGCCCGCAAACTCATCGCCGAAGGGGATACCAAAGAAGGAGGATTCCAACTCTTGCGCGTGTATCGTGGTTTACCTAAAAACAAAGCGCTCATCAAATTCCTCAGCGAAGAAGGGGTAAAACAACTGCTCCAAAAAACTGAAAATTACTATATGCAGGATAACAATCGCGAAATGCCAAAGGTAGATGCCGAATTGTACTTCGTGATTGATGAGAAAAACAACCAAATCGAGCTTACTGATAAAGGGTTTGCTGATATTGCCTATGATGGTGATAAAGATTTCTTCGTTTTACCTGATATTGGGGTAGAAATTGCCAATATCGAGAACCAAGGTCTTCCTATTGAAGAAGAAGCTAAACTAAAAGATAAATTATTCCAAGATTTTAGCGTAAAAAGCGAACGCATTCACACACTTAACCAATTGCTCAAAGCCTACACTCTCTTTGAAAAAGATATAGAGTATGTGGTGATTGACAACAAAGTGCTCATCGTCGATGAACAAACAGGTCGTATTATGGACGGTCGTCGTTATTCCGATGGTTTGCACCAAGCAATTGAAGCCAAAGAGAATGTGAAAATTGAGGCTGCTACCCAAACCTATGCGACTATTACCTTGCAAAACTACTTCCGTATGTATAGCAAGTTAGCGGGTATGACGGGTACTGCTATCACCGAAGCGGGTGAGTTCTGGGAAATCTATAAACTCGATGTAATGGAAATCCCTACGAACCGTCCTATTGCTCGTAAAGACCACAACGACCTTATCTATAAAACCAAACGAGAGAAATACAACGCCGTAATCGATGAGGTAGTAAAACTATCCGAAGCTGGTCGCCCTGTGTTGATAGGTACTACTTCTGTGGAAGTATCCGAACTCCTCAGCCGTATGCTTACAATGCGCAAGGTGAAACACAATGTGTTGAACGCTAAATTGCATAAAAAAGAAGCTGAAATTGTAGCCGAAGCCGGACATAGTGGTGTGGTAACCATCGCAACCAATATGGCGGGACGTGGTACCGATATCAAGTTAACCCCCGAAGTAAAAGCTGCAGGAGGTCTGGCAATTATAGGTACCGAACGCCACGACTCTCGCCGTGTCGATCGTCAGTTGCGCGGTCGTTCTGGTCGTCAAGGGGACCCTGGTAGCTCACTCTTCTTCGTTTCTCTCGAAGATAACCTAATGCGCCTCTTCGGTTCTGAACGTATCGCCCGATTAATGGACAGCTTAGGTCATAAAGAAGGTGATGTAATTCAGCACTCTATGATGACCAAACGCATCGAGGCAGCTCAGAAAAAGGTAGAAGAAAACAACTTCGGTATGCGTAAACGTCTGTTGGAGTACGACGACGTGATGAACGCACAACGCAAGCAAATTTATAAACGCCGTCGCCACGCTCTTGAAGGTGAACGCCTAAAAGTGGATTTGGCAAATATGATATTTGATACTTGCGAGAATATAGTAGAAAACAACAAAGGTGGAAATAACTACAAGAATTTCACTTTCGAGCTCATCAAATATTTCTCACTGAAAACACAAATTTCAGAAGCCGAATTTGCTAAACAATCGCCAAACGACCTTACTTTCACCTTGTATCACGAAGCGCTCAAACACTATCAGGAAAAAGCTGAACGCAGTGCCGCTCAAGCCTTCCCAGTGATTAAAGAGGTATACGAAAATCCTAATAATACTTACGAGCGCATCGTCGTGCCTTTCACCGATGGCGAAAAGATGCTCAACATCGTAACCGACCTCAAAGAGGCGTACGAAACCCAAGGTAAGAAACTCGTAAGCGATTTCGAGAAGAATATTACGCTTGGCATCATCGACGAAGAGTGGAAAACGCATCTCCGCCGTATGGACGAGCTTAAACAATCTGTACAATTAGCGGTACACGAACAGAAAGACCCGCTACTCATCTATAAGTTTGAAGCCTATCAGTTGTTCAAAGCTATGGTTGATAAGGTAAACAAAGAGATTATCTCTTTCTTGTTCAAAGCCGAATTGCCTACTCAAAATCCACCCGTACAGGAAGCCCACGCGCCACAACGCACCCGTGAGCACTACCAAACCAATAAGGAAGAAGCCCTCAACAGCGATGAAATGGCACAACGCGCCCGTGAAGTAGGGCAACAAGCCTCACAGCGCCGTTCGGTAGTAGAAACCATCGTACGCGAACAACCTAAAATTGGTCGTAACGACAAGGTAGTAATCCAAAACATCCGTACTGGTGAACGCAAAGAGCTCAAGTTCAAACAAGCTGATCCCCTAATAAACAGCGGAGAGTGGATTTTAGTATCCAATAAATAGATCACTAAGGTAATGGACAACCAAATGAACAACCAAATGGGAATGTTGCTAAGCTCTGGCATATTCTTTCTGTTTGCGCTTGTATTCTTGGTCACTGCTGAGATTAACAAAAGAATTACCGAAAAGAACAAAAAACTATATCAAGGGAAAGCACAAGGAGAGGTATTAGAAATTGTCAAATCAGGCAGTCAAGGTGTAGGAGGTATTGGTTTTAATAATAGGACTTATGTAGTCTATAAGTATACTGTAGGAGAAAATACTTATATTGTAAAACCTCTTGTTCTGAACTCAAACGCCCCTATAAATTTGAAATATGCTAATTCGGCTCATACTTTTTGTGTAACCTATTTTGGGGCTCATAGTGGTAGCCGTCAAACCAATTATCGAGCAGGCGAGAGTATTACAGTAGCTTATTTGCCCGAAACTCCCAGTGAACACCAAATAGTAGACGATAAAGATAAAACGTTTTTTTATAAGGGGTTTCGCATAGCAGGATTTGCAATAATGTCCATTGCAATAATTCTCTTGATTGTTTCCTTTTTTATAAAAAAATAAGCAGAAACACAATATAAATTATTTATTATACTTTGCCAAAGTTTCCTGCCCGTGCGGCTCGCACCTTTGGCAAAGTTTTTTCTTCTTAATTGTCAATTATCAATTGTCAATTGAAAATATTATTGTACCTTTGCGCTTTAAAATACATTAGCAAATTGGCCAATTTGCTAATTTACAAATTGTATTAATGAATTTATTTGAACAATTAGGTCTTGATGAACCTATCCTCAAAGCCATCAGCGATATGGGCTTTGAAACTCCTTCTGAAATTCAGCAAAAAGCCATTCCTACTCTTTTGGCAAATGGTGCTGATATGGTAGCTTTAGCCCAAACGGGTACTGGTAAAACAGCCGCTTTTGGCTTTCCTCTCCTCCAATTGATTGATACTAATAGCCGTGTAACTCAAGGCCTTATCCTTTCACCTACACGCGAACTCTGCTTGCAAATCGCTTCCGAGCTCCGCAATTATGCTAAGTACCTCCCTAAGGTGAACGTAGTGGCGGTATATGGCGGTGCAAGTATTGAGGAACAAGCGCGTAGCCTCAAAAAAGGCGCTCAAATTATCGTGGCTACTCCTGGGCGTATGCAAGATATGATACGCCGTAACTTCGTAGATATCAGTCATATCAACTATTGTGTGCTTGACGAAGCCGACGAAATGCTCAATATGGGCTTCTATGAAGATATTACCGCTATTCTATCGCATACCCCTCAAGAAAAAAACACTTGGCTCTTTTCGGCTACTATGCCTAACGAGGTGGCTAAGATAGCGCGTAAGTTTATGCGTAAGCCTATCGAAATAACAGTAGGAACTCGCAATCAGGCTACTAGCACCGTGCAACACGAGTACTATATAGTGAGCGGTCGTCATAGATACCAAGCCCTAAAACGCCTCGCCGATGCTAACCCCGATATCTTCTCGGTAGTATTTTGCCGTACCAAACGCGATACTCAGGCAGTAGCCGAAAAACTTATCGAAGACGGTTACAACGCTGCTGCTCTTCACGGCGATTTGAGTCAGAATCAGCGGGATTTGGTGATGAAATCTTTCCGCGCACGCCAAATACAAATGCTCGTCGCTACCGATGTTGCTGCCCGCGGTATTGATGTAGACGATATCACCCACGTAATTCACTACCAATTGCCCGATGAAATAGAAACCTACAACCACCGCAGTGGACGTACAGGTCGTGCTGGTAAATCGGGAATTTCGATGGTGATTTTACCAAAAAGTGAGGTGAAGAAAATAAAAACTATCGAAAAGATGATAGGGCAACCTTTTGAGCAGAAACAATTGCCGTCGGGTATGGAAATCTGTGAAATACAGCTCTATCACTTGGCTAACAACCTCAAAAATACAGAAGTAAATCCTGCTATCGACGATTATTTGCCAGCTATCTATAAAGAACTGCAAGAAGTAAATCGTGAAGAGCTCATCAAGAAAATATTCTCAGTAGAGTTTACGCGTTTCTTCAATTATTATAAAAATGCCGAAAACTTATCGGTAGAGAACGAGCGCGAAAGCCGCAGTGGGGGTAATAGCGATGAAGTGCGCTATTTCATCAACATAGGTGAACGCGATGGCTACGACTGGAAATCACTCAAAGATTTCCTCAAAGCAACCCTTAATTTAGGTCGTGATGATGTTTTCAAAGTAGATGTAAAGAACAGTTTTTCTTTCTTCAATACCGATGCCGACCTCTCCGATTTGGTAATGAGCACCTTTACCGACTTCCAAATGGACGGTCGTTTCATCAATGTAGAGCTCTCAACCAAAGGAGCTGGCAGAGACCGTGGCGGACGCAAACGCGGAAATGATGACGGTAGAAAACACGGCAATGATGAGGGTAGAAATCGCAAAAAAGGACAAAGAGAAAGTCGCAAACAAAAGACTGCTGAAGCTCTCCAACAGGCTTTTAGAAAGAAGAAAAAACGTAAATAATGTTAGAATACCTTATAGAAACGGATAAGCAACTGCTCTGTTCCCTCAATAGTTGGGGGACGCCCGAAGCCGATAGCCTTTGGTTAGTAATTACCAATGAACTCTCGTCTATCCCTCTCTATGCTTTTTTGTTATACTTGTGTTTCAAGTATTTCCATTGGAAACGAGCGTTGCTCATCTTGGTATTCATCGCCCTTCTCATCACCACTACCGACCAGCTGGCGAACGTTTTTAAACACGGATTCCAGCGCTTGCGTCCTTGTCACGATGAGAGTCTTATCGGGCAAATGCGAATGGTGATTTGTGGTGGTAAGTATGGGTTCTTCTCAGCTCACGCCGCCAATACAATGGCAATAGCTGTATTTTTTAGTTATTTGCTTAGAAAAAACGCCCGATATATCGTCACTCTATTGCTCTGTTGGTCAATTATTGTGAGTTATAGCCGTATTTATTTAGGCGTGCATTTCCCAGGTGATGTATTGGTAGGTTGGATTTTCGGTATACTCTTAGCTACCCTTTATTATTTTCTTTTTCTATACACAGAAAAAAGATTAAAAATCCCAACTCGAGAATAATTTGCATTGTTACAACCTTTACTAAAATTTTTAGTTGTCCGTCGTGTTACGACCTTTACTAATTAAATAAGCTGGTACTATTTCTTACCTCTTATCTCTTATCTCTTATCTCTTACCTAATCAAAATGAAAGAAGATTTCTTACACTACCTATGGAAATACAAAAAAGTACCTCTCAATACTGTACTTACTACGGGAGAGCGCTTGCAAATTCTCTCATTTGGTGAGTATAATTCTCTTTCAGGTCCTGATTTCCAAAGTGCCCAACTGCTTATAGGTGAGCAGCAATGGGCAGGTAATGTAGAAATGCATCTCAAATCATCGCATTGGTATGTGCACGGTCACGAGAGTGATCCCGCTTATCGCAATGTGATTCTGCACGTAGTTTGGGAACACGATATAGAAGTATTCGATGCTAACAACCAGCCTATTCCCACTTTAGAACTCCGAGGTCTTATCTCCCCCGAACTCTTAGAGCGGTACAATACGACTGTAGCCTCACACTACCAGTTTATTCCTTGTGAAAAAGAATATACCACTGTACCTGCCATTACTTTGCTTTCGTGGAATGAGCGTCTGTTAGTAGAACGTTTAGAAGAAAAAGCCACTGCGGTAAACGAGTTGTGGAAAGCTGCTAATTTCGATTGGGAGAAAGTACTTTTTTGTATGCTCCTCAAGTCTTTTGGAGGCACTGTAAACGGCGAAGCCTTCCTGCAATTGGGCAAACATCTCGATTTTAGTATTATTCGCAAAGAGCGTTCACACCCCTTACATTTAGAAGCACTACTACTGGGGCAAGCAGGCTTACTCCCCGAAGAAACTGAACTCACCTATTCACGTGAACTCTTGCAAAATTATCACTACCTACAACAGAAATACAACCTCTCTGCACCCGTAGTAAAAATACATTTCACCGGTTTGCGTCCGCAAGGTTTTCCCACTATCCGACTCTCGCAACTCGCACAGCTATACGAACTAAATGAAGGTTTGTTTTCACAAATTCTTGAAGTGAATGATTTCAAAAGTATCCAAAAACTCTTTGTCGTAGGAGTCTCCGAGTTTTGGGAAACCCACTATACCTTTACTAAGACTTCTAAAAAAGTAAAAAAGCCTATTAGTACAAGTCTCATCACACTTATTTGGATAAACGTATTCATTCCACTCAAATATGCCTATTACCAAAGTTTAGGCAAGGACGAGAGCGAATCACTCATTGAAGAACTCAAAACAATGACAGCTGAGAGCAACAGCATTATTACCCAATACCAACAATTAGGAGCCTCTGTTGCTACTGCTTTTGATACCCAAGTACTTCTACAACAATACAAACATTATTGCCAATCCAAACGCTGTTTAGATTGTGCTATAGGGATTTCGATTTTAGGGAGGAGATAAAAAAACTTTGATAAAGTCATTGAACTTGCTCACATACCCAGCTTTATTACTTGTTTTACCTATTAGTTGTTTATCTGCTTCAGCGCTTCGTTATAAGCACTCTCAAAAGCGAGCAGGTTCATACCCGTAGGCAGGTGTTGGGCTTGGAAGAAGGTGAGAAGTTTTTCGGTAGGGAGATAGCCACCATAACCTTTGATAGCACTATAAAAACGCGTAGCGCCGGCTTGGTAGGCAGTAGCTAAACTGCTAATAGTAATGCCTTGTTTTGCAATAGCAGGCAGTTCGTCGTCTAAGAGCAGAATTTTAGTTTGGGTATTTGAAAAATCTAAATCTTTGGTTAAGGAGAGGAGGCTGGCTTTGAGAGCAAGACCATAAAAACCAACAGCCAATAAAGATTGTAAATAATCCTCATTGGCTATCGTTACACATTCTATGAGTTGTATGTTACTGTTTGTCATAAAAGTTCTTGCATTGAATGGATAACGCTATCGGCTTGACTTAAATCTTGTCCGCCTGAAAGGGGATTCTGGAGGGCGATACACTGCATATTAGCACTTTTGGCAGCTTTTACGCCATTGGTACTGTCCTCTATCACTGTAAATTGTGTTGCTGGCAAGTGGTACCATTGGGCTACCTTTAGGAATATTTCGGGATTAGGTTTGCTGTATTGCACATCATCGCCACTCATTATCACTTCAAAATAGTGTGCTATATTTGTTTGCTGAGTAAAAATATCGATAAGTTTGCGTCCAGAAGAAGAAGCTAATGATAAGTGCTTTCCTTCATTCTTAAATTTCTCTAACACTTCTTTTACGTGAGGTACTAAGGGAACTTTCACTTCGGGTAATCGTTTGAAAAAGTAATCACGGTGAAACTGCATTAGCTCCTCTACACTTTCTGTTCGCTGGGCATCGCGTTTTACCTTTTCCCACATCGCAAAAGCCGACATACCTGTGAGAGTTTGTATATACGCCTTATCAAACGGAATACCTTTTAACTGAAAAGTCTCATAAATAATCTTTTGGTGCATTGGTTCACTGTCTAATAGCACCCCGTCCATATCAAAGATAATGTAATTCATTAGAAATTAGGAATTAGAAATTAGGAATTAGAAATTAGGAATTAGATTTGAGTTGTCGTCTAAAGTCTTTAAGGAATACATTACCAATACCTACGAGTACTCCTAAGAACGTCCAGATAGCGATAATCATCATTCGTTTGGGTTTAGAGGGAGAGTTTGGTATGCTCACGGGCTCGATAACAGCAAAGATAGGCTGGTCTTCTTTCATCTTGATGCGTTTGGCTTCCAGCTGTTTAGCGAGTTCTGTATATACGTTGAAAGCCAAATTGTACTCTGCTTGTAGTTGTTGCAAACGAGTTTGAGGAAGGTTGCTAAAGAGGTCGCGGTTGCGGTCTTGGAAACCTGCCACAGCGTATTGTTTGTTTTTAAAGTCTTTTTCGGCTTCTACAAAGCGTTTTTGTACAAAGTCGAATTCTTCTTTGGCTTTTTGCAATTTGAAATTGGTTACAGTTTCCTGCAGTACTTTTTGGGCACTTTCGAGCATTTGAGCGGCAGGGAGTGCTTCTCCCATCACAAACGAGAGGGTGAAATAACCGTCTTTTTCGCTCATATCCAATTTGATACGGCTGTCGATACTGTTGAGAATTCCTCTCTCTTGGTCGGTGAGTCGGGTAATATCTGTACTGTCTTGGGCTGCAGGAGCGGGAGCAGGAGTACCTTTAGAAAAACTAAAAATACCCATTACGCGCCCCAACAGACTGGGTCTAGTGTAGTTCTTACAATATTCTTCGTAAGTTACTGGTTTAGGGATGTTAGAAAAAGTGAGTTTAGTCTGTGCTAATTTCTGTTTAAAAGGTACACTCTCAATGATTTTAGCGTAGGTAGTGAGCGGGAGTGTTTCGGAGCCTCCTCCCAAACTGATACCTGCCATTGCTGCCAATCCTCCCAATCCACCAGTTGATTTGCCATCAGTAGTTTGTGGCACCATAATGGTGGTAGCGGTGTATTCTTTAGCTGAGAATAAGGCAATGAGAACTCCTATAACAAAGAAGAGCAAAGTAAATAGCAAAATTGATTTGCGAGCGCTCCATATCTTGCGAATAAGCTGCATCAAATCTATTTCGTCCTCAGCAGTTTCTTCTTCTACAGAGTTGACTACAGGAATCAATTTATTTTCTTCTAAATGATTGGTAACGTCTTCTGAAGTTCTTATTTCTTGATTTTCGTTAATTGCCATAGTTCTAATTTTTTAGTACGTTGTAAATAAGCACTCCCATAGTGGTAATTGCCGAGATAATACCTATACTTTCGCCAGTGCTAAGGCGTTGGCGTTCGGGTTTAGATGGTACGATAATGATAGCACCGGGTTCCAATTTAGGATAGTTTCTAAAGAAAAGAGAATTGCGAGTAGCGCGCACATCGCCATTGGCGTAAAGCACGTAGATGGCGCGCTTTTTAGCTTGATTGCCAAAACCTCCTGCTCTATCGATGTAATCTATCAAAGAAAGTCCTTTTTGGTAACGCACCAATGAAGGGGCTAACACCTCACCGCGTACTTCAATAGTTTGTTTTTCAGAAGGAATGAGCAACACATCACCATCACTGAGGAGTAAATCGTGCTTGCTGTGTTTCTTTTTCAAAATTTTATTAATGTCTATCCCTATACGGTATTCTGAAGTTTTTTTGCTGGCTTTTTTCAGTGATTTAGCAGTTTCACTACTATTGCTTTCTAACTCTACCAATTCTTTTAAAAAATCTTCTTGCTGAATTTCACCCTCATCAGTTTTTTTGCGAATCAAAGTTGCCCCTTCTTTATAGGCAAAAGGAGTAAATCCTCCTACACGCTCTAATAGGTCGGAAATGCGATCGTTCTTGCTTTGGATGCTATAAACACCAGGGTAGACAACCTCTCCCATTACTGAGACTGTTTGCAGAGGGGTAAAACCTTTGATATAGCGCACCGAAACAATGTCGTTAGGTTGCAGGGTGAGTGTATTGGTACCTTCTTCAGGTAAAAGCTCATTGTTAGACGATACTTTGAAAGCTGTACTGAGTCTCTGAAAGCTACCGTCGTTTATTTCTCTAAACACTTCAATAGTCGAGGGGTCAGCACCGTTAGAGAGACCACCCGCCAAGGCAATCACATCTTCCACTTTCATATTCTCCATAAAAGGCAATTCTTTAGGAGAATTTACAGCGCCTTCTACTTTTACAAAGCGTTTGTATTGAAGAGAATCTTTGTAGAAAATATGAATGCTGTCGTTATCCTTCAAAGGGATGTCGTTTTTCTTCTCGATGAGGTCTTTAACCGAAAAGCTAAGCGTTTGGTAATCTACGCGGTTTTCGGTGCGGAAGATGAGTCCGCGATTGAGAGAAGCATCTTTTTTCACACCATTGGCTCTTTCGAGTAAGTCGTGAGCGGTCATTCCTTCTTTAAACTCATAAGTACCAGGTTGATAAACAGCCCCTCCTATGCTCAAGCGGTTGCGGTATTCATTGGTGATAGAATGCACTTTTAGTCGGTCGCCATTTTGCATTTTCATCTTGCCAATTTCGCTAAAAGCAATTTCTTGTACTTCGCGTTTAGCATCCTTAATGCGTTCTAACACAAGAGTATTGGTAAAAGCATCGGAAGTAAAACCTCCAAAGAAAGTAACAAGGTTAGCAAGGGTTTCGTTGTCGAGCATTTCGTACAATCCTTTGCGTTTTACTTTACCCTCTACCCACACGCGGTTTTTGTAGGGTGATACGATGATTACGTCTTGGTCTTGCAAGCCGATATTACCTTTTTCCGAACCGTTAATCAGGAAGTTATACACATCGAAAGTAGCGACTTTCTTGCCTCCTCTAAATACGTTGATATCCCGAAATGAACCGCTTTCTGAGGGGCCTCCGCAGGCGTATAAAGCGTTGAGCACAGTAGAAAGTGAGCTAAGTGAATAAGTGCCAGGCACTACTACCTCGCCAATGATATTTACTTTTACGGTGCGCACTTGGGTGATAGTTACGCCCGTGTAGATTTTAGCATAACTGCCATCGGGGGCTGAAATGCCTGAATAGATGCGTTTTAGATACGAATTTATCTTTGCTTTTACCTCACTGAACGAAAGTCCTGATACGTGTATGCGTCCCACACCATTGAGAAAAATATTACCCTCAGCATCTACTTTTTGTTTGAAAGAACCCTCGGTAGCTCCCCACACTTCCACAAGTAGTTCGTCGCCAGGCCCTACTTGGTAGTTTTCGGGGGTAGGCATATTTAGGTTAGGAGTAAAGGAAATTTTGGGATTTTTGAAGAAACTCATCCCAAAGATAGAGTCTTTTTTCTGTTTGCGGTTGAGGGAATCTTTTTTCTCTCTACCGGTATAACCAAAGATGTCATCACCCTCCGCAGGACGGCGCATTTTGTCATTGGTGTTCTTGTTTTTCGCATTAGATTTTTGAGTGCCAGAATAGCTGTCGAGCTGCATAATGCGCTGGCGCAATTTCATCACTTGCGTTTCTTGCATCCCGCGTGAACGTGCTAAAGCGAGAAATTGGTCTAAGGTATAACCTTGTGCTTGAGCGCGATCCCAATAGGTTTTGATTTGTCCATCGGTGAGATTATCGATGTTTACAGTGGTGATATCAACATTGTTATATTGCTGATTATTACCTATTTGACCTATTACGGGGGCGGTTGTTATAAATAAAAATAAAAGAAGTAATTTAAGTCTCGACATTCTAAAATCTGTTTTGGGGGCAAAATTACGAATAATTTGTTAATTACCCAATGAGTGAATTAGTATTTTTTTCTGTTTAGCCTATTATATTCCTAACAATTCATTCTAATTAAAAAAAAAATCATATCTTTGCCCAAAATAAAACATTTTCAACAAAATGGGGTTGTTTTTCATTCATTGATAAACAGTTGCTTTTGTTAAATATTAATTGTTAATTGAGAATATATGTCTGCAATCTTAAATTCATTATTAGACAACGATTTCTACAAATTCACTATGCAATGTGGCGTAGTGCAGTTATTCCCTAAAAACAAAGCGCGTTACACCTTTATCAACCGCGGCAAACACGAATTCCCCGAAGGCTTTGCCGATGCTATGCGCGAAGAGGTGAACAATATGGCAAAACTGAAACTCACTAAAGCCGAAAAACAGTTTTTGAAAGATAACTGCCCTTATTTGAGTCCGTTGTATTTAGACTTTTTGGAAGGGTATCGCTATGACCCTTCTGAAGTGCATATTGAACAACACGACACCGACTTGCAGGTAACTGTTGAGGGGTATTGGTATCGCACCATCCTTTGGGAAGTACCTCTGCTTTCGGTGATTAGCGAACTTTTCTACAAACTTACCAAAGCGACGGCTTGGACAGATGAGCAGGTGATTGCTAACACCCGTGAAAAAGAATTGTTATACAAAGAATTAGGCGTTGTATTTGCTGAGTTTGGCACCCGTCGTCGCCATTCGTATCACGTACACGACATCGTGATGCACACTTTAATGGAAGGCTACAACCAAACCTTTATAGGCTCCAGCAACGTGCATTTTGCGATGAAATACAAGGTAAAACCCATAGGTACTCACGCTCACGAGTGGTTTATGTTCCACGCAGCTGAGTACAGCTACAAAATGGCTAATGCACTATCATTGGAACACTGGGTAGATGTGTACCGAGGCGACCTTGGGGTAGCCCTTTCCGACACCTATACTACCGATGTGTTTTTCAAGCAGTTCGACAAGAAATTTAGCAAGTTGTTTGACGGTGTGCGTCACGATAGTGGCGACCCTATAGTCTTTGCTGAAAAAACGATTGCTCATTACAAAAAAATGGGGATAGACCCACTCTCTAAATACATTATTTTCTCCGACGGACTTAACCCTCAAAAAGTACAAGCTATTACTGAGGCTTGTAAAGGAAAAATAGGCATTTCATTTGGTATAGGTACCGACCTTACTAATGATGTAGGTTTGCGCCCGATGAACATAGTGATGAAGCTCACCGAAGTACTCACCAGCGACAACGAGTGGGTGCCTACTGTAAAACTCTCCGATGAGCCTAATAAGCACACCGGCGACCCAAGAATGATTGAACTCGCAAAAGGAATATTAGCAATTAGCTAATTAGCTAATTGACAAATTGACAAATCGAATTTATGAATTACATACTAATGATTTTAGGGGTGTTGGTAGCGCTGTCGCGTTATCTGTTCCCCAAATACGACCAAGCGTTACTCATTGGCGGTATAAGCCTATTGATGATAGGTATTTACCGCATTTCGCGTAACCTACCCTCTAAAAACGAGGAAGATTTTCAAGACCCAGCAACGAAAATAAGAAACCCAGAAGATAATTAGCAAATTGGCAAATTAGCAAATTAGCAAATTAACACAGTGAACATAGGAGATTACATAGAAGTATTAGACGATACCATCAAAGGACATATAGTGCGCCTTACGCCTCAGCAGGTAACAGTGCTTACTACTGAAGGCTTTGAGCTCACTTTTCGTCCTGAGGAAATAATAGTTATTGAAGAAGATGCACCTCTAAAAGGAGCTTTCACAAATATAGATGAAGAGAGTTTGCGCAAAGATGTAGTGAGCAAGCGAAAGAACAAATCGCCCCTCACTAAAAAAGAGCGCAACATCCCTCCAATGGAGGTAGATTTGCACATCGAGCAATTGGTTGATTCTACAAGAAATATGACCAATTACGATATGCTTACCCTACAACTCGAAACCGCTCGCCGGCAGTTAGAGTTTGCTATTGCACAGCGCATCCAGCGGGTAGTGTTCATTCACGGCGTGGGAGAGGGGGTATTGCGTACCGAGTTAGAATTCCTCTTGGGGCGTTACTCCAATGTTACTTTCTACGATGCCGAATACGCCAAATACGGCGTAGGCGCTACCGAAGTATATATCTATCAAAATACAAAATAAATGATTCAAGCTACCAATATTTATAAAACTTATAAAGATTTAGAAGTGCTTAAAGGCGTATCGGTAAATGTTGCCAAAGGCGAAATTGTATCGATAGTAGGTGCTTCAGGAGCTGGAAAAACCACCTTGTTACATATTTTAGGTACTTTAGACAGCCCCGATGCCAATAAACCATCATCGTTGGTAATTAATGGCACAGATATATTGTCGTTATCCTCCAAAGCCTTGGCAAAATTCCGCAATGAACATATCGGGTTTATTTTTCAATTTCATCAGTTGTTGCCCGAGTTCACTGCCTTGGAAAATATTTGTATTCCTGCACTCATTAGAGGAATAGGCAAAAAAGAAGCTGAAAAGCGCGCAATGGAGTTATTAGACTTTTTGCATCTCACCTCGCGTGCCGACCATAAGCCTAATGCCCTTTCAGGAGGCGAGCAACAGCGAGTGTCGGTAGCACGTGCCTTGGTGAACTACCCTTCAGTAGTATTTGCCGATGAACCCAGTGGCAACCTCGATTCCGAAAGTGCTGAAAAACTGCACCAACTCTTCTTCCAACTGCGCAATGAGTTCCGACAAACATTTGTAATTGTTACCCATAACGAAGAATTGGCTACTATGGCAGATAGAAAACTCGTAATGGTAGATGGTCGTATAATGACGAGAGACGAATAACGAGGAACAAATAATATTAATCAAAAATGACTTTTTGTTATGAAAGAAAATGTTTTAAGGAAAAAGAGTCTTACTTTTGCTGTAAGGATTGTAAATCTCTCTAAATACTTAAGGGAGAATAAAAAAGAATTTACGCTATCCGACCAAGTTTTACGTAGTGGCACCGCTATAGGGGCTATGATTTGTGAGGCAGAAAGATCTGAGAGTACTCCTGATTTTATTCATAAGATGAAAATAGCTGAAAAAGAAGCTAATGAAACGCTCTATTGGTTGGAATTATTAAAGGAAACACAATACATTACACAAACTGAATACAATAGTATAAATGATAATACGATTGAACTTATTAAAATGTTAGTAAGTAGTATAAAAACAGCAAGAGCAAATTATAAACAACAGCAAAATTCGTAATTCGTAATTATTCCAGATTCTTTAGTATAAATGATAATACGATTGAACTTATTAAAATGTTAGTAAGTAGTATAAAAACAGCAAGAGCAAATTATAAACAACAGCAAAATTCGTCATTCGTAATTTGTCATTCGTAATTATTCCAGATTCTTTAGTATAAATGATAATACGATTGAACTTATTAAAATGTTAGTAAGTAGTATAAAAACAGCAAGAGCAAATTATAAACAACAGCAAAATTCGTCATTCGTCATTCGTAATTCGTAATTATTCCAGATTCTTTCCCAAATTAGGTCTTATCTTTGCAGCGTTAAACTTAAAAACAGATTAAACGATGAAAAAATTAGTATCAATGATCGCCACTTTTTTATTGACAGTAGTGGCAGTACAAAACGTATCGGCTAAGGATATTCCTATTACCTTTGAACAATTGCCTGCTAAGGCTCAAGCTTTTGTGAAACAATACTTTAAAATAGAAGAAATCGCTTCGGTATGGAGAGACGACGATATCCACGACCAAGATTACAAAGTGTATTTCAACGATGGTAGCGAAATTGAATTCTATGCCAATGGCGACTGGGAAGAAGTAAAAACTCGCACTCTGGCTGTACCTGAGAAACTTATTCCTAATGGTATCGCTCAGTACGTAAAGAAAACTTACCCTCAAACAGATATCTACAAAATCCAAAAGAAACGCTATGGCTATGAGATAGAACTCGCTAACGGGCTTGATTTAGAGTTTAATGCTAAAGGACAATTTTTAAGAATAGACGACTAATGAAACAACTCCTTTTTGCTGCTTTTGCAGCCCTTGCACTCAGCTCGTGCGCACGATTGCCACAGCCTGCTCGTGATTTTATTAGCATTCACTTTCCTCATACTTCTGTTAAAGAAGTAGAAAGAGAAGATGATATCAACGGCTATTCAGTAGAACTTAAAGACCGTACCGAGCTGGAGTTTACAGCTAATGGCGACTGGCTAAAAGTAGAAGGCGAGAATAGCAATAGTATCCCTACTACCTTCTTCCCTAAAGAAATATCCGATTACGTTACCCAGCAGGGTTATATCATCGAAGGAATTAGAAAAACCAATATAGGTTATAAAGTAAATCTTATAGGCTCTCACACCGATTTGTTTTTCAATCACAACGGCGATCCCATCGGAAATTATTAATAACTTTACTACAAATAAAGAGGCTGTCCGAAAAGTCTAAAAATCGCTTTTGCATCATAAACTTTGTCAAAGTCCCAAAACTTTGACAAAGTCTATAAACCTGATAATCAATTACTTTTAGAGTATGTTATGTAGGAAAGCCAGCGATAGCTGGGTATGTGCTGCAAACGCCCTCTCAAGAAAAACTTTTAGGACAGCCTCTTTTTATTGAATATCATATTGCTATCTTAACATCTGTTCGGTATAACAGAATGTTGATTTATAACTATTATAAAATATTCACAAAATAATTCACCATTAGGTGAAAATTTGTGAGATAATATAAAGTAAAGAGTTTTATGCAGTCTTAAATTCGTGAAAATTCGTGAAATTCGTGGGAGATTTAAAATATTTTGCTAATTGTTAAACAATTACTTCTGTCAAACTCACATTATGTTGCTACACTTTGCCAAAGTTTCTAATTGCCTGTGCGGCTCGCACTCGCACCTAATTGAAAAATAAGTGAGGAAACAACTGCTCCATCGGTTTTTTAGAAAAAGCAATTTTAAGAGTAGCCTTGAGAAAGCCCCAGCCATAGCTAAAAAACTGCACCAGAAGTGCCCAAACCGAGAGCAACCCTATTTTTACACTGCGGTTTTCACGGGTGCTATCCCAACCTATAAGGATAAAATAACATACATATATGAGCAGCGGGGCTATATACCCCCAAACAAGTAGTAATAACGCCCCACAAAGCCCTAAGGCAAAGCAGGTAGGTAGCCAAAAAGTAAGTTTGCGTGACTCTGGATGCCAATGGTTGAGGATAGCCCGTGTCTGTCCGAATTTACTTACTTGAGTGCGGAATTTTTCCCACGAAATACGACGTTTGTGAAATACAAAAGCAGTAGGGATAAAGGCAGTGTCAAAACCTTGTTCCCAGAGGCGTATCACTAAATCGGGGTCTTCACCAGGGTGTATTTTTCCAAAACCACCTGTCGCCTCAAAAGCCTTACGCGATAATCCCATATTAAAACTACGAGGTTCAAATCGTTGAATGCGCTTTTGGCTACCGCGAATCCCTCCTGTAGTGAGCAAGGACGTCATAGTGTAGTTGATAGCCTTCTGTATATCAGTAAAATCATCAGTAGCGGTATCAGGCCCTCCAAAGCAATCTACATAATGAGTTTGCAGATAATCGTCTACAGCTTCTAAATAGTGAGGAGGCAAGATGCAATCGGAATCTAAAATCAGAAAATAATCGTGTTGAGCGTGTTGCATCCCGTAATTGCGAGAGTCACCAGGGCCTGTGTTGGGTTTAGGAAGATAGGTGATTGATAAATCATTTTTGTATTTCTCGCATACTTCTTTTGAAGGAATAGTAGAACCGTCTTCAATCACTACTACCTCAAAAGTATCTTCGTAAGTTTGTGATACAAGGCTATTTAGTAGTTCATCTAACTCGTCCGGACGGTTGTATATAGGGATGATAAAACTGTACTTCATCTGTTAATATAATGTTAAAATTCAAAGGTTTTGTAACATCTGTGTAAAGCTATACGTATAATAGGGCGTATAAGAATCGACAAAATTAAGGATTTTTTCTGAATGAGACAACTAAAAATTACCAAACAGGTAACCAACCGTGAAACCGCGTCTCTTGATAAGTACTTACAAGAGATTGGGCGTGTAGATTTGATCACTGCCGATGAAGAGGTAGAATTAGCACAACGTATCAAAGCAGGCGATGTAGCTGCTTTAGAAAAACTAACCAAAGCAAATTTGCGCTTCGTAGTATCGGTAGCTAAACAATACCAAAACCAAGGTCTTACTCTTCCTGACCTTATCAACGAAGGGAACTTAGGGCTCATCAAAGCCGCACAGCGATTCGACGAAACTCGTGGGTTTAAGTTTATTTCTTACGCCGTATGGTGGATTCGTCAGTCTATTTTGCAAGCCTTAGCCGAGCAATCGCGTATTGTGCGCTTACCGCTCAACAAAATTGGTTCTATCAACAAAATCAACAAGATGTACGCTTACCTCGAACAGGCGAACGAGCGTGTACCTTCCGCCGAAGAGATTGCACGTGAGTTAGATATGTCCGTAAACGATGTAAAAGAATCAATGAAAAATGCAGGGCGTCATATCTCTATGGATGCGCCTTTGGTTGAAGGAGAAGATTCTAATCTTTACGACGTGATTCGCAGTAACGAATCGCCTAACCCCGATAAGTCGCTTATTTTAGACTCTTTGCGTACCGAAATTGAGCGCGCACTCGAAACACTCACCCCACGGGAAGCCGATGTAGTGCGTTTGTACTTTGGTTTGGGCGACCAGCACGCTATGACCCTTGAGGAAATAGGTGAAACCTTTGATCTCACCCGTGAGCGCGTACGTCAAATCAAAGAAAAAGCCATTCGTCGCCTCAAACACACTTCACGCAGTAAAATTCTAAAAACATACTTAGGATAGTCAATTACAAGTTACGAATTGTGAATTACGACTGTACCTCTACACTTTGCCAAAGTTTCCTGCCTATGTGGCTCGTACCTTTGACAAAGTTTTTTCTTATCTCTTACCTCTTACTTAAATAAAATGAATTACCTTTGGAACTTTAAACCCCTGCCACCGCAAACCACTGTAAAACAGCTACAACAAGAGCTCAACATCAGCGAGCCCTTGGCAATACTCTTAGCCCAACGAGGCATAACCACTTTTCAGCAGGCTAAAGACTTCTTTCGCCCTACCCTATCTCAATTGCATAATCCTTTCTTGATGAAAGGAATGAAAGAAGCTGTTGAGCGTTTAGACCAAGCCTTAAAAAATAATGAAACTATCCTTATCTATGGCGATTACGATGTCGATGGCACTAGTGCGGTTTCTCTGATGGAACGTTATCTCAGCATTTTCACTTCTAAATTGCACACCTACGTCCCCAACCGTTATACCGAGGGCTATGGCATTTCTTTTCAAGGAATAGACTATGCCGAGGCGCAAGGTTGTACCCTCATCATTGCGCTCGACTGCGGTATCAAAGCTATTGATAAAGTGCAATATGCCAAAGAAAAAGGGATTGATTGTATCATTGCCGACCACCACCGCCCGTCAGACCAAGTGCCGGATGCCGTGGCTGTACTCGACCCTCAACAAGCTGATTGCCCTTATCCGTATAAAGAACTCTGTGGCTGTGGTTTAGGCTTTAAATTGGCGCAAGCATATCACGAGTATTTGCAACGCCCGTTCAGTGAACTGATGCCTCTTTTAGATTTAGTCGCCGTCGCCACTGCTGCCGATATTGTGCCAATGGACGGTGAAAATCGCACGCTGATGTACTTCGGTTTAGAAGTGATTAATAAACAGCCCTCAGCAGGAGTAAAAGCGCTCTTTGGCGAACATCAAGGGACTATTACGGTAAGCGATGTAGTGTTTAAGGCTGCCCCGCGTATCAATGCCGCCGGACGTATAGAACACGGCAAATATGCTGTCTCTCTACTCACCGAAACTTCACCTGAACAAGCTTTGCAAAAAGCCAAACAAATAGACGAACTCAACAGCGAACGCAAGGAATTAGATAGCAGTATCGCCGCCGAAGCACTCGACCAAATAGAGCGCAATGGAGAGCAAAATCGCTATACTTCAGTAGTTTTCAGCGAGCAGTGGCACAAAGGGGTGATAGGTATTGTCGCTTCTCGCCTTATCGAACATTACTACCGCCCTACGATAGTATTTACCAAGAGTGGCGATAAGTATGCCGCCTCAGCACGTTCGGTACAAGGGTTTGATATCTATGAGGCCTTGGAGCAGTGCAGCGAACATTTAGAACAGTTCGGCGGACATAAATACGCGGCAGGACTCACGCTCCTCCCCGAGCAATACCCACTCTTCAAAGAGGTGTTTGAAACGGTGGTAAAACAAACCATCGACCCTGAATTGCGCACCCCGAAACTCTCTATAGATACCGCACTTCCCTTGAGTAAACTCACTCAAAAATTCTATAATGTCCTCAAACAGTTCGAGCCTTTCGGGCCTTGCAACCTGCCACCGCTCTTCTATGCCGAAAATGTAGTCGATACAGGTTTTGCAAAACGCATAGGTAAGAATAACGAGCACTTAAAACTCTGTTTGCGCGAAGTGGGCAGTGCCCCGTATTTCGATGCTGTAGGTTTTAGTTTAGGACATAAACTCTCTCTCATCACCTCAGGTAAACCTTTTAGCATTGTCTATTCAGTAGAAGAAAACCTGTGGAATGGCAAGCTAAGTTTGCAGTTGCAAGTCAGAGACATAAAATAATTTGCTAATTTCCAAATTTGCTAATTAACGTCAGTTCGATATAACAAAATATTGATTTACAGCTTTGTAACATAATATATTCACAAAATAATTCACCGTCAGGTGAAAATTCGTGAGATAATAAAAAAATAAAGACTTTTATGCACTCCCAATTTCGTGAAAATTCGTGTAATTCGTGGGAGATTTAAAACATTTTGCTAATTTCCAAATTTCCTAATTTGCTAATTAATATATTTTGGTATTATTTTTGCAGCTATTCTAACGACTAACAACTAAATAATAACTAAAAAAAATGGCAAACATTACATTTCACGATCAGCTTGCACACACTGCTGGCGAACTTCCAAAAGTGGGCGTAGTAGCCCCTGAATTTTCAGCTGTTAAAAACGATTTAGCCGAAGTAAAACTCTCTGATTTCAGAGGTAAAAAAGTAATTTTAAACATTTTTCCCAGTGTAGATACAGGTGTATGTGCTGCTTCAGTGCGTAAATTTCACGTCGAGGCTTCAAAACTCAATAATGTAGCAATCCTTTGTATATCAAAAGATTTGCCTTTTGCACTCACACGTTTCTGTGCAGCCGAAGGTATTGATAATCTTACAATGCTCTCCGATTTCCGCGGTGATTTTGCAGCTCATTATCCTATTGTTTTTACCGATAGTCCACTAAAAGGATTGCTATCTCGTTGTATAGTAGTGCTCGACGAACAAGGCAAAGTAGTATATACCGAGCAAGTAGCCGAAACTACTAACGAACCTAACTACGCTAAAGCACTCCAAGCAATTAACAATTAATAATTGTGTCACAAAAAGGCTGTCCGAAAAGTCTAAAAAATGCTTTTGCATCATAAACTTTGTCAAAGTCCCAAAACTTTGACAAAGTCTATAAGTTTGATAATCAATCACTTTTAGAGTATGTTATGTAGAGGCATTTAGCAAACGCCCACACAAATAAAACTTTTTGGACACCTTCTCTATTGTCAAATCATAGCTTGTTACCTTTTTTATTGCCCAATCGCCAAATTATTCTTATCTTTGCCCCCTCAATAGGCCACCCTCACACCTGTCCCCCTAAACCCTAATAAAAATGGCTAAAAAGAAACAAGATAAAAACAAAGATAGCGATAAATCTTCTACAAAAAACAAAGAGGCTAAAACCGTTAAATCCAAGCAACGCCGCCTGATATGGGGTGGTTTTTTAGTACTACTTACAGTCTATTTGCTTTTTATTTTTACTTCATTTTTCTTTTCTTGGCAAGCCGACCAAAGTGTGTGGGCTGACCTTGCTAATCGTGAAGAAATCGCCGATAACTTAGGCAGTAAAATAGGAGCTTATCTCAGCTATCTATTGATGTACAAAGGCTTTGGTATCGCAACCTTCATCGCCGTATGGCTCATTTTCCTCTCCGGACTCAAATATCTGTTCAATATCAAAATAGCATTGCTCAACCGCTGGTATTGGGGCACTTTGCTAATGGTACTCCTCGCTACTTTTTTAGGCTTTTTGCAAGGAAAATCTACTATCCTTTCAGGAGTTTCTGGCTATGAAGTAAATCATTTTCTGCAAGATTACTTTGGTAAAATAGGTACTTTTTTAATCCTTTTCTTCTTTGCTTTGGTATATGCTATTACCAAATGGCAACTCACCCCCGAGAAGATAATGTCTTTCTTCCAAAATACCTTTACTAAACTGAAACGAGAACACGACGATGAACAAGATGACGATTTTGAAGATGCTGATGATACTCCTCCTACAACCTCTTCTGATATCATAACTGACAATGAAGAGGAACAAGATGTGGAAATCGTTCTTCCTCAAGTAGATGATGAAAAAATCGACCCTTTTACACATAAAAAAGAAATTCCATTCCTCGATGGCAAAGGTGAATTGGAAATTACCAATATCCCTGAAGATGAAGCTCCTGAACTCACCATCACTCCTATAGTGCCGCCTGTAATGGTTGATCCTGAAGATTTAGCCAAGCAATTAGTAGAAAATTACGGCGAATACGACCCGCGTTTAGACCTCAGCGACTATCGTTTCCCTACAATTGAATTGTTGAACGAACCTAAAGATAAAGGTATCATTATCAACGAGGAAGAGCTAAAGGAAAACAACGATACGATTATCAAAACCTTAGCCGATTACAAAATTGAAATCTCCAAAATCAAAGCGACAGTAGGGCCTACTGTTACTCTCTACGAAATTGTACCGGTGGCGGGTACGCGTATTGCGAAAATCAAGAGTTTGGAAGATGATATTGCGCTCTCACTCGCGGCTCTCGGTATTCGTATCATCGCTCCTATCCCCGGCAAAGGAACCATTGGTATTGAGGTACCTAACAAAAAACCGACAATGGTGTATATGCGCTCAATGATTACCGCTCAAAAGTTCCAAAACGCCGAAATGGAACTCCCTATTGCCTTTGGTAAAACCATTAGTAACGAAACTTTCGTCGCCGATCTTACTAAAATGCCACACTTGCTGATGGCGGGAGCTACTGGGCAAGGTAAATCGGTAGGTATCAATGTCGTGCTCACCTCTCTGCTCTACAAAAAACACCCTGCTGAGGTGAAATTCGTGCTCGTCGACCCTAAAAAAGTGGAACTCTCTATCTTCGAGACGATTGAACGCCACTTCCTCGCCAAACTACCCGATAGTGAAGAGGCAATTATCACCGATAACAAAAAAGTGGTGAATACGCTTAACTCCCTCTGTATTGAGATGGACAACCGTTACGAACTGCTAAAAAATGCTCAAGTGCGCAACATCAAAGAGTACAACGCTAAGTTCAAAGCGCGACAACTCAACCCTAACGAGGGACATCGTTTCTTACCTTATATCGTATTGGTAGTAGATGAGTTTGCCGACTTGATTATGACGGCAGGTAAAGAGGTGGAACTCCCTATCGCTCGCTTGGCACAGCTTGCCCGCGCCATTGGTATCCACTTGATTATCGCTACCCAACGTCCATCTACTAACGTAATTACAGGTATTATCAAAGCCAACTTCCCTACACGTGTCGCCTTTAAAGTGAGCTCTAAAATCGACTCTAAAATCATCTTAGATGGCTCTGGGGCCGAGCAGCTCATCGGTCGAGGTGATATGCTCTACTCACAAGGCAATGAGCCCGTGCGCATACAATGTGCTTTTGTCGATACACCTGAAATACAACACATTACCGAGTTTATTGGGGCACAACGCGCCTACCCCGATGCCTACTTGCTACCTGAATATGTAGGCCCCGATAGCGAACCTGTAGATTTAGATTTCGACCCCTCCGAACGTGACCCTATGTTCCGCGAAGCCGCCGAAGTAGTTGTCAATGCGCAACAAGGTTCAGCATCGCTCTTGCAACGCAAACTCAAATTGGGCTACAACCGCGCAGGTCGCCTCATCGACCAGTTAGAACACGCCGGTGTAGTAGGACCTTTTGAGGGTAGTAAAGCCCGCCAAGTGCTTGTGCAAGACATCACAAGCTTAGACCGCCTCTTAGGAGGAAGTGAATAGTGAAAAGTGAATAGTGCAAAGTGAAAAATCCTTTTTGTGGCTTGTCCCCCTTCGGGAAAGTCTGCGAAAGCAGAGTATGTGGGGCCATACACCTATTGCTACACTTTGCTAAAGTTGATTACTCTGACAATCAATCTATTGTAGGGGCGTTTTGCAAACGCCTACACAAATAAAAATAGGCTAAGCCTTTAAATGTGAACACCCTGAGCTACGAAGCTACAAGAATAATCCTGATAATAACAATCAACAATGATAGAACAAAACCTCACCACAAACCTTACCACAAAAACAGCCGACCTCCAAGCAGTACTCCACGCTCACTTTGCCGATTGCTTCAGTAAAGAGGGAAGTTTTGATTTTGAGAAATTTAAAGCAGTATTACAACAAAAAGAAGTAGACTTTTTCACCGAAAGCTATTCCTTGCAATGGCTCGGCAAGCAGTATGCCCGTCTGTTAGCTACCGACCCTGTAACAACGCTCTTGCGCGCCGATGAGGCGCATAACGCCTTGCCTGAAAACGCCCATTCGCAAAACCTACTGCTCAAAGGCGACAACCTCGAAGTACTCAAGCACCTCACCAATGCCTATTACGAAAAGGTGAAAATGATATACATCGATCCGCCTTACAACACAGGCTCTGACGGTTTTGTATATCAGGACGACCGCAAGTTCACTGTACCTCAGCTCGCCCAGTTGGCAGGAGTAAGTGAGGAGGTAGCCCAACGTATTTTGAGTTTCACCCAGAGCAAGAGCAACTCGCATTCCGCTTGGCTTACTTTTATGTATCCCCGCTTATATATTGCCCGCCAATTGCTCAAAGACGATGGTGTCATATTCGTATCTATAGACGATAACGAAGTCGCACAACTGCGTCTACTAATGGATGAAGTGTTTGGTGAGGATAATTTTGTGGGACAATGGAATTGGTTTAAATCTGCTACTCCAGCCAATCTTTCTAAAAAAATAAAGAAAAACATAGAATATATTTTGTGTTACCAAAAAGGTAGCAACTTTGGATTTTTCAAAGGAATTTTAAAACATAGTAAAAGTGAAGATCCTTTTACAAAACCTCAAAATTCATTAAAAACACTTATTTTTCCACCCAATAGTATTAATACAAAATTAGAAGATGGTATTTATAAGGCTGGTACTTATGGAACGGAGAAATTTCCAAATGAACTATTAGAAGATCTCATTATAAAAAACGGGAAAAATGAAAATAATGCTATCTTTAGTAATAGATTTATTTGGCAACAATCCAAATTAGATGAAGAGATAAAGAAAAAAACTCGTATCTCTCTATCTAAACAATTGGTTTTATCGTATAAAAAAGCAGATTATGGAGAAGAGGTTCCTCCTAATCTAATCGATAAAAATGTTGATGTAGAAACCACAGAAAATGCAGGAAATGAATTAGCAAAACTATTTGATAATACTATTGTTTTTAATTATCCAAAACCTATTTCTTTAATTAAATATCTAATTAACTTCTTAGTTGATAAAGATGCTAACGACCTCATTCTCGATTTCTTTGCAGGATCAGGTACTACTGCCGATGCTGTGATGCAACTCAATGCGAAAGACGAGGGCAACCGCCGTTTTATACTTGTACAACTCCCTGAGCTTATCGATAAGAAAAAGAACAAAACTGCTTACGAAGCTGTCTTGTCTTTCCCATCATTCGTCTCTCGTAATTCGTCATTACCCGCCGTGCCTACTATTTTCGATATTACTAAAGAACGTTTGCTAAGAGCAGCTGCTAAACTCAAAGCTGAAAAAAACGACCTTTTTAACACAAAAGCGGTAGACTTCGGCTTCCAAATTTATGAAACTTTCCCTATTTGGGACGACTATGAGTTTGAGGCAAAGGATTTTACCCCTTCTCTTACTCTTTTTGATGAAACAAAACTCACCGATGCCGACCTCCGTGCCTTGTTACTCACTTGGAAAACCTACGATGGCATTCCACTAACAGAAAGTCTTGCTTCTGTAAATTTAGCAGGCTATGAAGCCTATTACGGTTTTGATAAATTGTACTTAATACATCGCGGTTTTACTACCGAAAGCTTAAAAGTATTGCTTGAAATGATGGACAACACCCCCGATTTCAACCCTACGACCATTGTAGTCTTTGGCTATCATTTCGAGAGTGCACACCTGCGCCAAATTGCCGAAAACGTGAAAGCGTATGCCAATAAAAAAAGTATCAGCACCGATTTTATCATAAGGAACTAAGTATGAAGCTCAAATTTGAAAAAAATCTCGACCACCAGTCAAAAGCAGTCAAAAATACGGTGAGTGTTTTTGATGAGTTACACGTGCAGTCGCCTAAAAAACAAGGAGCTGAGTGTATCAACCCTAAGGTGGATAAAAATAGTTATGCTTATGAGCGCAATATTAGGGAGCTGCAAAAAGCCCAAGAAATAGACACGCGTTATTGCGATGCCCGCAGCAATATCATCGATGTGATGATGGAAACAGGTACGGGCAAAACCTATACCTATACTAAAACTATTTTTGAGCTCAACAAAGCCCTCGGCATCTTTAAGTTTGTGATAGTAGTCCCTACCCTCTCTATCAAAGCGGGTACCCTTAGTTTTCTAAAGTCGGAAAGTGCACGTAGCCATTTTATGGACGACTATAGCAAAACCATTGAAGTGCATATAGTCGAAAGTCAAAAGAGTAGCAAGGGCAACAAAAGCGGCTTTCCGCCTGCTGTGCGCAGTTTTGTAGAAGCCACTGCTACACAAAACAAAATACAAGTGCTGCTCATCAATGCAGGGATGCTCAATTCGGATACAATGCAAAAAACGTTCGACCAAACCTTGTTCGACCGTTATGCGATACCCTTTGAAGCCATTGCTGCCACCGCCCCTTTCCTCATCATCGATGAACCTCATAAGTTTGCCCAAGAAAACAAAACGTGGGAAGCCATTAAAAAGATGTCTCCTCAGTTTATTTTCCGCTATGGGGCTACTTTCCCTGATAAAGAACTAAAACGCAAAACAGTATTCGGTACTACCGAAACAATTAAAATAAAAGATTACCACAATTTAGTATACCAACTCACCTCTGTCGATGCTTTCAACAGCAACTTGGTAAAAGGTGTAGTGGGGTATGTTACTGAGTTTTCAGGAAGTAACAATGCCTTGTTGCGCCTTACGGACACCGATGGCAAAGAAGCACATTTTGAGCTGATAGAAAACAATAGTCAAAAGAAAATTGTCTTAACCAAAGGCGATGATTTTGAGAGAGCTCACCCCGCAATGCACGGCTTGCAGATAGTACAACTAAATAAAACTACCGTTCTGTTATCCAATGGTTTAGAACTCAAAAAAGGCGATAAACTCAACCCTTATTCGTATTCGGAAACCTTGCAAGATAGAATGTTGCAAAAAACGATTTTCCATCATTTTGAGTTAGAACGCGAGCTGCTCTGTCGCGAAGTGCGCATCAAACCGCTCACTTTGTTCTTTATCGATAACATCGAGGAATACCGCAATACCGAAGGTCATTTGCGCAAAACGGTAGAACTCCTTATCAAAGCTGAAGCCCAAAGACGTTTGTATTCTGAAGAAAACGAGTTTTATCGCGCTTATCTACAGAAAACCATCGACAATATCGCTGGTACACACGGTGGTTATTTCTCTAAAGATAATTCGGTTAAAGATGAAGAAGTAGAAAAGGAAATCAACGAAATTTTGCACGACAAAGAAGCAATATTGAGTCTGCAAAACCCACGCCGGTTCATCTTTTCCAAATGGACGTTGCGCGAGGGTTGGGATAATCCCAATGTTTTCCAGATATGCAAGTTGCGCAGTAGTGGTAGTGAGATTAGCAAACTGCAAGAAGTAGGGCGTGGCTTGCGCTTGCCTGTGAATGAGTACGGCAATAGGGTGAAGGATAGCAATTTCTTTCTAAACTATTTTGTAGATTTCACCGAAAACCAATTTGTAGACCAATTGGTGAAGGAAATTAACGATAAATCAGGGTCTGTTTCAATTGAAACGCCACTTGATAGTTTGAACGACGATCTTATCAGTCAAATTGTAAAACTGTATCATTTTGATGATAAAAATGCGCTTTTAGAGGAATTAGATGAACACAATGTACTCAAACGCGATAACAGTTTCAAACAAGGTGGTTTAGACTATGTACGAGCACATTTCCCCTTAGCTTTTCAAGGGGTAGATAGCAGCAAGATACGCAAGGCTACCCAGCCTAAAAGAACTATACGTATACGCGCCGATAAATACAGTAAGCTAAAAGAGTTTTGGGAGCAGCTCAACGAAAAAGCGATTTTGGAGTATCAGTTCAAAAACGAACAACAGTTTCAAGATCTCTTTGTAGACTATCTCAAAAACGAAAGTCGCAGTGCTAACCGCTCTTTTGAGAAATGTACTTTAGTAGAAATTGTCAATAGAATACACGTACAAGACAAACGCGCTTATGTATCCGAAGAAAGAGCTGAATACCACGAACGCAAGCAGTCGTTTTCAACAATGAGCTATAGTGATTTCTTAAAAGAACTTTCAAAAATACTCTTTGTGAACATCAAAACCCTACACAAGGCGTTTTACAGCACCCCTACCGACATCAATCTGTATCTAAATATAGCGACGATAAGGGCTATCAAACAAAATTTTGAGTTTTTCTTGTTAGCCAATGCCTTTACTAAATATACAGTAGGCTACCAAAAAGTTAGCAATGCGATACACCCTACCAAGCTCACTAATGCTAAGGGAGAGCCTTTAGCCGAAATACCTGCTGCTGAGGTTGGGATACTTTCCGAAAATCAAACCGTTGCTCATAACTATCTGTTCGATGAACTCTTTTTTGATTCGGAATTAGAGCGCGAAAACATCTTGCAAAATATAGATAGTGTAACCGTATTTACCAAAATACCTAAAAACTCTATCAAAATACCCGTGGCAGGAGGCAAAACCTATTCACCCGATTTCGCTTACATCGTGCAGTACAAAAACCAATCCCAACAACTGCACTTTGTGATAGAGAGCAAGAACGTACCCCATGACAACGCTTTGCGCGAAGAAGAAAAACTGAAAATAAGGCACGCTGTAGCTTTCTTCAAAGGCAAAGTGAATATACATTTCAAAACCCAATTCAGCAACGACAAAATAATGACGGTCTTACAAGAAACCTATTATAACAATTAACAATTGACAATGTTTGCGTCGCTACACTTTGCCAAAGTTAATACACAGGTTTAGACCGCCTCTTAGGAGGAAGTGCAAAGTGAAAAATCTCCTTTGGGGGCTATACATAAAGTGAAATAAATAATTGAACAATGAAAAATATAATCTTATCAATAGGCTTGCTATTTGCAACAGCCTTATCAACAGCCCAAAACGTATTTCAAGCCTCTGGTGAGAGAAGTGTACTACGAACAGAACTACCCAAGTACACCAAAATAGATATCGATAGTAGGTGGGAGGTTACACTGGTAAATGAAAAAAACGACCATATCTATATCGATGCTGATAATGCAATTCACCCTATCATTAAAGCTACTGTTGAAGATGGTACTTTGAAAATATCTTTGGAAACACCTAAAGGCGTGAATTTAGTGCAAACAGGAGGTATAAAACTCAAAATCCCAATTAAAGGAACAAGCGAATTGAAAATGCAAAGTGGCAAAATTCGTTCAGAAGAACCTATTAATATGTCTTCTTATAAAATGCTTCTCGACTTTCTTTCGGAGATTGATTTAAAACTGAATGTCAATGATTTGGATTTAGAAATAGGTAGTTGTAGGGAAGGAAACTTACAGCTCAATTGCCGAAATCTCACTTTCAATGCAGGCTCTCTCACTAAGCTGCCTATTAGTGGAAAAGTAGAAAATCTCAATTTTGTTTCTAACAGAATCATCCAATTAGAAACTTACGATCTAAAAATACAAAATGCTATTTTTAATACTTCGGGTATTGTGAAAGCAAAATTGAGAATTGATGGTACTATACAAGGAAAACCAAGCGGTATTTTTGAACTTCATTACAAAGGTAATGCTACTAATAAAATAGAAACAAACTCAATGATTAAGATCATTAAAGAAGAAAAATAATGAATCAACGACAAGAATTCCTAAAATATCAAGCCCCTACATCGCCTTATCCGCGATTGTTAGAGGTGGAACGCGCCGAAGGTAGCTATATCTACACTACCGATGGCAGGCATTATTTAGATTTTGTGGCAGGTGTATCGGCTTGTACCTTGGGGCATTGTCACCCTGCGGTAGTGAAGGCTATCCAAGAGCAGTGCGCTACCTATATGCACGTGATGGTCTACGGCGAGTACGTACAAAAACCAGCGGTAGACTTCTGCAAACTTCTCGCCGAGCAGTTACCACCTGAACTCAATACCACCTATTTGGTAAATTCTGGTACTGAAGCTATTGAGGGCTCGGTGAAATTAGCCAAACGCGCTACGGGCAGAACTCAACTCATCGCTGCCAAAAATGCTTATCACGGCAATACACAGGGTTCGATGAGCCTAATGGGCTATGAAGAACGCAAACGCGCTTATCGTCCGCTTATCCCTGATGTCGATTTTATAGAGTTCAACAACGAAGCCGATATCCTCAAAATCACCGAACGCACCGCAGGAGTAGTGCTCGAAAGCATCCAAGGAGGAGCTGGGTTTATCGAACCCCAAAACGACTATCTCATCAAGGTAAAACGCCGTTGTGAAGAAGTAGGTGCGCTCCTTATTATCGACGAGATACAACCTGGTTTCGGACGTACCGGCAAACTCTTTGGGTTCCAAAATTATGGCTTTACTCCCGATATCATTGCAATAGGCAAGGGTATGGCAAGCGGTATGCCGGTAGGTGCATTCGTGTCGTCGTATGAGCGTATGCAGCTGTTGGCACACAGTCCTAAAATGGGGCATATTACCACTTTTGGGGGTAATCCCGTGATAGCGGCTGCCTCGTTGGCAACTCTCAACCAGCTCCTCACTACCGACCTGATGGCTCAAACCTTAGAGAAAGAAAAACTCTTCCGCAAGTATTTGCAACATCCACTTATCGAAAGTATCAATGGTCGCGGTTTAATGCTCGCTGTTATCGTGAAAACTGCCGAAATTGCCGATTTTGTGGTGAATTACTGTCAGGATAAAGGATTGATAGTCTATTGGCTTTTATTTGAACACCGCGCCGTACGACTTTCGCCTCCACTTACCCTCACCGATGAAGAAATTAAAGAAGGTTGCGATATCATTATTGAAGCGCTAAACCAATTCAATTAACAATTAAAAATATAACAAAGATGAAAAATATATTACTTTACACTCTATTACTAACTGCTACCCTTGGTTATGGACAGGGGCTGCTACCTGAGGAAAAGGTAAAAAAAGAGTCGCCTGCCCAGCCTGTGCAACAAGCAAAGAAGTATGACTGGAAAGATGAATATTATGAAGGATTAGCAATGGTAAGATTGGGTAAAAAATATGGTTTTATAGATAAAACAGGTAAAGAAGTGATTCCTATAAAGTATGATAATGCTAGGGGTTTTTCAGAAGGATTAGCTTTAGTAAAATTGAATAATAGATATGGTTTTATAGATAAAACAGGTAAAGAAGTGATTCCTATAAAGTATGATGATGCGAGGAGTTTTTCAGAAGGATTAGCAAGCGTGAGTTTGAATGGAGAATATGGTTTTATAGATAAAACAGGTAAAGAAGTGATTCCTATAAAGTATGATTTTGTTGGGGATTTTTCAGAAGGATTAGCAAACGTTAGGCTAAATAACAAATGGGGTTTTATAGATAAAACAGGTAAAGAAGTGATTCCTATAAAGTATGATTATACTTGGCTTTTTTCAGAAGGATTATCAAGCGTTATGCTAAATAACAAATGGGGTTTTATAGATAAAACAGGTAAAGAAGTGACTCCTATAAAGTATGATGATGCTGAAAGTCCTTCAGAAGGATTAGCTGAAGTAAAATTGAATGATAAATATGGCTTTATAGATAAAACAGGCAAAGAAGTGATTCCTATAAAGTATGATGATGTTTGGTTTTTTTCAGAAGGATTAGCAGCCGTAAGTCTAAATAACAAATGGGGTTTTATAGATAAAACAGGTAAAGAAGTGATTCCTATAAAGTATGATGATGCTGAAAGTCCTTCAGAAGGATTAGCTAAAGTAAAATTGAATGATAAATATGGCTTTATAGATAAAACAGGCAAAGAAGTGATTCCTATAAAGTATGATTATGCAGAAGGATTTTCAGAAGGATTAGCACAAGTAAAGCTAAATAACAAATGGTTCTATATAAACCAAAAAGGAGAATGTGTGAAAGACTGTAATAATGCCCCTGCCGACCACCCCATAGCCAAATAACTTTTAAAAAATATTACAAATATGAAAAACATATTACTTTACACTCTATTACTAACTGCTACCCTTAGCTATGGACAAATGAAAAGAACGACCATATCTACATTGATGCCGATAATGCTATTCACCCCATTATCAAAACAACAGTAGAAGAGGGTACTTTAAAAGTAGCTTTAAAACTGCCTAAAGGGGTAAATATGGTGCAAAGCTGAAAATGCCACTTTTGTATCAAACGGAATAGCTGATATAGAAGCATACGATTTGAAAATACAAGATGCTACTTTTGACAACTCATCAATACTAAAAGCTAAATTATATATTAACGGCACTATACAAGGCAAATCTAATGGCTTTTTCGAATTGCGATACAAAGGAAATGCTATTAGCCGTATAGAACCTAGCCCAATGGTTAAAATTATAAAAGAAGAAAAAGAATGACACAAGAAAAAGACTTTCTAAAATATCAAGCTCCCACTTCACCTTATCCGCGATTGTTGGAGGTGGAACGCGCCGAAGGTAGTTATATCTACACTACCGATGGCAAAAAATATTTAGATTTTGTAGCAGGAGTATCGGCTTGTACCTTAGGGCATTGCCACCCTGCAGTAGTGAAAGCCATACAAGAGCAATGCGCTACTTATATGCACGTAATGGTGTATGGCGAGTACATACAAAAGCCTGCGGTAGACTTCTGCAAACTCCTTGCCGAGCAGTTGCCACCTGAACTCAATACCACCTATTTGGTAAACTCTGGTACCGAGGCTATTGAGGGCTCAGTAAAATTAGCCAAACGCGCTACGGGGCGCACCCAACTCATCGCTGCCAAAAATGCCTATCACGGCAATACACAAGGCTCGATGAGCTTAATGGGCTATGAAGAACGCAAACGCGCTTATCGTCCGCTGATTCCAGATGTAGATTTTATAGAGTTCAACAACGAAGCCGATATCCTCAAAATCACCGAACGTACCGCAGGGGTAGTGCTCGAAAGCATCCAAGGGGGAGCTGGGTTTATCGAACCCCAAAACGACTATCTTATTAAGGTAAAACGCCGTTGTGAAGAAGTGGGAGCCCTGCTTATTATCGACGAGATACAACCAGGTTTCGGACGTACCGGCAAACTCTTTGGTTTCCAAAATTATGGCTTTACCCCCGATATTATCGCTATAGGCAAGGGGATGGCAAGCGGTATGCCGGTGGGGGCTTTCGTATCGTCTTACGAGCGTATGCAGCTATTGGCAAACAACCCTAAAATGGGGCATATCACCACCTTTGGTGGTAACCCCGTGATTGCAGCTGCCTCTTTGGCTACCCTCAACCAGCTACTCACCACCGACCTAATGGCTCAAACCTTAGAGAAAGAAAAACTCTTTCGCAAGTATTTGCAACATCCACTTATCGAAAGTATCAATGGTCGCGGTTTAATGCTCGCTGTTATCGTGAAAACTGCCGAAATTGCCGATTTTGTGGTGAATTACTGTCAGGATAAAGGATTGATAGTCTATTGGCTTTTGTTTGAACACCGTGCCGTACGACTTTCGCCTCCACTTACCCTCACCGATGAAGAAATTAAAGAAGGTTGCGATATTATTATTGAAGCGCTAAACCAATTCAATTAACAATTAAAAATAAACAAAAATGGAAAACGGAATTTATGCTAAAATAACTACTAATAAAGGCGTTATTTTACTGCGTCTTACTTACGACAAAACTCCTGCTACGGTAGGTAACTTCGTAGCTCTTGCCGAAGGAAAAATGAAAAATTCACAAAAACCATTAGGCACTCCTTATTACAACGGACTCACCTTTCACCGCGTGATTCCCAATTTTATGATACAAGGTGGCTGTCCGTTAGGTACAGGTACTGGTGACCCTGGTTATCGTTTCGACGATGAGTTCCACCCAGAATTGAAACACAACAAAGCAGGGGTCATTTCTATGGCAAATGCAGGTCCCGGCACTAATGGAAGTCAGTTTTTTATCACGCATTTAGCAACACCTTGGTTGGACAATAAACACACTGTTTTTGGTGAAGTAGTAGAAGGTCAAGAAGTGGTAGATGCAATTGCAAAAGGTGATAAAATTGAAAAAGTTGAAATTTTAAGAGTAGGAGCAGAGGCTGAAAAATGGGACGCTCTCAAGGCTTTTGAAGATTTCAAAGCAGCAAAAACAGCTCGTTTAGCCGAAGAGAAACGCAAAGCTGAAGAAGCCTTAGCTAAAGAAGTAGTAGGTTTTGATAAAACCGACAGCGGTTTGTACTATCAAATCACCCACAAAGGCAATGGCAAAAAAGCAGTAGCCGGACAAAAAGTAGCGGTGCACTATACAGGTATGTTGTTAGATAAAACTGTGTTCGATAGCTCTCATCGCCGTAGAGAACCTTTGCAATTTACCGTAGGGGTAGGTCAAGTGATACAAGGCTGGGACGAAGGTATTTTGCTCCTCAGCGAAGGTGATAAAGCCCGCTTGGTTATCCCTTCAGAGCTCGCTTATGGTAGCCGAGGTGCTGGCGGTGTTATCCCTCCCAATGCGCCTCTCATTTTTGATGTTGAATTAGTTTCAGTAGGATAAAATAATAAAGCCAGCTTTTAAGCTGGCTTTATTATTTTATCTGTTACTTGTTACTTATTATCTATCCAAAGAAGTGTAGCGCTTCAAAACTTACCAAAGTGAGGTATCCTAAAACGAATCCTAAGAGGGCTATCCATAAGATATTTTTTACGTACCAGAAGAAATTAATCTTCTCCATACCCATAGCTACAACTCCCGCCGCCGATCCGATGATAAGCAAGCTACCACCTGTACCCGCTGCATAAGCGATGAAGTGCCAAATACCGTTGTCTATACCTTCTTGGAACATACCCATACTAGCAGCTACCAATGGTACGTTGTCTATAATAGCTGAAGCAAAACCTAAGAGCAAGATTACTACGTTTTTGCTTGGGATAGTTTCATTGAGTGTTTGCGCAAAATTGAAAAGTGTACCAATAGTTTGCAATGAAGCTACTGCCAATAAAATACCTAAGAAGAACAAGATGCTCGAAAACTCGATACGACTCATCGCACGGTGAATACTGAATTTATCCTTATCAGTAAACGAAAGTTCGCTGATAGGTTTCAATTTTTCAGAAATAAACCACATTGTAGCCAAAGCAAAGAGCATTCCTATATAAGGAGGCAAATGAGTGATTGATTTGAAAATAGGAACAAAAATAATAGCGATAAATCCTATAGAGAGCACGGGCATACTGCTTTTGTAAGTAACGCCTTTCTCACTGTTAGAAGTATCGATTTTTCCTTTGAATACAGGTAAAAATGATGCAATGAGCAAAGGTACTACCAAACATACAATAGCAGGGATTAATACGTACTCTACTAATTTAGCAGCAGTTACTTTGCCTTTCACCCAAAGCATAGTAGTAGTTACGTCGCCGATAGGTGACCAAGCACCTCCTGCATTGGCAGCAATTACAATCAGAGAAGCGTACCATATACGTTCTTTTTGGTCTGGGATGAGCTTGCGCAGAATAGTAATGAGGATAATAGTAGTAGTTAGGTTATCGATAATTGCAGAGAGGAAGAAACCGATAATTCCTATAATCCATAGGAGTTTTACCTTACTTTGGGTACGAATCAATCGTTTGATGATTTCAAACCCTCGGTGCATATCGATGATTTCTACGATGGTCATTGCACCGATTAAGAAGAAGAGAATCTCAGCTGTTTCAGCTAAGTGATGTTGTAAAGCTTTGTCGATAGCGGTAGCGTTGTCGGCAGGGTCAGAGGGTACTAATATACCATTTGATACTTCCATTACATCAATGTTAGAAACTTTTAAGAGCGTCCAACAGATAACAGCCATAGCTAAAGCCGAAATAGTTTTGTCCACCTTTATTTGGTGTTCTGTAGTAATACAAAGATAGCCAATAATGAAAATGGCAATAATCCAAGGTTCCATACAATAAATTTTATTTAAAAAAGATTAATGTGGCGCAAATATACTAAATCTTTCTATTATACGCCAAATCTTTTTGTTTAATTTTTATTGTGAAGTGATAGCTTGATATACTACACTTTGTATTTTTTGTCGCACTAATTTGTTAATCAGTAGTTTATTATTTGAAGAGGGGTAGGTGCGGTTAGAGAGAAAAACGATTACAATTTCATTTGTTGGGTCAGCCCAAGCAAAAGTGCCCGTAAAGCCTGTATGCCCAAAACTGTTCATAGGTACACAACCACAAGTTGGTCCTGAGCGGCCTAATTGAGGCTTGTCGAAACCTAAACCACGACGGTTGCCTTCGTTGCAGTAGTTGCAAGTGTTGAAAAGAGCGACGGCTTGAGGTTGCAGAAACCACGTGCCTCCATAATAACCTTTTTGGAGATACATTTGCATCACTTTGGCTACATCATCGGCAGAACCAAAAAGCCCTGCGTGTCCGCCTACTCCTCCCAGCATAGCCGCACCTTGGTCGTGTACATAACCGCGAAGCACTTGGTTGCGAAAGCCTTTTTCATCTTCAGAAGGAGCGATATTTACAGGGGAAAACTTATGTAGAGGCAAGTAGGTGAGTTGGTAAGCTCCTAATCCTCTGTAAAAGTGTTTTTGTACCAACTCTTGTAAAGGCTTTTTTTCTTTCTTCTCTATAAATTTTTTGAAGTAGTAATATGGTAAATCACTGTATAAGTACTTTTTATCTTTGATGAGCTCACTCTCGTCTATACGTTTGTAAATCGTATCGGTATATCCTTCTATGAGGTACATATCTTTGGCTACTTCGGTGGGGAATTCATCGCTTTTCACAGTGCTGTAAAACGCTGTACTCGGCTTTTGTACAGAGTCTAAGGTTCTTTTAAAAAAAGGAATCCAAGCCTGAAATTGTGCGTAATGAGAGAGCACATCTTTCATCGTCATTTCAGCTTTGTTAGTGTGCTTAAGTTTAGGCAGCAAGTCTTCAAAGGTGTCTACAGGTTTGAAATCACCTTTGGTGTATAGACGCATCAGTTCGGGGAGGGTTGCCAATATTTTGGTGAGTGAAGCAAGGTCGTAAATAGTGTTATCGGTAACCTTATTAGCAGGATTGTAATCCAAAGTACCAAAGTTTTTTCGGTATACTGTTTTGCCCTTTTTGGCGACTAATATTTGTATACCAGGGGTCATTTTTTGGTTGATAGCATCTAAGGCAATACTATCAATTTCTTTAAGTTTAGCCGAATTGAGCCCTACACTTTCGGGTAATCCAAAAGCCAATCGTCCTATTTTTTGAGTGCTGATGGAAGTACCTACAGGCAAATTGGGGTGAGCGGTTACGGGCAATACACCTTTGCCTTCAATAGCGCCAAAGATGAGCTGAGCCGTTTTTTCTTGAGCTACTTTGTGGTTTTGGTAAGCAAATACGATTGCCTTGATATGTGCAATATTCTTTACATTGAACATTGCATACGGACGGGTGAAAATAGTTAATATCACTTTCTTCTTTTTGGCGATATGCTCTAACCATTTCAGTTCATTGTCACTGAATTTATAATCGTCCCAAGGAGTTTTGTCGGGTTTGTGCAAACCGATGATAATCGTATCGAAATTCTCTATTGCGTTGTAGAGTTGAGTTTCGTTTTGAGGTTCTATAAGAGTAACTTCAGCGTATTTGCGCAAAGAAGAATAGAATGTCCAACCGCTGTCGTTGCCAAATTTCACGTAAGCAATTTTGCGTTTATCGAGGTCTTTTAAAGGGAGTATATTTTCCTTGTTTTGCCCTATTGTAAGAGCGTTTTCAAAGAGTTCTTCGGTGAGCAAATCATCTTCGAGGGTGTGCAAGCCTTCAGTGATTTTTGTTTCGTCTAAGGGGGTGAAAGTAGTGAGTCCTACTTTGTATTTAGCCATCAGTATTTTTTTTACTGAGTGAGCCAAACGCTCCTCACTGATGCGTTTGTTTTGGTAGGCTTTTTTCATAGCTTCAAAACCTTTGGCTACGTTAGCAGGCATTAGTAAAATGTCGTTTCCAGCCAAGAAGGCTTCCACTTCCACTTCGCCTACAGGCAGATATTCCGATACACCTTTCATACCCAGCGCATCGGTGAAGATGAGTCCTTCATAGCCCATTTTCTTTTTGAGCAAATTGGTAATGATAACCGAAGAAAGAGAAGAAGGCAACCCCGCTTTAGGTTCTAAGGCAGGGACGTTTAGGTGGCCTATCATCACGCTGGCAACTTCTTTGGCAAGAACCTTAAATGGATAGAGTTCTACTTCATCCAATCGAGTGTTGGTAAATGAAATGGTAGGAAGGGTTTTGTGAGAATCTTTAGAAGTATCGCCGTGGCCAGGGAAGTGTTTGGCGCTGCCCAATACCCCCACTGATTGCATTCCGCGGGTAAAAGCGAGTCCTTTTTCGGCGACGTTTAGTTTATCTTCGCCAAAAGAGCGGTTACCGATAATAGGGTTGTCGGGGTTAGTGTTGATATCAATATCGGGTGCGAAATTGAACTGCATACCTAATTGTTTGCAGTGCATCCCGATGCGTTTGCCCGTACGCTCAATAAGTGCATTGTTTTTAATAGCTCCGAGGGTCATATTCCACGGATAGGCATAGGTAGAGTCGAGGCGCATAGCAAGTCCCCACTCGGCATCCATTGCCATAAAAAGAGGTATTTTAGAGAGAGATTGGTACTCATTGGTGAGCTTTGCCTGACGTTTAGGGCCGCCTTTAGAGAAGATAATCCCACCGATGTAGTATTTTTTGATGAAGTCTTTAATTTCTTCAGCCCTTTTGGTGCCTATATGGCTTGAGTAGACTGATACCATAAAGAGTTGCCCTATTTTTTCGTCGAGAGACATCTGGTTGTAAGTATCGTTTACCCATTTTTCTTGGGCTTGAGCATCGGGAGAGCGCAGCGGTGATTGAGCTACTGAAGTAAAGAAAGATACAATAAATAAAGATATAAAAATATAAGTTTTTTTCATTTTTGGTATTCTTCTATTTCTTTGCTAAGAATATCAATATAATGTTGATGTTTGGGTTTATAAATAAAATTAATATAGTGATTTCCTACTGTTTCATTGATGATTTCAGAAGTTTTTATCAATAAATCTTTAGGATTAGCTTTGATAAAAAGTGTATAAAAGAGCTCACTTCTAAAATGTTGGGGAGATAAAAATCGTTTCTTACTATTTCTGTAATATATTTCTGCGTTATCACAATAATAGTATAAAATGACCTCTCTTTTTGAAAGATATTCTTCTATTTCTTTGATGATATAATTGAAAACTTTCAGTGAGTTAGTGGAAGTTACTTGCTTTTTCAAAGCTAAACTTACCTCAACTACTGGGATAGAAATATCAGAAAGAGGTTCATAAACAGAAAACACTAAAGCATACTGATTACCTTTTTCACTCTCAAAAGGTATGTTAATATTCAAGTTCAAAACTAGATTCTTTTGTATTCCTTAAAATCCATTTGCATTATTTCTTCTTTTAGTTTTTTAGATCTTTCAGCTAATTTTTCTATAAAACTCAGAAGTTTCTGATTTGGATTTTTTATAGTTACTTGCGTAGCATTATGTGTTTTTCGTGTTACTACTACTACTTGTTTTTTTGCTGTTCTCATATTTTTATTAGGTTAAAAGAATAAGAAATAAAAGGTAAGAGTAAGTTTTACTTCTTATCCCTTACCTCTTATCTATCTAAAATTCATCGATATTGTAGGCTTTGAGTTTGTTGTAAAGAGTTTTACGTGTAAAGCCTAATAATTTAGCTGCTTCTGTTTTATTGTTATGGGTTTCGTGTAAAGCCCCAATGATAAGCTCACGTTCATTTTCTTTGGTAGAGAATGAGAAGCGTTCAGTAGGGAAATGGCGAGTTTCTACAATCACAGGTTCAGGCAATTCGTTTTCGGTGATGTAATCGCCTTGAGTGAGTAGGGCAGCGCGTTTCACGGTGTTTGATAGCTCACGCAAGTTACCGCTCCAAGTGTATAGAAGCATTTTTTGTACAGCTTTTTCAGTGAATCCTTGTACATTTTTGTGAAGTTTTTCATTAGCTTTTTCCAAGAAATGTGAAGCGAATATCATCAAATCGTCTTTGCGTTCGTTGAGAGAAGGTACTTTTATAGAGAACTCGTTCAAACGGTGATAGAGGTCTTCGCGAAACTCGCCTTTGTTTACAGCAGCGAGTAAATCTTCATTGGTAGCTGCCAATACACGGATATCAACATCAATTTCTTTAGAGCTACCGATAGGTTTGATACGGCGTTCTTGGAGGGCGCGCAATAGCTGGATTTGGTTCTCGTAGCTGAGGTTACCTACCTCGTCGAGGAAGATAGTACCGCCATTGGCTTCTTCAAAGTGTCCTTTTTTATCACCAATAGCCCCTGTAAACGACCCTTTCACGTGACCGAAGAATTCACTTGAAGCGATTTCTTTAGGGATAGCGCCACAATCGACAGCGATAAACGATTTGTTTCGGCGTTCGCTTTTAAGGTGGATAGATTTAGCAACTACCTCTTTACCAGTACCACTTTCACCCATAATAAGCACCGACATATCGGTAGGGGCTACTAAGTTGATAAATTTACTCAAGCGTTTAGAGGCAGGGCTAATACCTTCGATGTAAGGATTATTAGCATCGGTTTCAGGTGCTTTAGTCACCTTGGCAGGGGCGCTATTATCGGTAGCTGATGAGGGAGTACTTTTTTTCGCTACAGCAATGTCTTGTTGTACGGTGCGGGTGCTGCTTTGGGCATTTTTGATAACGTTGAGTACATCTTCTTGCTGGAATGGTTTAGATATATAATCGAAAGCTCCTAATTTCATTGCTTCTACCGCAGTAGAAACCTCGGCGTAGCTGGTCATTACCACTACAGGGAGGTTAGGGAAGCTTTCTTTTACAGATTTTAGGAAATTGATACCATCACCATCAGGAAGTCTTAAATCGGTGAAAACCATACTCAGCGATGCGTTTAGGTTTTTCTCCGCTTCTTCTAACGTATAACACCCTATTACATCATATCCATTGCGTTCTAAAAAACGGCTTAACATTTTGGAAAATACTACATCATCTTCTACTAAAAGAATAGGATTCTTCATATTCGTATGTCTTTAAAATATATAAAATTAATATTTGCTTTTGTTGTTTTTTTTCTTTTATACACAAAAAGCGTGCAAATGTACAAACTTTTTCCGAAATAATTGTAATTAGTCAAAAAAAAAGACTTCCCTATTCAGGAAGTCTTTTCCAATGCATATAATATAAATACTACTACTAACTCCCAAATTTGTTAGTATTTTTAAACTGGCAAAGTCTCTTCGGCAGTTTAAAAGACTATTTTTTACAATAGTTCAATAAATGATTTTGTTTAACAATTAAAATTTTAGCAATGTTTCTTTAAATGAATGTCGTTTCCCAACGATTTTAGTAAAATGAAATGAAATTTAATTTTTTTACACAATTTTGTTTTAATGATTCTTATCTAACAATGTTTCTTTTAGCAATTTTTCTCAGTAATTTAATTTTTAACCAATTTTTGTACTTATGAACAAATCATTCATTATTTAATTATGTATGCATCATAAGTGATTTCTTTTATTCACTCACGCCTTTTCTATTGAAAATATCGTGCCAAACTTGAAAATTATGTTTATAAACTCGTTAATTGCTTTTATTTCAGTGAAATATACTGTTGATAATCTGTTAATAACTATGTTGATACTTTGTTGAAAAACGTATAATTACACAGTTAAAGTGTGTAATAAGTGTGTAATTCTTGTTTACAGTTTTACAGTTTTTTGGATATTTCTCAGTACTAAAAGGTTGTATAATACCCCTAATATTAATAAAATTGTGATGGCGGCTATAAATAGTATGCTTTGTTCGCTGTTGAACTCAAAAAGGGTGTTGAGTTTTTCAGTATAGAGTTTGCGTATGTATAGACTGAGTGCTATTGCTCCTGCAACGGCTATTACTGTAACTATGCTGATGACCCATTGATAGAATCGCGCAATTTGATGGGGTTGGTAGCCTATATAATATAGATTTACTATTTGTTCTTTGTGTTTTTGAATGATTAGATTTACGCTGAGCAAGATGAAAGCAACCGATAGTACTATGATAATCAGTGCGATGCCTACTACAAAGAGCAAGGCAGAATGGAAAAAGAAACTCATTTTGCTGAGTTCTAATTCGTCTTTATTAATGGAGAGATTGTGAGTGTTAAAATATTGCAACACGCGTTCATCGGAGGGGTTTTCAAACTCTACTAACAATCGGCTGGTGTTACTCACTTCAGTTTTGCCATACTCTTTATTTGCCCAATCTAAAAAACTTTGGGGTACTAATATAGAGTTGATTTTGTTAGAAAATCCTACAATTCTGCTGGCGTAGTTGTCGTTTTTACCATTGCCGCTCACTTCTAAATTGAAACGCACTTGCGAAATAGTATTTTTAGAAAATACGGGTAGTCCTTGGCTTTCGGCAAAGCCAAAGTTATAGAGGTTTAGATAGCTCTCAGGGATGATAATAGGCACAAACCTACTGCCTTCAGTCCATTGCCAATCATCGGGTTGAACATCGAGGTATTTATCGGGGATGCTTTCAAAAAAGAGATCGGTGTAGAAAAGGGGAATATTATCGTCTTTATCAGTATAAGCACCTATTTTGAAAGTTGCAGGGGTAAAGTGTGAAACACTCTTTACAAACGGCTCTTGTTTGAGTTTTTCCATCTCGTTTTTATCGAAGTAAATACCTTCTTTATCAAGAGTCTTGAAAATGGAAATATTTTTGCTCACTACTGCGTATTTACTTGCAAATACATCGGTTTGATGCTGTAGTAACGGCTTTACATCAAAATATAACTGACAAACGGTGAGCAGTATACACACTCCTATACAAAGTGTGAGGGCATAACCTATGACTTGTGATTTAACAAGTGTGTTTTTTTGTAGTTTGTATAACATTTTTTACAATTAACAATTAACATATTTAATTTCTAAAACCTAAATTGAGTTTTTTGTTATAGTGGAAAAAGTTGTTGTCTTCCAAAGAAGTGAGGAGTAGGCTGGCGTTGCGGGCTTGTAGTTCTTCCTCTATAATTTCTCTTAGAATAGCGGTGTTGCTATCGTCTAAATGACTAAAAGGCTCATCTAATAATAGTAACTCAAAAGGCTGACACAAGGCGCGCAAAAGGGCGATGCGCTGGCGTTGCCCTAAAGAAAGTGTTTGTACCAAAGTGTCGCGTTTGTGGGAGAGCCCTACACGCTCTATGAGGCTGTTTATTTGGTCTTCAGTTTTGTAGTGGGTGAGTTTGTTTTTCAAGATGATATTCTCAAAAGCGGTGAGGGTAGGGAAGAGCCTTAAATCCTGATATACATAACTCAGTTTATCAATGCGATAGCGAAGAACTTCTTTTTTGTTAAACACCTCGTTGTAAGTAATTTTGCCATCGTAACTAAAACTTGCACCATAGATGAAATTCAAAAGTGAGGTTTTGCCTTGCCCCGATTGTGCCCTGATGAGGTAACACTGACCCTGTTCAAAAATTACTTCTGGCTGTAAATATATATCGGACGACGGTATTTCGTCGCCCGACATATAGGTGGGTTTTAAATGTTGTAGCTTAATTTTCATAGTTTATTACTTTGTCTATCGACTTGAAGAAAGTATTCAAACTGTTCTTTTCAATCCCTTTAAGGTGATAAATAATTTCAGCTGAAGAGTTGTCGATGCGTTTGCACTCTATGTTAGTGGAATGTTGAGTAAATAAATCGAAAGCTAAACTGCCTTCACGGCTGTTTTTTTCTCTAATTATATCAACATACTCTTGTGGATAATCCTTAGGTTCTAAACTCATATAGAAATAGGCGAGATCTTTGCTTACGTGTTTGCCAAAATCGGACTTCACTGCGTTGTTGCTCACACCGCCTTTTAGGAATGCTTCTACACCTTTAGGAGAATTACTGCCGTAGAAAGCTTTATTGTTATAAGCAAAATAAAGCGTGAGGTCTTTTTGAAGAGGGAGTTTGTAATAACCGTTTTCTAACGCTAAGTGAGCAAGTGCTACCCCTTTGTCGAGGAGCGTTTTATCGCCTATATTGAATGAGAGTCCAAAAACAGGAAACATTCTTTCTTTTTCTACTTCTTTGTATTCATAACCATCTTCACTTTGCTCATCTTCTACTAAATCATAGCTGATATATTTTTGATTTTCAAAACCTTCAATAGCTAACACAAAGCTACCACCAAAGAAGTTGAGCACATTGTCCTTAGTAAGCCCCTGAGTGTTGAGCAGTTTCACGAGGTCGTCCTCATTGAGTTCTTTGCCAAATTGAGCTTTTAAGAACTCGTAGTAGTTTTTCACATTTACAGCGCCACCTATGGCTATAGGTAATTTTTCAGGGAAGTTTTTCAAGATATCTTTATCAAACGAGATATCGTACAAGTCGTATTTTTTTAAGAGTTTAGCTGTTTCTTGGTTGTAGATGCTATAAGTAGTGAGCTTGATATCATCTTTACCGAAATCTATAAAGCCATAGAAATAAGAGTCTTTTTGCATATTGAAGAGACTTTTGTATAAAGAAGCTGCAATTCCATTGAGGAACATACTGTCGTCTTGCATAAAGCCTCCAAAATTCAACCATACGTTGATATCCTTCTGTCCGTCTAAGAAATCAGAAAAACCTTTGATATCAGTAATTTGCTCTGATTTACTTTGTTCATATAGTTTTTTAAGCACTACATCAACTCTTGTACTATAATTATCGTTTACAAGGAAGAGCATTTTCTTGTTGTCCCAACTGAGGGATGCTCCTTCATTAAAATAAACGATGTTTAAAGCACCTTCTTTTTTGATGTCCAACTGAAGTTTTGTAGCTTGAGAGACTCTGTTTAGCAAGTCTTTAAATTTAGCGTCATCGCTTAGTACTGCAGTTACACCTATATAAGGGTTGCGGCTATCACCTCCGTATTTTTTACTGTCGCATACAAAAAAGAAAGCGTTCTTTTTAAAGTCAACTCCTGAAGACTTAGGGTCTTTTAGAATTTCATTAAAAATTTTACCCATTTCCTTGTTGTCGTTGCTGATTTCCTCTTTGAGTTTTTGGAAACTCTTGAGTTGTTGTAATTCCTCTACATCGGCTTTTTGGTAAAGCGATTGCAAGTCGAATGAAACGACTACCATAGCATCTTTAGGGATTACTTTTAAGTTCTCACTTTTCTTAGAACAGGAAGTAAATCCTAAGGCTAATACACCTAATAATAAAATAAACTTTTTCATAGTATTAACTGTTATTTGTTATTTGTTAGTTGAACGGTATCTCCATTTTTTAAACTTTTACTCACAACGTTATAAGGTCCTGTGATGATAATTTCGTCTTTGGTGACACCTGAAAGGATTTCGATATGCACATTGTCCTGAATGCCTGTATTTACAGCGCGAAGTTCGGCTTTACCGTTTTTGAACACGAATACCGCTTCTTGTTTTTTATCAGCGTCTTCTTTAGGTGTTTTAGGGTCGATTTCCGATTTTTTCTTTACAATAATAGCACTGATAGGAACTGCTACTATATCTTTTTTGGTTTTAGTGAGTATATCAACAGTAGCAGTCATTCCTGGGCGGAAAGGAGAATAGCCCGCGGGCTTGCCTTCTAAAAGGTCTTTGTAAGAAGTTTCTTCTATATGTATTTTTACTTTGAAGTTTGTTACTTGGTCTACACTAGTAGTGGCATTGGCAGTGTTCGCAATATTGGTAACCCTACCTTTGAACACGCGTTTGAGGTAAGCATCGACTTCTACATTCACTGAGTCGCCTACGCTTATCTTCACGATATCATTCTCATTTACATCTACTTCTACCTCCATATTGTGAAGGTTAGCCACGCGCATAATCTCAGTTCCCGTCATTTGCATCGTACCTACTACGCGCTCGCCTAACTCTACACTGAGTTTAGAAATAGTGCCATCAGTAGGTGAGTAGATAATTGTTTTTTTGAGGTTATCTTGGGCTTCCGATACACTTGCCATCGCGCTTTGTACATTGAAACGAGCCGACTCGCGAGAGGCTTTGGCAACCTCATAGGCTGATACAGCTTTGTCCCAATCGGATTTAGAGATAACACCCTTTTCGTACAATACTTTGTTGCGTTTGTAACTCTCTTCGGCTTCTTTGAGCGTTGCGGCTGATTGTTGTAAGCTCGCACGTACGGTTTCTAAACTCGCCGCACTGCGTTTTACTACTGATTGGTAAATATCAGGATTGATACGCACCAAAAGATCGCCTTTTTTGACCATTTGCCCTTCTTTTACAGGGAGTTCTATAATTTCTCCTGATACTTCTGACGATAGTTTGATTTCCAATTCAGGCTGTATTTTTCCTGTAGCAGATACTTTTTGGACAATAGTTGTAGGGGTAATTTTTTCTGTTTCAACAGTTAAGACATCGCTGTTACCACCAAACCAGCCTGCTTTTTTCCCGACAATTAGTACGATTAAAAGTAAGACAACGGATAAAATAATGAATATAGTTTTTCTTTTCATAACAATCAAGTTGTTTTTCAAAGGCAAAGATATAAAACAATTAGCAAATGAGCAAATTCTGTGGAATGAGGTTTCTTATTCTATAGGGTAACATATTACAATTTTATCACCCGATAGATAGAAAATAGTATCATTCTTTTCCTCTTTTATATAGCCAATATATTTTTTGTTAGAGTATATAGTGTCAATATCAAAACTATTTAACAAGGCTACATCCTCTTTAAGTTCTGATAATGTATATTTTAAGAAGCCATTAGCCCTATTCCAAGAAATTTCTTTTAACTTTCCGTTCTTATCGTAGCGCGAAATGGTTTTGATAAGCAGCCTTCCGTAATCACTTTTTATAAAACCATCAGGATTATATTGATAAGTGTTACTCATTTTCTCGGCACAGATAACCTCAAAATCCCTTTTAGGTTTGTTACAGCTTATGAGTAAAAGGGTGATAATTAGAGGTAAAAATATTATGTTTTTTTTCATTAATTATTGTATTATACTATTGATATCGAATCTATTATAAAAGATTCAAAGTCCTTTGCTAATAGTTCTTCTTCATTAGTATCGTGATAGAATATTTTTACTTTGTTCTCTGAATCTACAAAGATAATATCCCCATTTCCCTCTATGGATATAACATATCCTGATTGGATACTATGGCAAACATTTGTTTCTTTATAATAGTCTCTTATAGATTTTGTATAATCTAAAATGGTCTCTTGATTTTTATTATTAGGGTCTTTAGAACAAGGTAACAAATCTACCCCTATATAAGCCCCTCCATAGGTCAATAGTACATATTTGAGAGCATCATCTATTGTAATACCCAATTCTTTCTCAGTATAATCAATATCCTTAGCATCATTTTTATAGCGAATGAAAAGCTTTCCTACTTCTGAGGAAAGATAGGAATCTACCTTATTTTTAAAATTGCTTGTCATTACCTATATTTTTTTAGTTGTTTTTCTATAATTCTGCTACTTATTGTTATGAACATTGCCAAAAGCCTGCAACAACCTCCTTAGTCTCTTTATGTTGGTATAAGTATATAGCTCCAAAGCAAAGAATATCCACTAACTCATCTATATATCCTTCTTCATTTATAGAAAGAAAAAAGGAATATGATTCATCTATATTCTCCCAAAACCAAGCATTATTCTGTATAAAAATAGGAGTTCCTTTTACTTTAATAAATTCAAAATCAAACTCATCATCACCATAATCAGAAATAGAAGCTTTTACCCCTTCAAAATCTTCCAAAGATTTTTCTATATTATTTCCCATAGGAGAAAAAGTATGCTCTATTACTTTTATGGCTATATTAGGAAATCTATTATTTTCAAGCAACATCTTGAAATCCTTAGCTATACAAATAGATAACATCTTATTCTCTTTCTCAGGATGAACAAGTGTTGCATAGAAAGCATATCCTTCAGGGATTTCAGTTTCTATATTTATGGGAGGGTTTCCTCCTATACGTCCCTTAATATTTTCGTTATAGGGAATACATTGTGCATATAATGGGGTCATTCTATTACTTGTTACTATGGTTATTTCTCTATAATTCTGAAACTAAGGCGCTACCAAAAAAATCTTTTATGGAATTAGCAACAATAGTTATTTCGTTGATATCTAAATCTCCCAAAGGACATTTGAAAATAGCAAATTCTTTTTCCAAACAAAAGCCATAACAAATTCCTCCTCCATCAGTGCCAATACCTAAAAACTTTTTGGATAGATATTTCTGAATTTGGTATTCTGCATTTAGTGCTGCTAAATCTTCTACTTTCCAAAATGAAATATAGTTTTCCCCTATATATCCCTCCCCACCATTACTCCATTTTAAAAACTCTAAATAATCTTCTGGAAATGCAATATGTAATTGCTTCTCTACTATACCTATATCATTTAAATTCGTTCCTTTGTTACTATTCCAGCCTATTCTTTCTAAGTCCTTTATAATATTTTTCATTTCTATATAGCATTAATTGGGGCAATAAAGCTAAAATACTTTCACCCCTCTTCCTTTCAGAGTTGAAAGAATCTTTTCATTAGGATATATCTTTCCACAGCTAAAAAGACTCAATTTTTTCAAAGATTTCATTTCTAAAAGAAATTCCCAACTGGAAATATATTTGCAGGTATTAATCCATAATTCTTGAAGACTATCCATTTCAGCCAACTCACTTATATCTGTAAGATGAGAGAGTGTAGCTATTTGCAAATATTCCACCCCTCTAATCTTAGAGATGCCTTTGAGAGAGGTAATCTTACCACTATTAATACTCAAATGATTAAGATCTTCCAACCCTGATAACTGATCCAAAACATTTGTATCATTTACAGCATAAAAAATAATATTATCCAATCGTTTGTAAGACAATAGCTCATTCATTACCTCATCAGTATATTTACATATAATGCTTCTGAGCTTAGGTAAGTTTTTTTGCTTGAACTTAATACTACCTTGTAAAACAGATAAGTATAACAAGTTAGGAAATATTTCATCCTTCATTGTCCAATTCAATTTTTCTGTTTCTAATGCAATCAGGTTTTTAAAATGATTCCAGTCAATTTTCTTAATTAATTGAGGTGAGATTATAAGGTATTCCAAGTCTGGGAAGTCATAGATAGAAGCAGGAAGATCCGTTTCATTTTTTCTTCTTATCTCCAATTGTTTTATAGTTGAAGGAAAATTCCTTTCATTCCATTTTTGTAACTGTCCCTTTTCTATAAAATCCTTATACACATACATAGTATTAAAGCTATCTTCATATTCCCAAACTATATAATCTTTCTCTCTAATGTATTCTTTTCTTATCGTAATATCATTTACTTTTTCCATTTAGCTTTATTTTTATAGTTATATTAAATCATTGATAGTAATTCCTTTAGGCACATATTTAGCCGCACTATTAAGCATAAAGTTCTCTTTTGTACCATTATACATCATAATTGCATCAGGAAGGGCTACTAAATTGCTTTGAGGTTTCTCATTTATTTCTTTTCCTCCATTAGGGAGAGAATAGTACCAATACACTTTTTCTCCTAGTTTTCTAAGAATATTATAAACCTTATTTTTCCATTTCTTTTCTTTCTCATCTTCTGTGTGATAAGAATCGGCTATTCTACCGTGTTGCAAGCAACCTTTCTCATAAATATCTGGATGAGAACGTAAAAATTGCATTTGAGCTCTTCCTAAACAATCAAAATGATAATAATTGCCATACATTTTATAGTTTTTCTGTAGTTCTTCTTTATTTATTAAATCAAAGTTAACTATAGAGAAGAATTTGCTATCAAGTATAGAAACGTCCTCAAAAAGTCTTTTTTCTATATCTGCTTCAAAAGAAGGTGTTGTATCTAAAAAATAAATATTAGGATTAAACTCCCTCAGTGTTTTACAAAATAAATGTTCGTCATTAGGAGTCATAAATAGCTGACAATCTCTTGTCTTTTCCATATTTTTCTCAGTTATATTTTAATAAGTTTTTCTACTATTTATATGTGAAAAATACTTCTCTCTTCGGTTAAGTTATCGGGATAGCCACTTTCATCTATTAGGGAAATGAATTTCTAGTTCTTATCTTGTAATTTATCTATCGTGATTTACCTAAAAAACGTCATTTTTCCATTCTCTCTAAACGCTTCAAAAGGAACTTCAAAACCTTCTATTTTCTTGCCATTGAGTTGAACGTATTCTACCAAGTTATCAGTACTGTTGCGAGCTACGGATTTAATTAAAAACTTTTTACCTTCAGGTAGTTGCAAAGTCACTGTTTTGAATAAAGGATTTCCTAAAATATAAGTATCATTAGCAGGAGTTACAGGGTAAAAACCTAAGGCTGAGAACACATACCAAGCCGAAGTTTGTCCGTTATCTTCATCGCCGCAATAACCGTCGGGGGTAGGGGCGTAGAGTTTTTCCATTACCTCACGCAGTTTAGCTTGAGCCTTATGAGGTTTGCCAGCGTAGTTATATAGGTAGATAAGATGTTGGATAGGCTGGTTGCCGTGAGCGTAGTTGCCCATATCCATAATTTGCATTTCGCGTATTTCGTGTATGGTAAATCCGTAGTACGAATCGTCAAACAATGGTGGCATTTCAAATACTTCGTCTATCTTTTTCTCAAAAGCCTCTTTGCCCCCCATCAGTTGTATGAGTCCCTCAAAATCCTGAAATACCGACCAAGTGTAGTGCAAGCTATTTCCTTCAGTAAACGCATCGCCCCATTTCAGTGGATTAAATGGTGACTGGAACTTGCCGTCCTTATTTTTGCCTCGCATCCACTTAGTTTCAGGGTCAAATACATTTTTATAGCGTTTGGACTGTTCGTAGTATTGTTTAGCTATATCGGCTTTGCCCATTTTTTCTGCCATACGCGCAATGCAATAATCGGCATAAGCGTACTCAAGGGTGCGGGCTACATTTTCGTTAATCTTCACATCATAAGGTACATAACCCAAACTGTTATAGTAATCTACCCCTTCACGACCTACTGATTTCACTGGTCTGCCATCGTTTTGGGTAGCATTCTTTAGCATTGCCTCTAAAAGTATTTCGGCATCAGCAGCCTCTATATTTCCTTTTAGGTAAGCGTCGGCAATGATAGAAGCTGAGTTAGAGCCTATCATACAATCCCTATGTCCTGGGCTTGCCCACTCGGGTAACCAGCCCGATTCCTTATAAGCGTTTACCAATCCCTTCATCATCTGTTGGTTCATCTCGGGATACAACAGGTTAAACAGCGGAAATACAGCGCGGAAAGTATCCCAAAAACCATTGTCGGTGAACATATAACCTTTTTCTATCTTACCGTTATACGGACTGTAATGCACCATTTCGCCTGTTTTGTTGTACTCGTAGAAAGTGCGTGGAAAGAGCAGAGTACGGTACAAACAAGAGTAGAAAGTGCGCAAATGGTCTATATTTTCGTCCTCCACTTGTATTTTGCTGAGTTCAGTTTCCCAAAGAGCAAGAGCCTTTTGTTTGGTTTGTTCAAAAGTGTCGTTGCCTAATTCTGTTTGCAAATTCAACAAGGCTTGTTCAGGTGAAATAAACGACGATGCTACTTTTACAGTTACCTGTTCGCCTCTTTTAGTGTGGAAACCTATTACTGCTCCTGTATGTTCGCCCTTACTTTCAGTGTTTTTGGATAGTTTAAAACCGTTACTCCACGTTTGTACACTCTCAAAATCTTTGTCGAAAGTAAGCACAAAGTAATTGTGAAAGTTCTCGGGTACTCCCCCGCTGTTGTTGCGCGCGTAGCCTATAATCTTGCGCTCTTTGGGCAATACCTGTACCATTGAGCCTTTAAAATAAGCATCGAGAAGCAAATAAGCCTTATCGCTTTCGGGAAAAGTAATGCGAAACTGTGCAGCTCGTGAAGTAGGTGTAATCTCTACCGATGTATCATAATCAGCTAAGTACACTTTATAGTAGTGAGGTTGAGCTGTTTCAGCTTTGTGCGAAAACCACGAAGCTCGCTCTTCTTCTTTGATTTTCAAATCACCAACTATGGGCATCAATGCAAAAGCTCCATAGTCGTTAATCCACGGACTTGGTTGGTGAGTTTGCTTAAAACCTACAAGTTTATCAGCGTGATATTGATATGCCCAGCCATCGCCCATTTTGTTTGTTTGAGGTGTCCAAAAGTGCATACCCCAAGGCACAGCTATTGCGGGATAAGTATTACCATTAGAAAGACTAAACTTGGAATCCGTACCCATCAGAGGGTTTACATACTGAGTATAAGAAGTTTCGGGTACAATAGGGGTATCGTCTTGTTGTTGAGGTTGTTTGTTTTCTGAAGTAGGAGAGGAACAAGCAAACAAACTCCCTAAAAAAATGGTTAAAAATAATTGTTTCATAAAGCTGTTTTTTATTTGAAGGCAAAGGTAATAATAAAAATTGAATAAACAAGTTTTATAACTTACTTAATCTCAATATTATCTCTTGTGTAAAACTGGCACATTAATTGCTAACTTTCTCAAAATTGAATCTAACCCCCTGATTATACATCACAAAATGTTAAACAAAGGCTTCATTTTTGAAGGTCAGGGTACTAAAAAGAAACTTATGAAAAACAAATCTTTATTCATTGCTCTTTTCTCTTGTTTGCTGGCACCATTGTCGGCACAAACTTCAGATTTGCCTTTTAAAGGAGGCGAATGGTTGCGTTTTAAAGTAAAATATGGTGTTTTTAATGCGAGTATCGCTACAATGTCGGTCAAAGAAGAGATGTATGGAGGTGAAAAAGTGTATCACGCTACCGGAAAAGGGGCGACTACAGGTTTAGCACGTGTATTTTTTAAGGTAGATGATACTTATGAGAGTTATTTTGGCATCACCGATGGCAAACCACGTCTTTTTATCCGTAATATCTACGAAGGTGGCTATACTAAATATTTAAAAATGTACTTCAATCATACCGATAACAAAGTGAAAATCCACAATATGGAAAATGGTAAAGATACCGAAATTTCCTTCCAACCAGGGCTTCACGATGTGATTTCGGCTTTCTACGCTCTTCGTCATCACCCCGATATCGAAAATATGAAAGTGGGGGGACAAATTTCTTTGGATATGATTTTCGATGACGATGAAGTGTATAAATTCAAACTCAAACTCCTCGGTCGTGAGAAAGTAAAAACGCATTTTGGTACTGTAAATACGCTTAAATTCTGCCCTTTAGTGCAAGATGGTCGCGTGTTTAAAGAAGAAGAAAGTATCACGATGTGGATTACTGACGACAAGAACAAAGTGCCCGTAAAACTGCGCGCCGCCTTACGTGTAGGCTCATTAGTAGCTGAACTCGACGGGTTTAACAATCTCAAAAATGAAACTGATTTGAAAAAAAAATAAGTGCATTGTATAGATAGTTTATTTTTTTTACGTATATTTGTGCCCTCAAACAATATAATCTCAAAAATAAACAAATTATACTATGAAAAACTTGTTTTTAGCAGTCTCTGTTTTTCTTGCCTCTTTAGCGTATGGGCAAGATACAAGTGTGAAAAAACTGATGAAACTCGCCGAGAAAGGCGATGTGAAAGCCCAGTCGGAATTAGCCGAAGCTTATCTGAAAGGCAAAGGGGTAAAACGCTCTTTTCAAGATGCTGCCTTATGGCTTGAAAAAGTAGCCGAAACAGGCGATGCACAAGCGCAATACCAGCTTGCCCACCTCCATCTCGATGGTAAAGGAATGCCTAAATCTGAAGAAAAAGGTACTGAATGGCTCGCTAAAGCAGCCGAAAATGGCAACCAAAAAGCCGAGCAAGAACTCGCACTTTGTTATCGCGATGGTCGCGGTGTTCCTCAGTCTACCGAAAAGTACTACGCTTGGATTGAAAAGAATGCCGATAAAGAAAAAGCTGAAACTTTGCTCGACCTTGCTAAAGCGTATTATGCGGGTGATGGTGTGACTAAAGATGTGAACAAAGCTAAATTTTGGGCTGACAAAGCTGCTAAAAAAGGAAATAAAGAAGCTGAACTTCTCCTCGCTACTTGGGTGTACGAAATCAACCCTTCTAACCCCGAAGCGATACAACGCTTGATGCAAGTAGCTGAAAAAGGTGATACTGAGGCACAAGCAATGATAGGTGAGTCTTACCTCAATGGCAAAGGGGTAGAACAATCTGAAAGTAAAGCGATAGAATGGTTTGAGAAGGCAGCAGCCAAAGGCAATGCTACAGCACTCTATCACTTGGCTAATTTCTACTTCTATGGCAATAGTCCACTTATAGGTAAATTCCCTAAAAAAGCACTCGATTACTACACTCAAGCAGCTAATAAAGGCAATGTAGATGCTCAACGACAATTAGCAGTATGCCTCTATAATGGTATTGGAGGAACTGCTTCTCAACGCGATGCTTTCAACTGGATTCTCAAAGCGGTGAATGCCAACCCTTCTCCTATAACCGAAAACAACTTAGCTGTATGTTATGCTACAGGCAATGGCACACGGCAATCAGTAGCTCAAGCAGTAGAACTCTTCCGAAAAGCTGCTGATGCAGGCGATGTGGCAGCCCAATACAATTTAGGAGCTCTCTTGCTTGAAGAACCACAACAAGATGTGAAAAAAGCCTTTGAATATCTCGAAAAAGCAGCCGCTCAAAACCACCTACTCGCACTTAAAAAATTAGGTGATTTGAATTTCACAGGGAAATATACAAATCAATCTTACGCTCGTGCTTTTGAGTACTACAATAAAGCTGCAAAACTTACTCCTACTCCTGAAAATCAAATGTTAGACTATTTCTATCAAGGGCAAGCTGATGCTTATGCCGATGTGCTTTTCACCCTCTCTCAATGCTATGCCGATGGTAAAGGTGTAAAAAAATCACCACGTGAAGCTGCTAAATGGGCGATGAAAGCTGCCGATTTGTCTCATAAAGGAGCTTTTGATTGGTTACTCAAAAAAGTAGAAGCAAACGATCCTAAAGAAAATCCTGATGAAATCCTTACCGTTGCCGATGGATATTTCTATGGTAAAGGAGTGAAAAAACAAAACGATAAGGCTTTCCCTTTATATGAAAGACTTGCTAAACAACAAGATAACACCCAAGCGCAAAAACGCTTGATTGAATACTATTTCGAGGCAAAAAACCCTCAAAAAGACGAAGAAAAAGCAGTCTATTGGAGCGAACGTGTTGCTAAAAAAGGCGATGCCGAAACACAATCTAACTTAGGTAAATACTATATGACTTTTGTTCCTGATGTAGCTCCTGCACCTAAAGAAAAACCAGCCCCTGCGCCTAAGACTCCCGCTCCTGCTAAAGGTAAAACTACTACAGTAACTACAGCTGCGTCAACTACAACTGCTACACCTACAACACGTACCAGAGTGCGCCCTTCTGCACGCCCTACAATAACAGAAAATACTCCTGTTAAGACGCCAGCAGTGAACAACCGTAAAGTAACACACAATGCTCCTGCACCTAAAACACCTATGAAACGCCTCAATGAACACAAAGGGGTACTTTGGCTCTCTAAAGCTGCCGAACAAAACAATGTAGCGGCACTCACCGAACTCGGTGCCTACTACGAAAGCAAACAAGATTTCGGTCAGGCGGTAACTCAATACCAAAAAGCTGCTCACCGCGAATATGCTGAAGGGCAATACAAATTAGGAAATTGTTATTACAATGGTAGTGGTTTAGAACGCTCTAACGAAAAAGCCGCCGACTATTATAAACGCGCAGCCCGTCAAGGTTATGCCCCTGCACAATTCCGCTTGGGTAATTGCTATTATCACGGCGAAGGTATCCAGCAATCTGATGCTCGTGCTATTGATTGGTTTGATCAAGCCTGCGATAGTGGAGAAAAACAAGCCTGCGATATGCTAAAAGTTGCAGTGGCTAAAAAATAAATATTCACAACACTACAAATAAAAAAGCTGTCCAACTCTGGACAGCTTTTTTATTATTTTCATCTTGTATTACCTCATCCTTTTAAATCTATTGTGTGTCCATAAGTAGAACTCAGGACGGTCATAAATTTGTCGGGTTACACGTTCAAAGAACATATCTGTGATTTGAAAATCGACGTAATCGTTAGGTACTTCAGCTAAAACTTCAAAAGTTGTTTGGTAATACCCGCGTTTTAGTTTTTCTATTTTAGCAAATACAATCACCGTATTCAAAGCCTTACCCAAGCGTTCTGCCCCAGTGAAAACAGGTACATTCAAACCTAAAAACGGACGTAAATAGTTCTTTTTGTTGTTTGGAATCTGGTCGGAAGCAAATCCATAACAATATACATCGTGAGCATCTTTGTGTTTTTTCATCTCGCGGTGAGCAGTGTAGCGCGGTAGCAAAAAGCTGTGATGTTTAGTGCGTATTTTCTGTAAAAGTTTGTCAAAATAAGGGTTGCTTAGCGGGGTATACAGAGCGTACGATTTGTGTTTAAGGAAGTAAGCCAATGAAAGTAACCATTCGTAACTTGCGTAATGACTGCACATAAACAAGATGTTGCGTTCCTCATTTTCGTATTTCTTCAAAACTTCCAAGTTAGGAAAAACCATACGTTTTTTCATTTCTTTTTCACTCATTCCGTACGATTTTACCATTTCTAAAAGAGTATCACAAAAGTGGTGGTAGAATTTGCGTTCGATGTCTAAAAGTTCAGTTTCAGTTTTAAAAGGGAAGGCTGTATGCAAGTTTTTGCGTACCACTTTTACTCTGTATTTCAATAGAGTATATAGTATAAAGTATAAAAAATCCGATATGCCATAGAGCATCCAGAAAGGCATTCGCGAGAGTAGCCAAATAAGTGGGAAGGCAATAATATAAATAAATAAATTCATTAGAGGTTCAGTTTCAAGCCGCAAAGGTAAAAATAATTTGTCAAATAGCCAATTTGCTAATTTGCTAATTCACAAATTATTCGTACTTTTGCCCCCGTTTTTAAATTATTAATTGTCAGTAGTCAATTGTCAATTATCAATTGCTAATTATTCTCTATGCTGAACGTTCACAATCTATCTGTTTCTTTTCAAGGTGAATACCTCTTCGAGGATGTCGCTTTTATGCTCAATGCAGGCGACCGTGTGGGGCTTATCGGTAAGAATGGAGCGGGTAAATCTACAATGCTCAAACTGCTTTCACGCGAACTGAAACCCGATACTGGAGGAATTGCTACCGATAAAGATGTGCGCATCGGTTTCCTTAAACAGGATATCGATTTTGTAAAAGGGCGCACTATCTTAGAAGAAGCCTATCAGGCATTTACCGAAATAAAAGCATTAGAACGCCAGTTAGACGATATCCATCATCAAATAGAAACTCGCACCGATTACGAGAGTCAAGAATACCACGATTTGCTCGATAAGCTAAGCGATTATACACATCGTTTCGATCTCATCGGGGGCTATCAGTACCAAGGTGAAACCGAAAAAGTATTACAAGGTCTTGGCTTCCAGCGTAGTGATTTTGATAAACTCACCGATAGCTTTTCAGGAGGTTGGCGTATGCGCATAGAGTTAGCAAAACTACTCTTGCAAAACAACGATGTATTGTTGCTGGACGAGCCTACAAACCACTTGGATATCGAGTCGATTATATGGTTAGAACAATTTCTTACTACTTATAGTGGGGCAGTGGTAATTGTCTCTCACGATAGGATGTTTTTAGATAATGTTACCAATCGTACTATCGAGATTTCAGTAGGCAAAATATACGATTATCCTAAACCCTACACTCAATTTTTGGCATTGCGCCAAGAAATACGTGAGCAACAACTCGCTTCACAAAAAAACCAAGAAAAGAAAATTCAGCAAACCGAAAAGCTGATTGAAAAATTCCGTGCAAAAGCTACTAAGGCTTCTATGGCGCAATCGCTGATGAAAAAACTCGACAAGATAGAGCGCATAGAGGTAGATGAGGAAGATAATGCTGTGATGAATGTGCGTTTTCCTGTATCGGTAACTCCAGGAAAAGTGGTACTCGAAATAGACGATGTATCTAAAAACTACGGTGAAAAACAAGTGCTTAGCCACGTGAGTTTACTCGTAGAACGCGGCAGTAAAGTGGCCTTTGTAGGACAAAACGGACAAGGAAAAACTACCCTCGCTAAGATGATTGTAAGCGAAATTCCGTACGATGGAACTATCAAGTTAGGTCACAATGTGCAATTGGGATATTTTGCCCAAAATCAAGCCGACTATTTGGATGGTGAACTTACCGTACTCGATACGATGTTCAACGCTGCTAACGATAGCAATCGTATGAAAATCCGCGACATACTCGGCTCTTTCCTCTTCCGTGGTGATGAGGTAGATAAGAAAGTGAAAGTGCTTTCAGGAGGTGAACGCAACCGCTTGGCATTGGCTAAAATGTTGCTGTCAGATTTCAATGTCTTGGTAATGGACGAGCCTACGAACCACTTGGATATCAAGAGCAAAAATGTACTCAAAAAAGCACTTCAGCAATTCGAAGGAACGCTCATTATCGTGTCGCACGACCGTGATTTCTTGCAAGGACTCACCGATAAAGTATACGAATTTAAAAACCAACACCTCAAAGAATATTTAGGCGACATCGATTTCTATTTAGAACAACGTGCTGCCGCCAATTTTCGCGAAATAGAACAACCTAAAGAAACTACTACTACTGCTAAAGCTGCTCAAACTCCCGAAAAACGCTCTTTCGAAGAACAAAAACAACAGAAAGCAGCTCAAAACAAACTCAATAAAATAGAACGCAACATCACCGACCTCGAACAGGAACTCAAAGTGATGAACGAGCAAATGGGGCAAGGCGTACAAACCGATGCGTTCTACAAACAGTACGAACAGAAAAAACAACAGTTGGAGGATTTAATGACCGAATGGGAATCTTTAATGAGTTAATCTATGCAACCTAAGAAAATCTTACTCTTTATCGTGGGACTACTCGCTGCCCTTTTTGCGATGACCTTTTTCAGTCGTTATCACACCACCGCCAACGGTATGGTGCGTGAAGGTATTGCCTTTGGTGATGCAATGTTGCGCTATCCTACCCCCGATATTTTAGGAGAACTCTTCAAAGCTGATGAAAAAGAAAACAACAAACTCGATGAACTAATCAAAGAAACTTCGGGAAGTATCGTTGATGAAAAAACAAAAAATTTAACAACGAACGATACTATCGAAAAAGATTCTCTACACACTTTAGATACCAATGTAGAAGGTAAAATCTATTACCCTGGAAATAAAATTGACTATATCAAACGCCTCAAAGCTAAACTTCGTCAAGGCGTTTGCCAAATTGTACATTACGGCGACTCTCAAATAGAAGGCGACCGTATCACTGCCTATATACGCAACCGCTTGCAACTCTCCTATGGTGGAGGCGGACCTGGTTTTGTTCCTATCAAGGTGGTCTATAGCCAAAATAGTGTAGAAATAGTCTCTTCACCTAACTGGATGCGCTATGCTTTCTTTGATCGCAAACAGCGCAAAACTGTGAAACACAATAGTTACGGACTTTATGCTACTTATTCGCGCTTTACACCTTATGTGAAAGATACTGCTTTGTTGAAACCTACAAAAGCATCCTTTACAATCAAACCTTCTAAAAAATCCTACGCACGCCTGCAAAACTATACCAAATTTGGGTTGCACTATGGTAATGCTACCAGCCGAACTGCTATTAGGGTATACCAAGGAAAAAATGTAATTAAAATTGATACTCTCATCGCCGATGGTAAATACCATAACTACCAACTGAATTTTGCAACTACCCCCGATGAGTTATATATAGAATTGGAAGCACGTGTAAGTCCTGATTTCTATGGAATTACCCTTGATGCTGCTTCGGGAGTGCGCGCCGATAACGTGGCAATGCGCGGTGAAGCAGGACGTATTTTCACCCGTATGAACTATGAGAATTACCGCCAAATGTCTGCCGTTCGTAAACCCGACCTCTTTATTTTTGAGTTCGGAGGTAATACCATTCCTTATATGAAAACCGACCAACAGCTGAAAGACTATGTTGAAGGACTTATTTTCAATATGAAATGGGTGAAACGTGCCAACCCCAATGCAATGTTTATGCTCATAGGTAATGGCGATATGACCACCTCGCGCAACGGCAAGCGCATCACTTATCCTTATGTGCCTAAACTCAACGATTTGATGAAAGAAGAGTGTATGAAAAACGATATCGCCTACTTCAGTATGTATGAGGCAATGGGTGGCGAAAACTCTATGATTACGTGGGTAAAAGAAGGAATGGCAGCTGCCGATTATGTCCATTTTAGCCCTAAAGGAACTAAACTTATTTCAGAAGTGTTTTATCAGTGTTTACACAACGACCTCACAGCGGTAGAATAACAGATTTATGACAGACTTTTTCAACAATTTCTTTATGTTTAATCCTGAGCATCCGCTTACTTTTGTGCGGATAGACTTCTGGATATTCTTTGTCTTGGTGTATGCTGTCTTTGCTCTGATTTACCGACGCCGACACCTGCGCAATCTGTTTTTGCTAATTGCTAGTTTCTATTTCTATTACAAGGCGAGCGGCCTTTTTGTGTTGCTGTTAGTATTCAGTACTGTTACCGATTTTTATCTGGGGCACTACATCTATCGGCAAGCCGAAGAACGCCGACGCAAAATAGCTGTAACCGTGAGTGTTTGTTTAAATTTATTAGTGTTAGCATATTTCAAGTATGCTTATTTCTTCACCGATACTTACAATGCACTCTTCCACACCCAGCACCAAACGTTTAACTATTTAGCCTATTGGGCAAATGGCTTTAGCAATCAAGGCTATTTCACAGTTGATAAAATCATTTTGCCTGTAGGGATATCTTTCTATACATTCCAAACGATTAGCTACACAGTAGATGTATACCGTAACAAGGTAACTCCACTGAACTCTATACTCGATTTTGGTTTCTATGTGAGTTTCTTTCCTCAACTCGTAGCAGGGCCTATCGTCCGCGCCGAAGAGTTTGTACCTCAAATTCTCAAGAAAACTGTTGTTTCTAAAGAAGAGTTCAATAAAGCGATATTCTTCATTCTCAAAGGGCTCATTAAAAAAATGATTTTTGCCGATTTTATTGCTTTGCACTTCTTAGACAAAATATTCGATGCCCCTTCTATGCACACGGGTTTTGCCAATATTCTGGCTCTCATAGGCTATTCGTTGCAAATCTATGGTGATTTCTCTGGCTATACCGATATTGCTATAGGGGTGGCACTGCTAATGGGTTTTCATTTGCCTATAAACTTCAATTCGCCTTACAAAGCCTTGAATTGTGGTGATTTCTGGAAACGTTGGCATATCTCCCTTTCCACTTGGCTGAAAGATTATTTGTACATCCCATTAGGAGGTAACCGCAATAGTACCATAGGCACTTTCGTCTTCTCTTTGCTTTTTGTAGTGATTTTGGTAGTAGCGATCAACAATCTCGCTTTCACCCTCATCACAGGGCTACTTTTAATAGCAGGTTCTGCGGTTGCGTTCTTTTATAAACCCTTTGAACGCTACCTTACTACCAATATCAATATTATGATTACAATGCTCATTGGAGGATTGTGGCACGGTGCATCGTGGAAGTTTGTTATCTGGGGCGGACTCAATGGTTTAGGAGTTGTGGCTTATAAGTATTGGCGTAAGGTGAGCCCGTATGAGAACAGTAACTTGTGGGTAGTACGCGCTTGGAAAATAGCTTTTACTTTTGTTTTTATCACTTTCACACGTGTGTTTTTCCGAAGCAACGATATGGAAAGTATAAAACAATGGTTTGACCAAGTCGCTCATAATATGGACTGGGGTTCGGCTATGCAAGTGATGAAGTACAACAATATTAGTTTAGGAATCATCCTCATAGGCTATATCACCCACTGGCTACCCCAACGCTGGAAAGACTATACCGAGCACGTTTTTGCCGAAAGCCATTACGTAGTAAAAGCCGCCATCGCCTTAGTGGTAGTATTGATATGTTATCAAGCCTATTCCACCGATATACAACCATTTATCTATTTCCAGTTTTAATCAAGAATTAGGTTTTAGAAATCAATAATCAATCCTTTTTATCTGTCTACTTTTCCCCGAGACCCTCCAGAATCTTCCAAGATTCTTCGAGGTTCTCCCTATAATATTCTCTCTACTTTTCTCTAATTTGCTAATTCACAAATTTGCTAATTTCTAAATTATTCGTATTTTTGCCGATTGAAAGGGCTCTTATACCCTCTCTATTAATGTAATAATCCATAGAAAAATGAGTTGCAATACTTGCACACACAATACGAACAATAGCTGTAATACAAACTGCGGAGCGCGAAGCTTTGGCACTGCCAAATTATCAGTTTTTGATTGGCTGGCAAATACCCAACTCCTTGGCGGACAAGAGTATTTTGATTGCGTCGAGGTGCGCTTCAAAAATAGCCGCAAAGAGTATTTCCGCAATGTTGATAAATTGCCCCTCCAAATGGGTGATGTAGTAGCCACCGAAGCCCCTTCAGGACACGATGTAGGAGTCGTAACCCTTACAGGTGAATTGGTGCGCTCACAAATGAAAAAACGCAAAATCGATTGGGAAGGCGATATACCTCGAGTGTATCGCAAAGCTAATCAGCACGATATCGATGTATGGCAACAGTCACGCGCCAAAGAAATAGAAGTCCAAAAACAATCGCGTGAATTAGCAATTGCCTTAGGTTTAGAGATGAAAATCTCCGATGTAGAATTCCAAGGCGACGGCTCTAAAGCAACATTCTACTACACAGCCGAGGGGCGTGTCGATTTCCGCCAGCTCATCAAGGATATGGCAAAAGCCTTTTCTGTGCGTATAGAAATGCGACAAATAGGTTTCCGCCAAGAGGCAGCCCGCTTAGGTGGAATAGGTTCTTGCGGTCGTGAACTCTGCTGCTCTACTTGGCTTACCGATTTCAGAAGCGTTTCCACTTCAGCAGCACGATACCAGCAATTGTCACTCAACCCTCAAAAACTTGCAGGCCAGTGCGGTAAACTCAAATGCTGCTTGAACTTCGAACTCGATACCTATCTCGATGCTCTGCAAGATTTCCCCCGCACCGATGTAAAACTCCACACACAGCGCGGTATGGCATCGTGCCAAAAAATAGACATCTTCAAACGCCTAATGTGGTTCACTTACGACGAAAATCCTATCACTTGGCACAAACTCTCAGTAGATAGCGTAAAAGAAATTATCGAACTCAATAAAGAGGGAGAACCTATTGAAGAGTTAGAAGAGTATGCTATCGTTACTGATTTGTCTTCACGTAAAAGCACTTCAGCTTATGAAGGTATTGAACTCGCTCCAGTAGAAGAAGATAGTATCACCCGTTTCGATGCCCCTAAACGCAAAAAGAACAAGCATAACAACAAAAAAGCGAGCAATAATAACAGTAAGCCTCAGCGAGATAACAAAACCCAACAAGCACAATCCCAACCCCAAGGGCAGTCTAACAAAAAGAAACAATCGCTCAAGCCTAAAAATAACGGCAATAATAACAATCCTAATGCTAATAACAACCCTAATACCGCTAAGAAAAAATCCAATAATAAAAATAACAAACCCAAAGCCTCTAATGCCGATAAACCTAAAAATGAGAACGCTTAGTGTATTACTCCTATGGCTAACCCTCGTGTCTTGCCATAGTAATGTGGAATACAGCCAATATGTGTCTTTGCCTAATGGTTGGACTAAAAACGAACCTGTAACCTTTCTTTTAGAAGCAAACGATACGTTGGCTAAAAAAAACTTGTTCATAATGTTGCGTAACGATGAGCATTACGAGTTTAGCAATATCTATTTGATTGCCAAAATGGAAGTGCCCAATAGCGATAAGGTAATTGTCGATACGTTGCAATACGAAATGGCAACCCCCGAAGGTAAATGGTTGGGAGATGGCTATTCAGCAGTGAAAGAAAGCAAATTGTGGTACAAAGAACAATTCGTTTTCCCTGCTAAAGGTAAGTACAACATCAAAATAGAACAAGCAATGCGCAAAATAGGTGATGATGAAGGAATACCAATACTCAAAGGAATCACCGAAGTGGGGCTACGCGAAGAAACTAATAAATAATTGCCTAATACAAAAGAGTTTTATATAGTCTCAATTTCGTGTAAATTCGTGAAATTCGTAGGAGACTTAAAAAATAATAAACTATGAAAAAAGCAAACAGCACAAACAGCAACAACAACAGCCGCAAACCTAAAAAAGGACTCAGCACAGTCGTGAGATGGTTTTGGTATATCTTTATAGCGGGCGTGGTAGGAGTGATATTACTCTTTACTTCAGCTTCTTTAGGCTTGTTGGGCGAAATGCCCGACTTCCAACACTTGGAAAATCCCGAAACCAATTTGGCTACCGAAATCGTTACCGCCGATGGTAAATCGTTAGGAAAATTCTATTTAGATGAAAACCGTACGCCTATCCGCTTTAAAGATTTACCTAAACACTTAGTCGATGCCCTCGTCGCCACCGAAGACGAACGTTTCTATGAACACTCAGGAATCGACGTGCGTGGTACGTTGCGGGCAATGGTCTATTTTGGCAGAAAAGGAGGTGCTTCCACCATCTCACAACAATTGGCAAAACAGCTTTTTCATAAAGAAAAAACCAGAGGTTTAGCACGTTATACTCAAAAAATAAAAGAATGGGTGATCGCTACACGCCTTGAAAAACAATATACTAAAGAAGAGATATTAGCAATGTACTTCAATATCTACGACTTCAATAACAATGCCGATGGTATCCGTTCGGCTGCTAAAATCTACTTCGATAAAGAACCTAAAAACCTCAAAATAGAAGAAGGCGCAATGCTTGTAGGGATGTTTAAAAACTCTGCTCTCTACAATCCTGTGAAAAATAAAGAAGGAGTAACTAACCGTCGCAATGTGGTACTCGCCCAAATGGCTAAGAACAACTACATTACCCAAGAACAAAAAGATTCCTTGCAAAAGTTGCCATTGAAAATCAAGTTTACCCCCGAAAGTCATAACGACGGGATGGCAACCTACTTCCGTGAGTACCTGCGTTCTTATATGAAAACCTGGATAGACCAAAACCCTAAACCCGATGGTACTAAACACAACCTCTATCTCGACGGATTGAAAGTCTATACAACCATCGACTCTAAGATGCAGGCTTATGCCGAGGCTGCTGTGAAAGCTCATATGAAACAACTACAAAAAGCCTTCGACGCCGAGAATAACCCTAAGAAAAATGCTACCTATCCTTTTGTAAAAGTCTCTAAAGAAGAGTATAAAAACCTAATGGAACGCGCAATGAAAAACTCTAATCGCTGGATACACCTTAAGTATTTAGGCTATTCCGAAAAGGAAATCCGCGAGTCGTTTGATAAAAAAGTAGAGATGCGTGTCTTCAGTTGGAAAGGTGAAAAAGATACCATTATGACCCCACGTGACTCTATATTGTATTATAAAGCTTATTTGCGTACAGGTATGATGTCTATGGAACCTCAAACAGGACACATAAAAGCGTGGGTAGGAGGTATCAACTACAAGCATTTCCAATACGACCAAGTGATACAAGGTGCTCGCCAAACGGGCTCTACCTTCAAACCTTTTGTATATGCCACCGCTATCGACCAATTGCACTATTCTCCTTGTATGGAACTCCCTGATATCCCAACGTGTGTAGAAGCTCATAAGTACGGCAATGTGCAAGCGTGGTGCCCACGTAACTCTACAGGTAATTTCACAGGTAAAATGATGACCCTCAAATACGCTTTGGCAAACTCAGTAAACTCTATTACTGTAAACCTGATGGATAAAGTAGGCCCTATACCCGTGATCAATTTGGTGAAAAAACTCGGCATCACTTCCAATATGCCCGAAATGCCTTCTATCGCCTTAGGTACCGCCGATGCAACTGTCTTCCAAATGGTAGGGGCTTATGGTACTTTCGCCAATGAAGGGGTATATGTAAAACCTGTGTTGGTAACGCGTATAGAAGATAAGAACGGTACAGTACTTTTTGAAAACACCCCTGAAACTCACGATGTAGTAAGTGCTGAAGTAGCTCGTGCTGTTGTAAACTTGATGGAAGGGGTTACACGCTATGGTTCAGGAGCGCGCTTGCGTACCAAAGGTGCAGAAACTTATAATACCATTTACAAAAATGTAATGACAGGATATCCTTATCAATTTACGAACCCTATTGCAGGTAAAACAGGTACCACTCAAAATAATAGCGATGGTTGGTTTATCGGTATGGTGCCTAATCTTGTTACCGGTGTTTGGGTAGGAGGTGAAGACCGCGCGGTACACTTCCGTACTACTGCCTACGGTCAAGGGGCTACAATGGCACTCCCCATATTCGGCTATTATATGAAAAAATGCTATGCCGATAAAGATTTGAACGTTTCTAAAGGCGCTTTTCCTGCCCCTCAAAATAAAGAAATTCCTATAGATTGCAATAAAGAAAAAGAAGGAGATACTGAAGACCCTGAAATCGATTTTTAAAGTTTCTTGAGCGAATATTTGTCTCTTTGTAATATTTTTAGTAGTTTTGTCGCCCTTATTGTAATAAACTAAAAAACGCACTTACATTATTAAGAATATGAAATTTAAAAAATATACACTCACTACCCTCGCCTGTTTGCTCTTAGGTAGTATGCCAATACAGGCGCAAAACTCTCAAAAAGACACAATAAATAGAAATCCTAAACGCGAAGGATTACACAAGTTTAACGATAATCCCAACATAAAAAAATACGATGAAAAATGGCTGAAAGAACTGTCTAATTCCGATTTGTTCTTTCAAATGAGCGAAGATGTAGCCGCAACCCCTACTGATGTAGATTACAGTGAGTTGCCTACTGAAGTACTCAAAGAGCGCTTGCGTAAACTGAATGAAAAAACACCTTTCAACGTGGAGTATAACCCTATATTAGAACAGGTGATCAAATCGTTTTTGAAAAATCGCCGCTCTTCCTTAGAACGCCTGATGAGCCTCAGTGATTACTATTTTCCAATGTTCGAACAGGAAATGAGTAACCAAAAAATTCCTCTTGAAATGAAATACCTCGCCATTATTGAATCAGCCTTAAATCCTAAAGCCCGCTCTCGCGCTGGGGCTACAGGCTTGTGGCAATTTATGTATGCTACAGGTAAAAGCTATGGCTTAGAGGTAAATAACTATGTCGATGAACGCAGCGACCCCGTTCGTTCTACTAAGGCCGCTGCAAAATACTTAAACGAACTCTATAAAATATTTGGCGACTGGGATTTAGCTCTCGCTGCCTATAATTCAGGACCTGGCAATGTCACTAAAGCTATACGCCGATCTAACGGAAAGACTAACTATTGGAATTTGCGCCCCTATCTTCCTCGTGAAACAGCGGGTTATGTGCCTGCTTTCTTGGCAACACTCTATATTTTTGAATATGCTAAAGAACACGGCTTCAAACCTCAAAAACGCGCCAATCATCTCTTCCAAACTGATACCATTCGTGTAAAACAAGCCATTCCTTTCAAGGATATAGCCGAAATTACAGGTATGGATGTACAAGATATTCAGTTTTTTAACCCTTCTTACCAATTAGATGTAGTGCCTTATGTAGAAGGGCGCAACTATGCGGTGCGCTTGCCTATTTCAGAGATAGGTAAATTCGTATCCAATGAACAAGCCATCTACAACTATCTAAACGAACAAAAAGCTCAACGTGAACAAGTTCTTCCTGAAGTAACCAAAGGCGAACAATACGCAGGAGGTAAATCTACTAAAAAAACAGTTTATACGGTGAAAAAAGGCGATAACTTAGGTAAAATTGCTAGTCGCCACGGCGTGACAATCAATAATATCAAACGCTGGAACCGAATGAAAAGTAATAAAGTACGCGTGGGACAACGACTTTCTATATACAAGTAATATAGAAGTTAGAAATAACAGTTAGATAGTATGAAGAGAAGAGCTTTATTAAAATTATTGGGGCTTTTTTCGGTAGTGCGTGGCTACAATATCGCGATGGTTTGTGTAGCTCAGTACTTAGCCTCTATCTTCGTGCTCTCCAAAAAACCTTGGCGTGAAGTCCTTGCCGATACACACTTGTTGATGCTCGTCATAGCAGGAGCTTTGGCTATCGCTGGAGGGTATATTATCAATGGTTTTTACGACAAAGATAAAGATTTGATTAATAAACCTACCCAAACGATGATCAACCACTTAGTGAGTCAGAATACCAAACTTACCCTCTATTTTTTGCTCAATTTTCTCTCAGTAATAGTAGCTAGTTATGTGTCGTTTAGAGCAGTGATTTTCTTTTCAGGTTATATCTTCACAATGTGGCTTTATTCACACCGTATCAAAAAACTATTGCTTTGGGGCAACCTCACTTCAGCAAGTTTAGCTATTATCCCCTTTTTTGCAATATTTGTGTATTATCGCAATTTCGAAACCGTGATTTTCGCCCATGCTATACTCATCTTTCTGTTAATGCTCACCAAAGAGTTTATCAAAGATTTGCAAAACATCAAAGGAGATCTCACTCACAACTATGCTACAATTCCCGTGGTCTATGGTGAGAGTTTTGCTAAAAAACTCATCACCTTGAACGTATTGCTCTGCTTTCTGCCTATCTATTGGCTACTTCATAGTTTCCTCATATTCAAACTGACGTACTTTCTCTACTTCACAATGCTTTATTTATTGTTTTTTGTAGCCTTTCTTTGGAAAAGCCAAACCCAACCTCAATACAGAGCCTTACACAATATGCTTAGAGTGATTCTCGTAATGGGAGTCTTTAGTGTAATATTAGTAAAGCAAATCAAAGGTTAAAAAAATACATCTCGTACTTTACACTTTTCGTCGATAAAATCAGCCTTTCTGTCGATATTATTTGCCTAAATCCTCTCTTCATCTTACCTTTGCACCATAAATTTTAAAACAGTGCATTTGTCTCATTTGCTAAACTTTAACAAAAGATTAACGCCATCCCACACTTGCCTATAACTATTTTTGAAGTATTTTTGCCAATAACCCTCACCCTCCAACTCCATCTACCTCACCCGACTTGTCAGCCCCGTCCGACTTGTCCTAACACTAACAACTAATAATTAAAGTATAATGAATAAAATCTTTTTAACAGCAACAACCGCTATCGCATTGGTAGCTTGTAATAATGGAAATCAACAGCAACAACAATCAAATGGACCTGAGGCTTATCCTGTGATTGTAGTAGGGGAGCAAAATACGGTTTCTCAACTCTCTTATCCAGTAAATATTGAAGGTATTGTAAACAGCTCCGTGCAGGCCAAGATTTCTGGTTATATCACCAAAGTATTAGTAGACGAAGGTCAGGCAGTAACCCAAGGGCAACCCTTGTTTCAGCTGGAAACACAAACCCTTAACCAGTCGGCAGCCTCAGCCAAAGCAGCTGTAGATGCGGCTAAGGTTGAGGTAGATAAATTAGTGCCTTTGGTAGAAAAAAATATCGTGAGCCCCGTGCAATTAGCAACTGCCAAAGCCAACTTGCAACGCGCTCAAGCTGCCTACAACGAGGTGGCGAGTAATATTGGTTTTGCGGTAGTGAAAGCACCTGTAAATGGAGTAGTAGGAGCAATCAACTTCCGCGAAGGTGCTTTAGTAACTGCCAATAATACCGTACTCACTACCGTTTCTGATGTGAAAGAGGTATATGCTTATTTTTCAATGAACGAAAAAGAATACCTCGACTTTTTAGCTAACACCGAAGGCAAAACTACTGCCGAAAAACTCAAAAACCTGCCTGAGGCTTCTTTGGTATTGGCTAACGGAAAAGAATATGCCGAGAAAGGTAAAATTCAAGCAGTAACCGGACAAATCGACCCCTCTACAGGTAGCATACAGTTCCGCGCTACTTTCCCTAACCCTAACAAATTGCTCACTAATGGCAATAGTGGAACGATTAAAATACCTCAAAATTTCAATAATTCACTTGTAATTCCTGAGGTAGCCACTTTTGAACAACAAGGAAAAGTATTTGTATATCGCGTAGCCGAAAAAGATACCTTGCGACAAACCGTCATCACACTTAAAAACCGCGCCGATAACTATGCAGTTGTAGAAAGCGGACTCAAAAAAGGTGATACCATCCTCGCTCAAGGTCTCAATAAAGTACGTACGGGTACCGTGATCAAACCTCAACCCATTTCAATGGACAGCCTCGTAAAGAAAATACAACCCATCTTTTAGTGAAAAGTTGCCCCTCGTCATTCGTAACTCGTAACTCGTCGTTCGTAACTCGTCATTCGTCATTCGTCATTCGTCACTCGTCATTCGTAACTTGTTATTATGAAATATTTGTTGTTATTACTCTTTTCTCTGCCTCTCACAGCACAAGTTAAGGAATCCCAAGGCGGAGGCATAAAGGATATAGGGAGAATTCCTAACGAGCCACCTCTTTATCTCATTGATGGAAAGAAATTGAGTAGATGGAGCTTGAAGACTAAAAAGCTACAACCCGAAGATATAGCCGAAATCTTGGTGTTTTTTAGAGAAGAAGCTAAAAATCTTTTTGGCAGTAGTGCAAAATATGGAGCGGTATATATCATCACTAAGGACACTTTTCGGAAAGCAGAAGCTCTTGTCAATAATCCTCCCAATAAACAACTCAACAGAAAAGAGCAACATTATAGAGAAATTGGAGAATTCTATCAAACGTATCGCCTTATAGTGGTTTCAGGGAAAGTTACTGATAAAGAAGGCAATCCTCTGGCTAATATCAAAGTGCGTAACAACGATAGGGGGACTCGAACCTTCACCGATAGCATAGGCAATTACACTATCAATGCCCACCGCTGGGATGCGATACAACCTGAAAATATAGAGGATTGTTATCTCGTCGTAAAAGAAGCAAGAGAACAAAGCCATAACTTTGTACAACACTCTCCTATTGAAAGCAGGAACAACGACCCAAGAGCCTCTACACCTTCTATAAGTTTGAAAACGCCTTGCGACAAGTTGTTTGTTCTCGACGGATTGCCTATAGAAAAAAAGGAAGAGTTTCTCAAAAAAATACGACGGAAGAAAATAGAGGAAATAATAGAAATAGATGGACAATTAGGAGTTCCTTTGTATGGTGCAGAGGGCGTGTATGGCGTAATCATTGTAAACACTAAAAAATAAAAGTTATGACCCGAATTACTATATTTCTATTCTTTTTTACGCTTTCGGCTATGGCGCAAATTACTATAACAGGCAAAGTTACCGACTATAAAGGGAAGCCTCTTGCTAATATTCCTGTAAGAACAGATGTAATTACTTATACAAAAGACGGGTATTATGCAGCTAATGAGGTAAAAACAGATGCCAATGGTATGTATAAGATACAAGCAAAACAGTGGGATACAATCCACTTTGACAATATGGACTGTTATATTGTGTTTAAAGACACATCTCACCAAGTATACAACCATACTATGGATAGAACCTATAGGAATAGTAATATTTGTATTGAATATACTTATCTTTGTGGAATCCTTTTTATACGTAATGATAAGATAGTTGAAGAAAAAGATAGAGAAGCATTCAAAGAAGAACTCCGAAGCGGACAGTTTTACAAGTATTCTGTAATGGAGAAGCAAGAGTTATTTGAGCAATATGGCTATCTCAGTCAATATGGATTAGTAGCTTATACCAAGGATTACTATAACCAACATAAAAAGAATAAGAGTAAGAAGAAATAAAATATTTTTGATATGACCCGACTTACTATAATTCTATTCTCTTTTACACTTTCATCAGCCCCGTCTGCCTTGTCTGCCCCGTCTGAACCCCTAACCCCTAACAACTAATATGTACAGAATTATTTATAAATCAGTTGCTATAGTAACTATAGCCCTTACCCTTACCGCTTGTGCAGGTCGCAAAACTTACGAGCGTCCCAATGTCGTGAATGAAAAACTTTTCCGTACGGACAATATCCCTACGGATAGTCTTAGCAGTGCCAATGTCTCTTGGCGTAACATCTTCACCGATGCCACTCTCCAACAGCACATCAGCAAGGCGCTTTCTAATAATCTCGATGTGCGTGTAGCAATGCAAAGTGTAGTTTCAGCACAAGCCTACCTCAAGCAAAGTAAGGCTGCTTTTATTCCTACCCTCTCAGTAGGGGCAAACTACACCCGTAGCACCAGCTCTATCAATGCAGCGGGAGGTCTGGGAGAACGTACTTATAACAACCTATTTGATATCACAGGTAGCGCTTCGTGGGAAGCCGATATTTGGGGCAAACTCTCCGCCCAAAAACGCGCCTCCTATGCCTCTTATTTAGCAACGGTCGAAGCTCAAAAAGCAGTGCAGTCCGAAGTGGTAGCAACTTTAGCGACAGCTTATTACCAATTGTTGATGCTTGACGAACAGAAAAAAGTACTCGAACAAACAATTGAGTTCCGCACCAAAAGTTTAGAAACTACCAAACAACTCAAAAATGCAGGTTCTACTACCGAAGTAGCGACCAAGCAAATCGAAGCACTTGTGTACAACGCACAAGCACAACTTATTACAATCAACAATAGTATATGGGCATTAGAGAATACGATATGTGTACTCCTCGGTGAAGAACCTCATCACATAGAGCGAAGCACCCTTGCCGAACAACAATTTCCTACTGAATTTCGTCAGGGATATGCTGTAAGTTTGCTCGAAAATCGTCCTGATGTGGCACGTGCCGAACTCAACTTGCGCAACGCTTTCGAACTCACTAATGTAGCCCGCGCTGCTTTCTATCCTACCCTCACCCTCAGCGCTCGTGGTGGTATCAGCAGTACTGAACTCGACACTTGGTTTTCAGCCAAATCGATGTTTGCTAACTTTATAGCGGGATTGGCGCAACCTATCCTCAATCGCCGACAAATACGCACCCAGTACGAAGTGCAAAAAGCGGCTCAAGAAACCGCTTTGCTCAACTTCAAAAAGGCAATTCTTTCAGCAGGCAAAGAAGTCTCCGATGCAATGCACCAATTCAACTCTCAAGACGAGTTTATCCAACTCAAAACTAAAGAGATGGAAGCCTATCAAAAAGCAACTGATTTCTCTAAACAACTCTTTGATAGCGGTATGGTGAATTATTTGGAGGTGATCACTGCCGAAGTAAACCGCCTCAATGCCGAGCTTAGTGTAGCCAACGCACAATTCACTCGTATGCAGTATGGTATCACCCTGTATAAAGCCCTCGGAGGTGGCTGGAAATAATTGGCAAATTAGTAAATTAGCAAATTAAAAAGAAGAATCTATAACTTAAACTTATGATAAAAAGTTTTATAAACAGACCGGTACTATCAACGGTAATTTCTATTCTGATAGTAATTTTAGGGATTTTAGGGATTGTATCCTTACCTATTTCCCAATACCCCGATATTGCCCCTGTAACGGTACAGGTATCGGCTAACTATGCAGGTGCCAATGCCGAAACAGTGCTTAAAGCAGTGGTGATTCCCTTAGAAGAACAAATCAATGGGGTTGAAAATATGGATTATATTACCTCATCGGCTTCTAATAGTGGTTCAGCAAATATTACTGTGTATTTCAAACAAGGCACCAATGGTGATATTGCAGCAGTAAACGTGCAAAATGCAGTGTCGCGTGCGAACTCTATTTTGCCATCGGAGGTAACCCAATCGGGGGTAACGGTGCGCAAGCAGAGTTCAGGTAACCTGATGTTCCTCACTTTCTTTTCTGAAAATAAAGAGTTAGACGATGTGTTCTTGCAAAACTACTTGAGCATCAATGTGATTCCTGCGATCAAACGTATCAGTGGGGTAGGGGATGCCAGTGCTTTTGGAGGTAAAACCTATTCTATGCGTATTTGGTTAAATCCGCAAAAACTCCAAGCCTATGGGCTCAACCCTACCGAGGTAACTGCTGCAATTTCAGCTCAGAGTAGAGAAGCAGCTGCGGGTACTTTGGGGCAAAACAGCGGTAGTAGCTATGAATATGTAATTAAATATAAAGGAAAATACACTCAAGTATCTGAATACGAGAATATAGTGCTTAAAGCCTTAGATGGCGGACGTGTACTTCGCCTCAAAGATGTGGCTACGGTAGAACTCGATGCCTTGGGATATACAGGATTTTCTGAAAGTAAAGGTCGTCCTGCGGTGGCTATGGGTATTTCCCAAACCCCAGGCTCTAATGCTCACGAAATTATCCAAAATATCGAAAAACTCTTAGAGGAGCTAAAACCTTCTTTCCCTGAAGGGATTACTTATACGATCAACTACAACGCCAATACGTTCTTAGATGCTGCCATTTCTAAAGTGGTGTCTACCCTCTTGGAGGCTTTCTTGTTGGTGTTCTTGGTGGTGTATATTTTCTTGCAAGACTTCCGCTCTACGCTCATTCCTGCTATTGCGGTGCCAGTGTCTATCGTGGGTACTTTCTTCTTCTTGAACCTCTTTGGTTATTCTATCAATATGCTCACCCTCTTTGCCTTGGTATTGGCTATCGGTATAGTGGTGGATGATGCGATAGTCGTCGTCGAGGCAGTACACGCCAAGATGGAGCAAACTCACGAGAAAGCGAAACCCGCTACCATTTCGGCTATGAACGAGATTACAGGAGCGATTATTTCTATCACTTTGGTAATGGCAGCAGTGTTCGTACCGGTAACCTTTATGGGCGGTACTACGGGGGTGTTCTACAAACAATTTGGGGTAACTCTGATTGTAGCGATTGTCATTTCAGCAATCAATGCGCTCACCCTCAGTCCGGTACTTTGCTCGCTCTTCCTCAAACCTCACGGTGATAAAGAATACGAAGAAAAATCGTGGTTTGGCAAGTTCTTCCACAAGTTTAATGTAGCTTTCAATGCAGCAACTTATAAATACGGACAAACTTTTACTTTCTTCCTTCGCCACAAATGGGTAACCTTAGTGCTTTTACTCTTAGCAGGAGGTGGTATCTATTTTGCCAATAAAAGTATGAAATCGGGCTTTGTGCCCAGTGAAGACCAAGGGTTTGTGATGATGGATGTGTCTATGATTCCTGGGGCATCTATGGAACGTGTCGCCAATATTATGCGTGAAGTAAACGAAAGTCTTTCCAATATCCCAGGGGTGGAAAATGTTACCTTTGTAACGGGGCGTGGTATGATTTCGGGCGAAGGTAGTAACAATGGTATGGGCTTCTTCAAGCTGAAACCTTTCGAACAGCGTTCTAAACTCCCTGGTCAAGACATTCAGTCAATTATCAATAATGCCTTTCGTGCAGTAGCTAATGTTAAAGATGCCAATGTGATTTTCTTCCAACCGCCTTCAGTACCTGGTTTTGGTATAGGTGGTGGGGTATCGTTTGTGCTCTTGGATAAATCCGGAAGTGATATCAGTGAGGTGAACAAAAATGCACAACAATTTTTAGGTGCTTTGATGCAACGCCCTGAAATAAAATTTGCTCAAACCTCTTTCAATGTAAATTATCCACAATACCAAATGGATATCAATGTAGAGCGCGCTATGCAATCGGGTATTACGGTGAGTACGATTCTTTCTACCTTGCAGAACTATATAGGTGGTTTTTACGCTACCGACTTTACCCTTTACGGAAAGCAATACCGCGTAATGGTACAATCGTTGCCCGAAGCGCGTAAAGACCTCAATAGCCTCAACAACTTGTTCGTAAAAACAGGTAGTGGCACAATGGCGCCTATTACCGAGTTCGTAACGCTCACACGTACCTTTGGACCTCAATCGCTCAGCCGTTATAATTTATTTACTTCGGTATCTATTTCGGCTCAGAACAACCCTGCCTATAGTACGGGTGATGCCCTAAAAGCAGTACAGGAGGTAGCAGCCCAAACCCTTAATGCTAATTATAGTATCGATTATACAGGTTTAACACGTGAAGAACAAACCGCAGGCTCACAAACCATACTCATTTTTTTGCTCAGCTTGGTATTCACTTATTTTATCCTTTCAGCACAATATGAGAGTTACTTATTGCCATTATCAGTGCTCTTCTCATTGCCTTTTGGTATCTTTGGAGCTTATTTAGGACAGTGGCTTTTCGGCTTGGAAAACAATATCTATTTCCAAATCTCTCTTATTATGCTAATGGGACTCTTGGCGAAGAACGCAATTCTAATTGTAGAATTTGCTGTACAGCGCCGCCGTATGGGTGAGAGTCTCTCTAAAGCAGCCATCAATGCTGCTATGGCGCGTTTGCGTCCTATCTTGATGACCTCCTTTGCCTTTATCGTTGGTTTGATGCCATTGGTATTTGCCTCAGGAGTAGGTGCCGAAGGTAACCGTTCAGTAGCTACAGGAGCTGCGGTAGGGCAGTTGATAGGTACTTTCTTTGGATTGATAGTCATACCCGTACTCTTTGTTGTTTTCCAAGATTTGCAAGAGCGCATAAGTGGTTATCGCCACAAATCCGACGAAATATTCGTGACCCCAACTGATGAATATTAGTCCAAAAAACACTTTATTTTTTAACAAAAACAGAATGTTTTTCTAAATTAAATGTAAAAGAAAAGTTAAAAAAAAGAGATTAGAGCGTTTTTGTAGCTCAAAAATGAGGTAGTTATAAAAAATAGTTATACATTTGCCCCATATTAATCGTGAATAAGTTTTTTTTAAACGTTATTTTTATGAAAAGAACTCTTTTAAGTGTTGCAGCAGTGGTTGCAACTTTCGTAAGTGCTAACGCACAAGAAATGCTAAGTAAGAGCAAATTTTTTGACAACTGGCAAGTAGGTGTAAAATTTGGTGGTTTCTCCGATACTACTCGTGAAGCTTTCTTTAAAAACACCCGTGCTACTTTTGGAGCTGAGATTGGTAAACAAATCTCTCCAGCGTTCCGTTTAGGCGTTGAAGGTATGGCGTATGTACGTCCAGTAAACTTTGACGAATCTCAAATTTATGGTAACTTTGTAGATGCTAGCAATGTAAGTTTAGTAGGTACTGTAAACTTGAGCAATCTTTTTGCTGGCTACAAAGGAACTCCTCGTTTCTTCGAAGTTGAAGGTTTTGCTGGTTTAGGCTGGTATCACTTGTACCCACAAGGTGCTGACAACAGAAAAGCTGATAATGGAGCAAAATTGAACTGGATGAGTGCTCAGTTTGGTTCTAACTTATTGTTCAACTTAGGTGAAAGCAAAGCTTGGGGAATTAAAATTAGCCCTGCTATTGTTTATGGTGTTGAACGCGGAATTAACCCTATTGGTGTTGTACAACACGTTAACACAAATCCATCAGTTTCTCAAAATGAGTTGAATACTTTGAACTCTATGATTCAAGTAACTGCTGGTGTAGTTTACCGTTTCAAAGGTAGCAATGGTGCTCACCACTTCACTACAGCTGCTCAAGCGCCTGATAACAGCGGTGAGTTAGCAAGACTTCGTGATGAGTTGAACAGCAAAAACAAACAATTAGCTGATGACCAAAAACAAATCAAAAAATTGCAAGATGATTTAGAGGCTGCTCGTAACAAAAAACCTGAAGTAGTTGAGAAAGTTGTTACTAAAAACAAGAAAACTTTAGAGTCTGTAGTTACTTTCCGTGTAGCTAAAAGTACTATTGATGCATCTCAATTGCCTAACGTAGAGCGTATCGCTTCTTACCTTAACAAATATAGAAATGCTAAAGTTGTTATCAAAGGTTATGCTTCTCCTGAAGGTGACTTAGAGAAAAACAAAAAATTAGCTACTGCTCGTGCTGAAGCTGTTAAAACTCTATTAGTTAACCGTTACAAAATCTCAGCTGATAGAATCCAAGCTGAAGGTAATGGTATCGGTGATATGTTTAGCGAGCCAGATTGGAACCGCGTAAGTATTGCTAATATTGTTGAGTAATTATTTAGATAATTTGAGACTTAAAAATAGAAATTACTAAAAAAAGTGGGGCTTTTAAGCCCCACTTTTTTGTTATCTATTCTTGTTTATTTGTTATCTATTTTACCTGAAAAGCTCCTACTTCAATTACATCTTTTTCATCGTTGAGACGTATAGTTGTTTCTTGTTGTTTTTGTTGTGGTGTTCCGTAGTGGGTGTAGAAAGTAATGCGTAAGCTTACCGGCATCAATTGCTTTTGGGAATTGCTACCATAGTAATTTACCTGCACTTTGTATTGACCTTTCATAGCTTTTTTTATCATAAACTCTTCAGGACCATAACCTTCAGTTACGTCGTCTGATATTTTTCCACCGAGATAAGTGAGTGTGTTTTGGTAATAACATTTCTCGCCTTTAGGGTCGGTTACCCATAAGTCCATATCGCAATCATTGGTATCCCAAGAGAGTACTACACGCACATCTACGGGCTCTTTTTTGAGCAAACGCTTGTCGATATAGCTCGTTTTTACATTTTTATTACGCGCTACGATACTGTTGATGTCGTTCAGGGTAATGAGCTTTACATCTTCAAATCGATCGTCGTTCCAATCTTCAGTAATTACTTTATAAAGGTTCTTCACTGCTTCATTGTACTGGGTATCATCGGCTAAAGCTAAGCCTAAATCACGGAAAGATTGAGGCTCTTCTGGTCGTATAGTTGCTACTTTTTGGAATACTAGTACCGCTTCTTTTTTGGCATTGTAACGACTGAGTTTATAACCTAATACTCTGAGCAGTTGCGGGTCGTCTAAACCGAGTTCTGCTAAATTAGATACTACCAAAATAGCTTGCTCGCGATTGCCTTTTTTGAAGAAATAATCGGCTACATCGGCATAGAAAGCAGGTGTTGTGTCGTATTCTTTTTTCAGTTTGTAATAGGTTTCTACAGCTTTAGCTTCTTCAGTGTATTCCATTACCTTTAAATAAGGAGTATCGGGGTTGTAGGCATTGAGTTCTATATTTGCCATTGGGGTATTTTCAACTCTCACATCATTTGTAGCTATAACAGAAACAGAGCCTGTTAGACTTCTTTTCATCACAGGAGCGTAACCCCTTACTACTACCTCATTGAGTTCTGATCGGTCAGTATCTTCTGAAACAGAGCTTATCCCTCTCATACTGATTCCTCGCGCTTGAGCTTGAACTTCAGCTTGAGGTACAGACTCTTCCATTTTAGCTATTTCAGCAGAAGCTATAACCTCATCTTTTATCTCAGCACGATTGTCGGTTATTTCATCTACTACTACATTTAGCTGCTTTTTGTTTTTAGTTTTTTTATCTTTTAGAGGATATACGGTTTTCCACCATTCTGTTTGCTCGTTTGATTGCTCAATAAGGTCTTCTAAAATTTCCTTTTTCCTCTCTTTTTTCTCTTCTGCTTGAGAGTTTAGTCTAGCATAGTACTCTTTAGCCAATTCTTCAGGAGGTGTAATGCGGTAGCGCACATAATCTTCTACGGTTTCTAAAACGATAAGTGAGTTACCTTCAGTTACAATGCCATATTCACGCCCTACGGCATCTATTTGCTTTTGTTCAGCGCCTTCGCGTTCTAATTGTGCAATTTGCTTTTCTGCCCATATACGGCGCAATAGTTCAAACTCACTTCCCGAAGCATCGGGGTTGGCTACAAAATGTATTTCTTTTTGTAGTATTACATTTTTAGGGTATCCAAAGCTGAGTACTAAGGTTGCTTCTTTAGTTTGTAATTCGCCGGCAAGAGTGAAATTGCCTTTGCTAATAGCTGTGCCTTTCTGCGGGAAAATATTGGCTATTTTGCCATTTTTCACTTCTATATCCAGCAGTTGGAAAGGTATAGTCTGCGCTACTTTTAGTGCCTGCTCGGTAGTGAGGGTAGTCAAATCTATAAAGCTACCCCCCGTAGCATTGGCGAGGTATTGCATTTTTGGTGTATTGGCAATAGCCGAAGCATTGACTACCGTTATAGGGGTTTTGGCTTGTTTTACCACTTCGTTTACTGAAAAATCTTTACTGCCAAAGTTGAAAATGCCATCGCTAAAGAGGAGTAATTCATCGGCTTTGAGACTGAAATTGATAGCGTTGCCATCGGTAGCACCGTCATAAGGCAAATTTTCTAAATGTGATTTCAACGCTTGCCAATTGCCGTTTTTCACTTCAAAAGTAAGGGGTTTATCAGTGCGAATATTGAAACTGCTAAGAACGACTTTTACATTTTTGAGTGCTTTGAAATAAGCGTCTAAGAAAGCAAATTCTTTTGCTCTGTCGCGATTGGTTGCCGAGTGTGACGCATCCCATAAAAGCCCTATTTCTTTAGGAGTAGCTCTATTTTTGGGTTGGGCAGTAGCCAAGGCGATATTGCCATAGCAATAGGTTTTGTTGCCTTTAGTAGCACTAATGCTTTGTGGTTTCTCAATTTTTGGAAAAATGAGCGCAATGTTCTGGTTGAGCGCAAAATTCTGTTGGCTCACCTCACTGATATAGCTGTTGCGCGCTTGTTTGAAGTCTAATTGCAAGCTGTTTTGAATATCAGCTTTTACAAAGCGCGATACCACCTCAGTGCGTACTTTGAAGTTTTTAAGGGTGGTGTTAGCCGTGATAGGCAAGAAGTAATAATCCTGTCCGTCGCGCTCGTGTAGCTCTTGTTCAAAGGCGATCAGCACACGGCGAGTACCTTTGGCAGGCATAGGATACACGCGGGCTTTGAAGTTATTGCCCTCTGTCTTTTCTAACAAACCAGGGTCTACACCCCTGCGCACGATTTCCTCAAAGGCTTTGCGCCCTGAGGTCTTATCTACTACCACCCCTTCGCGCATTTTGCCGTTGATGTCCAAGGCAAAGCGTGACACCTGCTGACCGTCGGCAAGAGGAAACTGAAATTCGCCTTCCATTACGCGGCTGTTGGGGTTGTAAAAGGTCATTTCCATAGTGGTAACGGCTGTTTGCCCTATTACCAATATGTCTATGGAGAGGTCTTGCAACACCATAGGGTTGGCATTGCGTTCATTTACTACCTTCACCTCGGGCACCACCGATTTCTGTGCAGTGATCATAAAGGGAAGCAGTAAAGCTACTGAAGATAAAAAATGTTTGATTTTCATTACTAAACAATGTTTTGATGAAACTTATTAGCTGTAAATCAAACAATATACCAAAAAATTATTCGTCTAAAAACTGCACTTCGTACAAATTGCGGTAGTAACCGTTCTCTATTTGCAATAACTCCTCGTGTGTGCCCGTTTCTACGATATTTCCCTTGTCTAACACGATAATTTTGTCGGCTTTTTTCACTGTTGTAAGGCGGTGAGCGATGATAATAGAAGTGCGCCCTTCAGTCATTTTATCGGTAGCCTTTTGTATGAGTTGTTCGGAATGAGAATCGACTGATGAAGTTGCTTCGTCTAAAATGAGTATCTGTGGTTTGTGTACATAAGCACGTAAGAAAGCAATAAGCTGGCGTTGTCCTGCCGAAAGCATTGTGCCGCGCTCTTTCACATTGTAGTGATAACCTTCAGGCAAGCTCATCAAGAAATCGTGAACGCCTATGCTCTTAGCTGCTACAATCACTTCCTCTTCACTGATGGCGGGATTTTTCAGGGTGATGTTGTTCAGCACGCTGTCGGCAAACAAAAATACATCTTGCAATACAGTGGCGATGTGTTTTCGCAACGAACTGAGGGTGTATTCCTTAATATTTACTCCATCGATGTAAATTGCACCAGAGCTAAGGTCGTAAAAACGGTTCAGCAGATTGGTAATCGTAGTTTTTCCAGCGCCTGTCGCCCCTACAATAGCAATAGTTTCACCCTCTTTGACTTCAAAACTGATGCCGTGCAAAATTTCTTCGCCTGCTATATATTCAAAATGAACATCTTTAAATTCTATAGCCCCTTTCACTTCGGTAAGTTCCTTGTGTCCTTCAGTTTCCGAGTCGTTTTTAGTTTCCAAAATAGCAAACACACGATCGGAAGCGATAATGCCCATCTGTAAAGTGTTGAACTTATCGGCGATATGCCTGATAGGACGGAAAAGCTGTTGAGAGAGTTGTATAAACAAGAAGATATTCCCCAAGTCGTACACACTGTCGCCTACGATTTGTCGTCCGCCAAACCACACGATAAGAGCAATAGTAATCGATACGCACAAGTCGCCAATAGGAAAGAAGATAGAGTTATACCATATTGTTTTGAGCCACGCTTGCTTATGTTTCTCGTTGATTTTCTTGAAGTTTTCTAATTCTTCGCGCTCTTGGGCAAAAAGCTGTACTACTTTGATACCCGAAATGCGCTCCTGTACAAAGGCATTGAGGTTAGCTACTTCTTTGCGCACTTCTACAAAAGCGACATTCATAGAACGCTGAAACCAACGGGTGAAGTAGAGAATTAGCGGCATCGTAGCATAACTGATGAGCGCTAATTTCCAATCGATTACAAACATTACGATGGTGATAACTAACATTTTGAGCACATCACTTGCCATCTCAAAAAGTCCTGAACTGAAAATCTCGCCAATGCGTTCCATATCGTTCACCGCACGGGTTACGAGCACACCAATTGACGATTTATCGAAATATCTCATCTTTAGGCGCAACAAGTGAGCAAAGAGTTTTTCGCGTATATCGCGTATAACGGTTTGTCCTAACCAGTTAGAATAATAAGAAAAAAGGAATTGCATCAACACTTCGGCGCAGAGCAAGGCTACTAATATATAGGTGATGCGCAACAGCCCTTCGTAGTTTTTAAGGGTGATATAATCGTCGATTGCTACTTTTATGAGGTAAGGCTGAGCCGTTGAAAAAATAGAAGAAAGTATCGCAAAGAGCGCGACGGCTATAAATACGCCTCGATAAGGTTTTACAAAGCGCGATAGCTGATGAAAAGTATGTTTAGTGCGTGATGTTTTTTCGGACATTGTTTTCTTTTAAGGCTGCAAAAGTACAAAACAATTAGCAAATGAACAAATTAGGAATTTAGCAAATTAGCAAATGAAGAAATTAGTAAATTACATTTTAATAACTTTATGTTTAACTCCTATTTTTACACTATATATGTTAAAATTATAATAAAATATAGCTGAAACGATAAAATAATAGCTAAAAAACTTGCATAGTATTCTCTATTTATAGACTTTTGTACGCGAATAATTAAAACAGTATGTACAATGGAAGAAAAAGAATTTTTGGACAATGAGGAGATCTTCTCTAAAGTCCTAAGGGCGGGTAGGCGCACTTACTTCTTTGATGTGAGGGCTACACGCGCTAATGATTATTACTTGACCATTACCGAAAGTAAGAAATTTACGCACGACGATGGGTCTGTACACTACAAAAAACACAAAATCTATCTCTATAAAGAAGATTTTGAATTGTTTAAAGACATTTTAAACGAAATGACTGCTTATGTTTTTGATGAAAAAGGAGAAGAAGTAATTTCTGAACGCCATCAAAAGGATTTTAAGAAAGAGCTATATGCTGAACGATTGGAAAACGTAAGAGTTAATGGTAACGGTGTTACTAATGGCACTTATCGCAGCCTTGATTTTGAAGACCTCTAACTAAAAAACGCTAATAAGGTGGAGCTTCACTCATTGTATATAGAGTGATGACGTAATGGGCTATTGGGTAAAGCTCATCTTCTGGCGTGGGTGGTACTTTATCAGTGCTTCTCGCAAATAACTCTTCTCTACGTGTACGTAGATTTCAGTAGTAGTAATATTCTCGTGCCCTAACATCATTTGTATAGCTCGCAAGTTGGCACCATTCTCCAATAGGTGGGTGGCAAACGAATGCCTAAATGTATGCGGACTAATTGTCTTCTGTAACCCTATATTTTCTGCTACTTGTCTTACAATCGTGAAAATCATCGCTCGTGTGAGCTGTTTTCCCCTTCTGTTTAAGAATACAAAATCCTCGTGTCCTTTGGCTATTTTTAGCTGTCGGCGCTGGTTGTCTATATATTGCTTCACTTGCTTTTGGGTGTAAGCCTCAATAGGTACCAATCGCTGTTTGTTGCCTTTCCCCATCACCCTGATAAAATCTTCATCAAAAAACAAATCGGACAATCTGAGCGAAATAAGCTCCGATACGCGTAACCCGCAAGCGTAGAGCATCTCTATCATCGCCTTGTTGCGATGACCTTCATCGGTGCTTAAATCTATAGAAGCAAGCATCGCATCTATCTCTTGTAGTGAAAGGGTGTCGGGGAGTTTTACGCCTATTTTGGGGCTTTCAATGAGGCTCATCGGGAAGTCTTCACGCCCTTTTTCGTACATCATAAATTTGAAAAAACTCTTCAATGCCGAAATGAGTCGCGCTTGCGAACGTGCATTCAAGTCTTTAGCTACTTCGTATACAAATTGCCGCAAAGTGTCTTCCTCGATGTTGTTGGGTGTTTCGGTGATGTTGTATTTTTCTAAATAGCAGATGAGTTTTTCGATATCCAAACCGTACGACACAGCTGTATTCTGCGACAAGCCTCGTTGCAGTCGCAGATAATGCTGAAAAGCTATATTTGTTTCACGCCACACCTGTTAATTGTTAATTATCAATTGATAATTTTTCACTGTCGTTGTAGTGTTTTTTATCGATGATGGTTCCTTTGGAGAGGGTAATAAGCCCTGGGTTAGAGCGAATCATCGTTTTTAGCGTGGTGGCATCGTTGTAGTAGAAGTTGAAGTTGAGTTCGTATTTCTTTACGATATAAGGCGCTTTTTCCATTTGTGAAGTAAGACCTATTACTGTATAACCGTTTTTCATTGCTTTATCGGTAACGGTTTTAATAGCTTTAAACGCTTCTTGGTTAGCGCGGTCAAGGCGGTAGGAAATCACCATCAAAAGTTTGTCTTTGTTGATGAATTCCTCTAAATAATCGGTGGTTCTATCCTTATCCTGAATGTAGAAATCGTGGATAGGAGGCATTTCGGTTTTAGAAGTAAGACTCACGTACTCACCCGCTATTTTAGGGAAAGAAGGATCCTTAGTTTCAATCACTTTGTTTTGCCCGTCTATTTTAAAAGTCCAATAGTAAGTAACAGCATTGGGAGGTAATTCCATACCCTTAGGGATGTTAGTACCTATTTTGTATACGCGGAAGTCCTTCACTGGCAAGTGGTTGTACACGTAATAAACGAAGATAATGCAGAAAAGCACTGAGAGACAAGTTACTACCAAAGGCAGTTTGCCTTTTGTAAGCGGATGAATATATTTCTGACCGAAGAAAACAACCAAAGTGAGTGCTAAAAGCACTAAATCTTTAGTAAACGATTGCCAAGGAGTGAATTTAATAGCATCGCCAAAACAACCGCAATCGGTTACCTTGTTAAAATACGCCGAATAGAAGGTAAGGAAGCCGAAGAATACTAACATAGCGAGCAAAAGCCACAGTGTGAGTTTCTTTTTGTAACCTACTAATAGAGTTACACCCAATACAACCTCAAAAATGCATACAAAGATAGCAAATGCTAAAGCATAAGGCACGAGGAAAGACAAATTGAGTACACCAGGAGCGAAATAATCTTCTAATTTAAACGAAAATCCCATAGGGTCGTTAAGTTTTATCATCCCACTGATGATGAAAGTAACACCTACTAATATACGGCAAAGTTGCACAAGATATTTCATATTGCTATAATTGATTTTTTTTGACTCGTTTTGCCTCAAAAACTTTGCCAAACTTCTTATCTTTTAGACAAAAAAAGAAGAGTTACTCATAAAATGAATAACTCTCTTTTTAGTTAAATTTAAATTTTACAATTATGCTTCTAATGGAATAACAGAAACATAAGATTTATCGTTTTTCTTTTTCTCGAATTTTACGATACCATCTATTTTAGCGTGCAAAGTATGGTCTTTACCAATATACACGTTCTCGCCAGCATTGTGTTGAGTTCCACGTTGTCTAACGATAATGTTTCCAGCGATGGCAACTTGACCACCGAAAATTTTAACGCCTAAGCGTTTAGAGTGTGATTCTCTACCGTTCTTTGAACTACCGACACCTTTCTTGTGAGCCATTTTCTTTAATTTTTAAGTTTAACAATTATTTTACAACAATGTTCTCGATTACAATTTGGGTGAGATACTGACGGTGTCCGTTCTTCACTTTGTAACCTTTACGTCTTTTCTTTTTGAATACGAGCACTTTGTCTCCTTTCAAATGTTTTAAAACTTTAGCTTCTACTGAAGCTCCGTTTATAGCTGGGGCGCCTACAGTTACAGCTCCGTTGTTATCAATGAGAAGTACGTTAGAAAAAGTTACTTTTTCATCTTCTGCATTAGGCAAACGGTGCACGTAAACTTTTTGGTCTTTGCTTACTTTAAATTGTTGCCCTGCTATCTCTACAATTGCATACATAGCTTTAACGTTTTTAATTATTGTTTAAATCGGCGGCAAAAGTACGAATTATTTTTTATGTGGCAAAATTTTTTGAGGATTTTTTAAGGAAATAGGGGTTAGTTTTGTTTGGCTACTCAGACCAGTCCGACTAGTCCGACTGGTCTGAGGAACATATTATTGTGAGCTCGTTGTTTTTACTCGCTACCAAAAAAGCGCAATACTTTTGGGGTATTGCGCCTTTGTGAATACTTATTGCTTTATATAATTAGATACAACTATTAAAACTTTTACTTCAAAAAAACTTTACTATTAGCATCAAATTTTATACTTTTGCGCGAAATTACCGAGCAACTTATCAAAGCCAAAGATGAACTCATTGCACAGCTTAAACAAGAAAATGAGTATTTGAGAGCTGAGAGATAAAAGGTAAGACTTTGTTAATTGTCAATTGTTAATTGTTAATTGAAGAAAATGAGAATTGTATTTATGGGAACGCCCGATTTTGCTTTAGCGTCCCTAAAAGCCTTAGTAGAAAATAATTATAACGTAGTAGGCGTGGTAACTGTTGCTGATAAACCTTCTGGTCGCGGACAAAAATTGCATCAGTCGCCAGTGAAAGTCTATGCCGAAAGCAAAGGCATACCTGTACTTCAACCTTTGAAACTCAAAGATGAGAATTTCCTCGCTGAACTTAAAGCCCTTCAACCTGATTTACAAATAGTCGTAGCTTTCCGTATGTTGCCTGAAGTGGTGTGGCGATTGCCTAAATATGGCACTTTCAACCTCCACGCTTCACTCTTGCCTAACTACCGAGGAGCTGCTCCTATCAATTGGGCGATTATCAATGGTGAAAAACAAACGGGGGTAACTACTTTTTTTATAGATGAAAAGATTGATACAGGTGCAATTATCGCTCAAGCTGTTACCCCTATCGATGCTCACGAAACGGCGGGTACACTCCACGATAAACTAATGTTGCAAGGGGCTGATTTGGTACTCAAAACAGTAGATAGTATCGCTGCAGGTACTTGTACCACTCAGCCGCAAAACAACGAGATTACTTTTGCCGAAGCACCTAAAATATATAAAGAGACTTGTAAAATCAATTGGGAAGACGATGGGATGACTATCGAGCGCCTCATTAGAGGAATGAGTCCGTATCCTACTGCTTGGGCGGAGTTTCCTCACAAAGGGGAAATGCTTGCTACCAAGGTGTATGATGCTGTGTTTGAGCCTGCAACTCATAATGAACCCATCGGGAAACTTTTAACAGAGAAGAAACAACTGCGCGTAGCGGTGAAAGATGGGTTTATCCAGCTTTTAGAATTGCAGCTTCCCGCCAAAAAGCGTATGAAAACCGCCGATTTGCTCAATGGATTTTCCTTTAGTGAAGAGTAAAAAGTGAATAATAGGTTATAAAAAAGACTTTGTAGCATTTTTGATGTTACAAAGTCTTTTTTTTGTTATTCTTTTACAATCATTTTATTCATTATTCAGTTTAGTAGGTTGGGGAGATTTAATTACTTTCTCCTTATTACCTTTTACTTTTTTAATTTTATCCTTCGTCCATACAATCAGCTTGTGAGTGAGAGGAAAGTGGAATACTTCTTTGTCGGTAGCGACTCTTGCGGTGAGATATACGCCCAAAGGCATTAATATCAAAGCGGGAATCCATGGGGCTAAAGCAGGATTGATAGTGTTGTTCTCGGCTATATTCTTCATAAACATTCCTATAAAATAATAGGATAAGAACAAAATCATCGCAAAAACTAAGGGTAAACCTATACCGCCTTTACGGATAAAAGCGCCTAAAGGTGCTGCTACAAAAAAGAGTACAAAGCAAGCTATGGTGAGTGCAAACTTATCACTGAGGTTCATTATGTGCAAGTTCATCAGTTTGTAGCGATATTCAAGGTCGCTCTGGCGAAACTCAACATTGTCTAACTGTGCTTGGTTGTTGTTCATTGCCATCTCAAGCACTCGTTGTTGCTCACCGTTGTTGAGCATTTTTAGCAATTGCGCCACCGATTTTACCTCTATAGGTGCTGCTGCTTTTTTCTTTTGTGGCAAACTATCAGTAGGTATTGGTGGGGGAGGAGGGGCAGTGCTAAAGCCCGTACGGCGAAACATATTATTTCCGTAATCGGTGATGTTTTGTTTGAAATCAGATTGAAGCGAGTCGATTGCGTAATTCAACTGACCTACATTCATCATTTTATAGGTAGTAGCATCGGTTTTTTCGTTAAAATCTACATTGTTTAGGTGAGAAAGGTCGAGATTGATTACGTATTTTTTGAAATGCACTTTGGCAAAAGGCATTTTTTGTTGTGTTTCGTAGGTATTAGTTTTGATATCTTCGTAATAAGTACCGTCTTCTAAGATGAGTTGTAGGAAGTTAGGATTAGATTTAGCACTTTTCAATTCACCGCGTTTAGCATTGATAACCGTGCGGTTCACTCTATCGGGTGTTTTTTTGTGAATGAGCACACTCTCTAAAAATTGGTCGTTATCACCACTTTTTTTACCTACTTTAATACTGATATCTTCTCCTATATTAGAGAATACCCCTTCGGCTATAGCCATTGCAGGTTTTACTTTGGCGATGTTCGACCTGAGGGTATACACCTCGCGATAGGCTACCGGAATCACATTGTTAGCTAAGAAGAAAGTGCCTATACTCAACAATGCCATTAAGATAATCAGTGGTCGCATTACACGCATCAGTGAAATACCTGAGGCTTTCATCGCAGCGAACTCATAACTTTCGGCAAAAGAACCAAAGGTCATAATTGAAGCAATTACTACTGCCAGCGGCATAATGATAGGGATGAGTTGTGGGATGAAATAGAAGAGGAATTTAAAGATAATCCAAAGTTCCAATCCACGTCCTGCCAGCTCATCGATGTATGTAAAAATAGTGTGGAATACAAAGATGAGAATGAGGATAGAGAGTGCCCCGAGGAAATTTTTGAGGAACTGAACAATGATATAGCGATCTATGATTTTCATACAACTAAAGCTGACGACTAACGAACTAACGACTAACTACATTTCGGTGATAGTGTAACCGTCTTTTTTATATTTTTCGCGGTCAAACTTGAAAATATTAGCTGATAACGGCTGATTGGTTTTGAAAGTATTTACTGTAATAGTTGTTCTTGTGCCGTTTTTGCCTATTTCAATAAGGTTGTAGATGTGTTTGGTTTGAATATCAATACCTAATAGGATTTGTTTTACCTCGCTATTAGCTTTTTGAGGTTTCAATTCTACGTATTGAATTTTGCGACCACGTACATTTTGTTGTATATCCCATTTGTACTTATAGCCTTTTTTGTAGAAGGTAAGCATTTTAGAGGGAGTAATGGTACTGTCGTCGGAAGCTTTTTTTTCTATGGTAATTTCTTCGTTTTCAGGAACAATAGTATAAGTTTTACTGCCGTCGTACATTTTAGTAGCTCCTAAATAGTTTAACACATACTTATCTTTGGCAATAGTTACATTACCTTTAGTTTCCTGATTGATATTTTCAGCAATATTATCGAGGTTGTATTTAAAATCTATATAGATATTGTTGTAAGCCACCATTTTAGCATATACTTCATCTAATAGTTTTTTAGCTTTATCAACCTGTTGGGCTTGTATGGTTACGCTGCACAGAGCGATAATAACCAATAGTATTCTTTTCATTTTCAGCGTTTTTAATGATTTTAGTTCAAGATTACAAGCAATTTTCGTGCCAATCAAAGTAAAAGCCAAATAGCCTTTTTGCTATTTGGCTTTTGTTGATTGTTTTATCAATTGTTAATTAATAACTATTTTCGTCAATCTCTACTTTGCCCCAGAATACTTTGTAAGCAAAATAAGTGTAGATAAGCAATAGAGGTGCACCTATCGCTGTGATAGTGAGCATAATCTCTAATGATTTTTGAGAAGCAGCAGCGTTGTAAACCGTGATGCTATTGCCTGTTTCTAAAGTAGTTCTCAAGAAAGTAGGGTGCAAGTTGAGTGCGGCTACTACCATAAAGAAAGCAATAGTGAGTATTGTGCCTACAAAAGCCTTTTTATAGTCCTTTTTCTTCATAAAGAATGCTATGCTCAAGATGCTGAGGAGCAATAGGGTAGGGAATACTTTTAGCGCGGTACTATTGGCGATGTTCTCAGCCAAATGCGGTGTGAGCATACTGTAAATCGCTACAGCTGTGAACACTACCACAAAAGCGAGATAAGCATAATTGATGCGTTTCTCGATGCGGTGGTGCATATCACCGTGAGTTTTGATGAGTAAATACAAACCTCCGTGTACCATAAAGAGCAACAAAGTCATTACACCTACAAGCAGTGCATAAGGAGTAAGGAAAGTAAAGAGCGCTCCTCCGGTGTACTGAAAGTTCTCGTTTAACGGTAATCCTTGTAATACGTTGGCAATCACAACGCCTAAGAGCACAGGCAATACAATGCTGCACACGCTATATACGGTATCCCAAGTATTGCGCCAACGGTCGCTGTCCTCTTTGCCGCGTACCTCAATGGCTACTGCTCTAAAGATAATAAAAGTGAGGAATAGCATAAAAGGCGTATTCATAGCCGAAAACAATTCGGCATACATTAGTGGAAAACCAGCGAAAATGCCTGCTCCCCCAATTACTAACCACGCCTCATTACCGTCCCATACTGGTCCGATAGCATTCAGAGCTACGCGGCGTTCTTTTTTCTTGTCGAAGAACAAATGCCACGCTCCCGCGCCGAAGTCAAAGCCGTCTAAAATAGCATAGCCTGTAATCAAAAATCCTATAATGATGAACCACCACGTAGGGTAGTCGATTCCTAAAAATGTTTCCATATCTGTATAATGTTATGCTGTTTGTAATTGTTCTTGAGTTTCGTGTTCATCAATACCGTGAACAATTTTCTTGTTCATCAAGTAGATGAATAGAGCGAAGAGGATGATATAAATAACGGTAAATAAGATAATTGCGAAGAGTATTTGGTTCGCCGATACCGATTTAGATAACGCATCGCTGGTGCGCAAGAGTTTGTACACTATCCAAGGCTGGCGACCCATTTCGGCTGCAAACCAACCTACTTGATTGCCTATTTGTGGCAAGAGTACGCTCCATACAAAAATGTGTAAAAGCCAGCGTTTGTCATACAATTTGCCTCTCCACAATAGGAAAGAAGCATAGAGGGTGAGTGCGATGAGGAACATACCAATAGCTACCATTATATGATAGAATTGGAATACAGCGTTCACCTGCCCAGGGCGGTCTTCTACTGGATATTGGTCAAGACCTGTTATAGGAGCTGCTGTGTCGTAATGAATCATATATGAAAGTCCGTTAGGGATTTTCACTCCGTGAGTTACCTCGTTTTGTTTATCCACCCAACCAAAGAGATAGAGATCGGCAGGACCTGTTTGGAAATGTCCTTCCATAGCGGCTAATTTCTCGGGCTGGTTTTTAGCTACACCATCAGCTGAGCTGTGTCCTGAAACCAATTGCAACAAGCACACAACAGTAGCAATGATAAGGGTCACTTTAAAGGCTTTTTTAGAGATTTCAACGTGGCGACCTTTGAGTAAATACCAAGCGTGAACGCTCAATACCAAGAAGATACCAGCCAAGAAAGCTCCTTGCCACACGTGCCATATACGGTCTACGCTTGAGGGGTTGAACACCATCGCCCAAAAATCGGTAATGACAGCTTTAGCTTGCAAACCTTCACCTGCAATTACATAACCTGCGGGGGTTTGTTGCCAGCTGTTGGCAATCACAATCCAAATAGCAGAACACATAGAGCCTAAGAACACCCCAAGGGTAGCCAAGAAATGCCATTTAGGTTTCACTTTGTTCCAGCCGAAAAGTACAATACCAAGACAGGTACTTTCAAGGGCGAAGGCAAAAACACCTTCAGCAGCCAAGGCACTACCAAAAATATCACCTACATAGCGCGAATAGGTAGCCCAGTTAGTGCCAAATTCAAATTCCATCACAATCCCTGTAGCGACTCCTAAGCCAAAGGTAAGTGAGAAGATGCGCGTCCAGAAGCGGGCGAGCGTGTCGTATTCTTTTTTACCAGTGCGCAAGTAGATGCCTTTAAAGACAACCATTAGCAGTCCAAGCCCTATACTTAAAGGCGGATAGATGTAATGGAACGCAATTGTGAGTGCAAACTGCACCCGTGCTAAAATTTCTGTTTCCATGCGTGAGTAATTTAATTAGTAAAATATGCGACAAAAATACGCTAAGTGATTGAAATTCCCAAAGAAAAGTAAAAGAAATGACTTTAATTTATATTGTGTCTAATTAAATTAGTGAATTTGCAAATTAGTAAATTACGAAATTTGCAAATTGATAAATTATTTGTATCTTTGCCCAAAACAAGACAATATCAGTATGATAAAATTACACATCACCAACGAAACCAATAGGTTAGAAGCCGTAATTTTAGGCACGGCTACCAGCAATGGACCTACTCCTAAACTCGAAGAAGCCTACGACCCTAAGTCGGCAGAGCACATCAAAGCAGGTACTTACCCTATAGAAAAGGATATGGTAGCTGAAATGGACGCTTTCAGTGCAGTACTTGAAAAATACAATGTAAAAGTATATCGCCCCCAAATTATCACCAATTGCAACCAAATATTTACCCGAGATATTGGTTTTGTGATTGAAGATACTTTTATCAAAGCGAACATTTTGCCTGATAGGCAAGATGAATTTCAAGCAATTGAGTATATTGTCGCTCAAATGCCTCCTGAAAAAGTGATTACACCTCCCGCCGATGTACATATTGAAGGGGGCGATGTAATGCCTTGGAACGATCATATTTTCATTGGTACTTATAAAGGCGCTGATTATAAAGAACAAGTAACTGCTCGTACCAATATGGCTGGTGTAGCCTTTATCCAACAGCTCTTCCCTCATAAAAAAGTAAAAGAGTTCGATTTGCTGAAATCAAAAACTGAAGCACGCGATAATGCTCTCCACCTTGATTGCTGCTTCCAGCCCGTAGGTAAGAACAAAGGAATTATTTACAAAGGAGGCTTCCGAAGTGAGGCTGATTATCAGTATTTAGTAGACCTCTTTGGCAAGGAAAACCTCTTCCATATAGAGCGCGAAGAAATGTACAATATGTGCAGTAATATATTTTCTATCAGTCCAGAAGTGGTAGTTTCCGAAAAGAATTTCACCCGCCTAAACCAATGGTTGCGCTCACAAGGCTTCACTGTTGAAGAAATCCCTTATGCCGAAATAGCCAAACAAGAAGGATTGTTGCGATGCTCTACACTACCTCTTTACCGAAATTAGCAAATTGGCAAATTAGCTAATTATTTAGACTGCTTATATATTTAGGTATTTTAATGATAAAAGTTCGCTGTATCTTGTGTTATTTACAGCGAACTTCTTATTTTTGCCCCTGCAAAACACAGCTATCAGTAGTATCAATCACTAACAAGCTATGACACAACATTCTATATCTAAGAACAAATCTTTCTACTGCATTGGGCTTAGTTACCAAAAAGCAGATGCAACTATACGTGGGATGTTTAGTCTTACCCCTGAAAATAAAGACCAATTACTCACTCAAGCTAAAGAAGAAGGCTTTGAGGAGTTTTTACTTATTTCTACTTGTAACCGCACAGAACTCTATGGCTATGCCGAACACCCCTTTCAACTCATTCAATTATTATGTAAATATGCCAAAGGCTCGGTAGACGATTTCCAAAAAGTAGGCTATGTAAACAAAAACAAAGAAGCAGTAGAACACCTTTTTAGAGTGGGTACAGGTTTAGATAGCCAAATATTAGGTGATTTTGAAATTATAGGGCAGATGAAACAAGCCTTTGCGCTCTCACGAGACAAAGGATTGGCAAATGCTTTCTTAGAGCGGTTGATGAACTGTGTGATCAATGCCAGCAAACGCATTAAAAATGAAACAGCCTTATCTTCGGGGGCGGCTTCAGTGTCGTTCACAGCGGTACAGTACATTATGCAAAATGTGCCTGAAGTATCACAAAAAAATATTCTCCTCTTTGGAGTAGGCAAGATAGGGCGAAACACTTGCGAAAACCTTATTAAACATACTCAAAACAAGCATATTACCCTTATCAACCGCACACGTGAAAAAGCTGAGCAGGTAGCAGGGAAATTTAATGTAGTAGTGAGAGATTTTGCCGATTTGCAAACCGAAATTAGCAAAGCCGATGTACTTGTAGTTGCTACAGGAGCAGCTACCCCTACTGTACATAAAAAATTTATCAACCCCAATAAACCTATCCTCATTTTAGACCTTTCTATTCCTAAAAATGTAGCGGAAGAGGTTGCGCAACTTCCTAATGTAACCCTTTTGCATATGGATGAACTTTCTAAACGCAAAGATGAAGCCTTAGAACGCCGTAAAGAAGCTATTCCACAAGCTTTGGCAATTATAGAAGAGGTAAAAGGAGAGTTTTTTCAATGGGTAGACAATCGCAAATTTGCACCTACTATCAAAGCGTTGAAAACCAAACTCGAAAGTCTTAAAAATGCTGAAATGGACTTTCATCGCAAGAAGATTAGCGATTTCAACGAGGAACAAGCTGAACTCATTAGCAATCGCATTATTCAAAAAATTACCACTCAGTTTGTAAATCACCTAAAGGACACATCGTCTATCGACGAAAGTATCACTTGGTTACAAGAAGTCTTCCAATTAGAAGTGAGTGCTTAATATTGAAAATATACATAATAGCGAATTATAAACAAGAGAGGCTACCTATATTTAGGTAGCCTCTCTTTTTAGGTTCAAATGTTTTTTCAAAATTCATCTTTAAATTTTTAGAACACTGAGTCGTCTTCTATAAGTTTTAAAACATTTAAGTATTTAGAAGTTTTTAAGTATTTAGCGTCGTTGTAGTAAGCAAAAATCATTGTTTTATCTTTAATGGTGTTAATTACTTGCTTGTAGATGTTAGGAGGCAACACAGGGCAACCCAAACTTCTACCCATACGTCCGTTGCGAGCGATATAGCTTTCGTTAGCATAATCGGCAGTGTGAATTACTACAGCGCGTTTTGCTAAATTGCTGTTGTAACCTTTTTCATCACCGTAGAGCATTAGGCTATAACCGTTGCTACCTTCATAAGTTTCTCCAGTGATATAAAAACCAATGCTGCTTTTGTTAGATTCCACTACATCCGAGAAAGAAGTAGCCAAGCGTTCGCCGCTTTTCTTACCGTGCGCTACATAAGTGTAGTAAACGATTTTCATTTTTTCTAAATCAATGGTATAAAAGCGTTTAGAATTACAATCTTTAGTGAAATCAATAATTGAGAAGAGTTCTTTATCGTTTAAGCGGTGTTGTTTTTTAAGTGATTGATAGCCTATATAAGCATAGCGAAAAGCCTCAAAACTGAGATCATATTGGGCAGCGTTGAGCTCGCTGTATAAATCCTTGATGTTTAGTTCTGCTTTCTTTAAAGCTAATTGGCGTTCTTTACTTAGGTATGTTTGTGCTTTAGCAAAGTACAAAAATGTACTCAAAACAAAGATAAGAAATAAAAAAAAGTACTTTTTGTTCATAGTGTTGTTAAGGGTGTTTTTTTTAAATAATACTAAGAAATCATTGCTGGGCGCAAAAGTAGTACATTTTTCTCATATTGTGTATATTTACACACAAATTTAACAATTATTTAACGTTGTAAGCTGGTTTGTGGTAGGTTTTACAAGCATTTATAAGAGGAAGTTGTCTCTACGGTGCAAGAATTATACCAATCTAATTAGCAAATTGGCAAATTGGTAAATTGGCAAATTATTACTACTTTTGCTTTCTGATTGAAAATAACAACTTTATGCGCATACTGCTTATCGCTCTTTTCTCCTTTTGTTTTAGCACTGCTTTAGCCCAAAAAGCAGATGCCGAAATAGTGCGCTTTATAATGTCGCTTGATACGGTGAAAGAAAACCAACAACCCACTACAATCAAACAATTTATAGCTGAAACATTTTCATCTCAGCAGCGGGGTAACTCTCCTGCTTATTGGCTTACCAAAGAGCGCTTACTAAAAGCCGAAAAGAAAAAAGATAGTATTGCTTATGCTTTAAATGCAGTACAACTGAAAGATAATCAATATGAATTGGCAGTTTTGCACTTTGTGGAAAGCTTGCAGGCAAAAAACGAGTACAAATCGTTAGCGCCTCACCAAACAGTAAAAGCACTCTTGCAACAAACTCAAATAGCAGAACAACATCATTGCAGGAATGTATACAGATTATACGACGAGTTGGCTAAGTATGCTTACCTAAATGCACTGAGTTTTGGCAACTATACCGAAAGCAAAAAATACGTACAACAGTATATAGACCACCACCCTTACAAGCAGCACCCCCGCGTGCGACAACGGTATTACGATATCTGTTGTATGATTGCCCTCAGCGAGAAAAACATAAATGATTTTGAAAAATACTACGCATTAGCAGCTCCTTTAGCCAAAAAAATGAACGAGCCCGAAGCTCTCAATCGCTTGCGTCAGTTTGAAGCCGAATACTACAAACTCACAGGCAAAAACGCACAGTCGCTGGCGATAATGCAACAGAGTTTTCAAGTGGCAAAAAAACGCCATAACCTTTCCCCTCAGTTGCTTCTCAATATGTCGCGTACCTTTCTGCAAAACAAACAGTACGATTCGGCTATCTACTACTCGCGCGAGGCAATTGCAATGAATCGCGCTATCGGTGCCGACCCCGCAAACAGTTTTAACTACTATCGCGCTCTCAACGAGGCTTATAAAAAGAAAGGTGATTACCGCAATGCTTACTACGCACTCGATACTGTACTCACCCTATTTGCAGCTCGCGAAAAATCCATACAAGCCGATAAAAACAACGAATTACTCACTCAGTTCCAAACCGAGAAAAAAGACCTGCAAATCAAAGCACTGAAAATGGATAATGAGCTGAGTGAAAAGAGAATTTCTCAACAGAAGTTCCTTATTATAGCTATTGTATTCTTTCTGGGGATAATTTTAGTGTTGTTCTATCTCTTTTACAACCGTAGGCTGTTGAAAGCTAAAAATAAACAACTCCAAGCTGAAAACAAACAATTGCTCTTGGAACAACAAACCCGACAACTACAACTAAATCCGCATTTTATATACAATGCAATCGCTAACCTGCAAGGACTTATCGGCGACCAGCAAACTGAACGCGCCAATAGTTATCTCGTAGCTTTCTCTCAATTTATTAGAAAACAATTGGAGTTAAACCGCGAAGAGACTATCACCTTACAAGAGGAAATAGAAGCTATTGAAATTTATGTAAAACTTCAGCAAATGCGATATGAGAATCGTTTTACTTTTCACGTGGAAACCGATTTGGATACCGAAGCCTACTTGATTCCGCCTATGCTCATTCAGCCTTTTGTAGAAAATGCTATTGAACACGGCTTTAAAAATATCAACTACCAAGGAATACTCACACTCACTATAGAAGAAAAAGATAACAAACTGCATCTTATCCTTATTGATAATGGCAATGGCAAAGGGGTATTTAACCCTCATAAAAAATCGCTTTCTAAACTGATTACACAAGAGCGTTTAGACCTTTTGTTTAATACCCAACAAAAAGGCAATGCTTATTTTGAAGCTGCCCCCTTGTCCCCTCCCGAAACGGGATACCGAGTAACAATTGTAATACCTGTAATCCCCTCTTAACTGATATGAAAGTTTATATTTTAGAAGACGAAACAAATATTTTAAAGTACCTCATCTCCTTAGTTGAGGCACTTCCGTTTGTGCAAATTGTAGGCTATGCTTCCGAAATTGCTAAAGCTGAAAAAGAAATTCCTGTTTTGCAACCTGAACTCATCCTTTCGGATATTCAGCTTGCCGATGGCAATAGTTTTACACTTTTTTCACGGATAAAAACTGATAGTTTGCAGATTGTCTTTATCACCGCTTTCAATCAGTTTGCTATGGAAGCCCTAAATTTAGGCGCTTTTGCCTATCTGTTAAAACCCATAGACAAAACTACTCTAAACGATACCCTATTGCGCTGTTACCAAAAACAAGAGCAATACAAGTTCAATCAACACCAAATGCAATTGGCAATGCAGTATTACACCGAAAAGAAAGAAGTGACCAAACTCGCCCTCAAAACAGCTGATTGCATACAAATAGTGCCCGTACAAGATATTGTGTATTGCCAAAGTGATAAAGGTTATACTACCTTCTACCTCGCCGATAAACAGCAAATTGTAGTGAGTAAAGTGCTAAAAGAATACGAATCGCTGTTGCCCGAAACTCAATTTGTGCGTTGCCACCAGTCGTATTTAGTGAATAGCACCTATATAAAGAAGTACTACAAAGATGGACTCTTAGAACTTACTACCGGTCATACGCTCCCCGTATCTGACCGCAAACGCGAATATGTACAAGATTTTTTGTTGAAAAACTAATTGGCAAATCAGCAAATTGTCAAACTTCTTCCGCACTTATTTACCCAACTTCCGCGAATATTGAAATTTTTCTTTTTGTAACTATATATCCCATACTTTTGCCTCAAGAAATATCTCCTTTTTCAATTTCTCTTCCTTTATAGATTTTGAGGCTAACCCTTATCTATAAATCTTTAAAAATAAAAGTTTAACAAAAATTTAACTTTGCTTTAACAAATGGGGGGGGGTAAATTCTTAACTTTGCCGCGTGAAATTTATAAACAAATAACAAAAAATTAAAAAAAGTAATATCTATGGGACTCTTAGACAAGAACATCACCATTACTTTTCTCGAAGGAAAAGTATCTTTAGAAGACTTATTTGAGCTATTAAAAGAAAAGCTCGGTAACAAGTATGAGGTAAAATTTCTCAAAAAAGGTAGTGCAGCCGCTCAATTTTTTGGAACTGGTAATGCTGAAGATCGCATTTTTGTAGCCAAAAATGCTTATCACCGTACGCTCATCACCACCAAATATGCTCCAATGACCGATGATATGAGCCGTGAGGATACTTACCTCGGTTTTGACCGCAGTACTATGAAAGGCTGGCTCAAAATGCTTTACTCTGAAGGAGGCTGGATAGGGCAATGGATTATCAGAACCATATACGGTAGCAACCAAGATTTTGATACCGATATCCTCGACGCTATCAACAGCAAATACCCTGTACAACAAAAAGACCAAAACGTAGGCATTTCAGCCTTGTGGAAGAAAAACAATTAATTTTAAATATAAATATCGTATGAAAAAAATCGTATTCGTAGTAGGGATAGTAATAGCCCTTTTGATTACTGCTTGTGGTGGTAATAGCAACTCTAAAAAAGAGGATAAGAAAATAACTTTTTCCGATAAAGATATTATCGGTGCATTGAAAACGGCTTTAGAGAAAAGTCCTTTAGCCGATAAAGAGTTTACCAGAGTACATTTTGGTAGTGAAGGTCCTATGAACGATGTGTTTAAGGATATTTCGGTTGGTTATTTTAACCCAGGTGACAAACAATTTTTCTCTCAACACGTAGATGCTCAGGGAGTAGCTGTGGGTGAACCTCAAGCTCGTCCAAAAGACAGAGATGATGAGTTTATCTTCAAAGCAGCGGATATACCTTATGCTCGCATTGGTACTGAAATACAAGAAGCAAAGAAATTTTTAGCAGAAAACAAAGATTTTACTGATTTTCATAACTTTACTGTTTCCGAAATCATCATTGATAAACAAAGAAGAAGCAAATTCCCCAATCATATAGTAAATTCCATCTATATCGATATGAACAAAAAGGGTGAATCAGAAAGTTATTACTACAGAGTTCATCTTCTAAAAACTGAAGAAGGTGGTAAGTTTGAAGTGTTTGAAAACTAATAAAAATGAATTTAACAGAAGCCCAAGAACTCGTACTAAAGGAATGTGAACGCGAAAAGAAAATCGCACTTCGCAACCTTATTCTCGTAATTGCATTGGTGGTGATTGTAATAACACTACTTGCTGTTTTTGCTTTGCCTTTTATCAGCAAGGCGCTTAGTAGCAGCGATAGTATCCCACCTCATATCAAGTATATCCTCCCCGTTGCTATTTTGCTCTCACTCTACTACCCTATAATGCGCACCCGCACTATCTTCACCCGCGCTAAAAAAGTAGATGAATTTTTCGCTCTTTTGCAACAAGGTCAGGAGGTGCGCATCAATCGCGAATTAGAGTCCTACCTCACTACTATACCTTTAGGAAAAGTGAAGTATCAGTTAGACCCTATTACTTATTTATACGTATCTATAGGAACGCAAAACTTTGAGTTGCCTATTGCTAAATATGCAGCTCCCGAGCTGAAACGCGTGCTCAACCAGCCGCAAAATTTAGCTACTTACAACACTGTAATGCAGGAGCTTTACAGCGACGAAACAACTACTTCACAAGCAACAGCTCCTCAAGAAACAATTGTGCTCAAACCTGTTGAAGAGTTCCGTACTTTTGCCGAAAACGAATTTGGTGCTGAACTCGCTGCTATGGAAAAAGGGCGTACCACTACTAAAAAAATGACTTATGTGCAATTCGCTTTTGCCTTTGGATTAATAGGTTTGATAGGCTTCTTAGTCGCTTCAGGTAGATTGAGTTTTAGCAATCCTGTGAATATCTTTATCGTAATAGGTATCATCACCGTAGGGAGTTATGTGTGGGGTATGCTCTCCAAGCGATACGCTCAAAACCAACTCTCTGGCGCCGGTGATTATACCCAAGTGAAAAAGAAAATCTTTGGCAAATTAGTGAATTATATCAGTCCGCAGTTTGCTTATTACGAAAATGCACACATAGGTATAGCCGAATTTTTAGATTCGTTGTTGTTCAAAGCGGAACGTTATACTCTTAAAGGAGGTGACCAAATCGTAGGGCATTACAACGGAATGCCTTTCCAATCGAGCAATCTCAGTGTTACATTTCGTCCTAATTTCCGCAACGAAAAAGAAGGTGATGATGTAGTTTTCTATGGTAATTACTTTGTAGCGCGTTCTCCCAAAAAGTTTGAACATCCCATTGTAATCCACCCCGTAAAAGGTTTCTTTAGTGACCTTAAAGACAATGAAATAGCTACTTACCTCAACCGCGGTGGAGAAAAAATACGCTTGGAAGACCCCGAGTTTCAAAAACAGTTTGAAGTGTATTGTGACGACCAGATTACAGCGCGCTATGTACTTACTCCAGCCTTTATGCAACGCCTTAAAAAACTGAACGAACGTCACAAAGGACAAGTGTATATTGCTATTAATAAGTACAATATTGTTATCGCTACCAATGAAGGCAATGCCCTAATGCGCACCGATAATTCACCTACCGCGATGCTCTTCCAAAAGATAGACCTCGCTATGGTAGAAAGTGTATACCGCGAACTTATAGAACAATTGCAAATGCTTGACACAATAGAAAATAGGGGATAGGAAATAGTGAATAGTGAATAGGAAATAAAAGCTTTATACTAACCCCTGGCCCCTAAAACCTAAAACCTGACTGCCCTATGATAACCTATATTTTAATCGCAGTAGGAGTACTCCTATTAATTTTTGTGATTGCAGCGTTCAACAGTTTGTCTAAACGCCGCAACCAGATAGAGAATGCCATTTCGTCATTAGACGCTTTGTTTATACAGCGTTCCGATTTGATACCCAACCTCATCGCCACTACCAAAGAGTATATGGCTTATGAGCAAGACACTCTCAGGCAAATCACCGAATTGCGCCGCCCAGTGCAACCCACACTTGCGGAGAATCCTTATCTGCAACCCGATGAAGCGAGCACAACTATCAGGAATATTATGCTACAAGCCGAAGCTTATCCTGAACTCAGAGCCAATAGTCAGTTTGTGCAACTGCAACACGCTCTCAGTGATTGCGAAGAGCAATTGGCAGCGGGTCGTCGTTACCTCAGTGCTTCCATTACTGATTACAACGACCGCATAGTAGTATTTCCTTCCAATGTAATAGCTTCTCTCTTTGGTTTCAAAAAATACGAATGGCAGTATGCCACTGAAGCCCAACGACAAAATGTAGATGTCGCAGGACTATTTTCCAATTAGAAAATTTGGTGATAATAATTTGGATAACCTACAAATTATTAGTACTTTTGCCAAATATTAGTAACAAATAAAAACTGTAATACAATGAAAAAATTTAGTATTTTAGTAGGCACTATCGCTGCCTTAGTAATGACCTCTTGTGGAGGTTCTTCCCTTTTTGGAGATGACCTTATCAGTAAAGAAGGAATAGACAAAGCCAAAGAAGTGTTGTCCAAAGAACCTTTTGCCGATAAAGAGTTCAACTGGATAGAACTCAAAACCAAAGAAGCTTTGAATAGCAAATTCGACGAAGTGGCGACCAGCTACTACGATCCAGCTGTTCAAAAAGATATGAAACAAACTTACAACAGCACTTCTAAATTGGGTGACCCTGAAGCCGACCAAACAGCAAGTATTAGAGCTAATGCAGGCTTAGACAAGGATAAAGAACGTTTCAAAGTATCCGAAATTCCTTTCGATAAACTTCTATCCGAAGCACAAGACGGCCTTAAATTCTTTAGCGGTTTAGAAGAAACTGCCGAGTATGAAGATTTCAACATAAACGAAATCTCTATGAAAAAAGAAAACGGCAAACTTAAAACCGTCTTCAAAATTGATATGACTAAAAAAGGTGAAAGTTCTTATCGCCGAGGAAGAGAACGTATCACTAACTACTACGAAGTGAGAATTTTCCGCGGTGAAAATGGTGAGTGGGATTTAGTAACTGATTAACTATGAAAAAGATATTCACTTTACTATTTGCTCTTACACTCGTGGCTTGTATGCCAGGCGATAAAGGAGCGAACCTCAACAGCCCCGAAGGACTAAAAGTAACCCAAGAACTTTTGCAAAAAAACTTTGCTAAGTACAATAATATTACAGAAGTTTCGTTTGGAACTAACCGAGGTGTGATAGATATCATCACAGTGAGGTTCAACAAAGGTGAAAAAGACTTCTATGCAAATTATGTTACCTATAACGACCAAGTAAATGAAAGTGAAACAGGCTTGTCTTCTAAGCAAGGTCGCACTATTAGTTTGAGCGAGGTCAATTTATCAATAGTACCTAATTTGATAAAGAAAGCTGAAAGCCTTATTCTAGAAAAAGACAATAAGTTCAATACTTTCCGTATGGATAAGTTAAATTATGAAGTTCAAGAAGATGGTACAGTAGAAGTTTCTTTTGTAATAGATGCTATACACCCAGCTACTTCCTACTACGGAGAACGCAAAGGTGATAAAGGGCATCTCAGTTTTGAATTTAAAGCCGATGCTAAAGGCGAAAATGTAAGAGCCACTAAAGGTTTGACAATTTAGTATCTAAAAATAATTTATAAAAACTGCTCAGTAATTTATTATTGAGCAGTTTTTTTGTGATTTGGTATAAAAGTTGTACTTTTGCCTTACAAGATTAACTAATGATATAGAAAATGAGTTATACAGCAACCCAAGTAGCCAATTGGATTATTGATAAAGCAAATAATACGGATAGTGGTGATAATATTACCAACTTAAAACTCCAAAAACTATTGTATTATTTTCAGGGGTATTATTTAGCCGTATTTGATAAACCTTTATTTGATGAAGAAATAGAAGCGTGGCAATACGGACCTGTAGTGCCTCAAGTATATTACAAATTCAATTCGTTTGGCAAAGGAAATTTAGAGGTTACTCCTGAAGGTGTAGCTCCATTTACCGATGAGGAAAAAGAATTGCTAAACGAGGTGTTTGATGTCTATAATGATTTTTCGGCAGTAGGATTGATGCATCGCACTCATAATGAGCCTACGTGGAAAAATACTCCTATAGGTAAAGGAAATGTTATCAGCAAAGAAAAACTTTTAAATTACTTTAAAACACGTGTAAACTGGGAATGAAAAAGAGACTGAAAAAGTTGGATATCAATGAAGAGGTTGAGAAGAAAAAGCAATATCCATTGTTTTCATTCAAGCACTTACAAACTAATATTTCTTACAAAGATTGTAAAGAAACTAAATTCTTCATAGATTTTATAGGGCGTTTACAAAAACTCAGTGAGTTGGGATGGGAAGAAATTAGAAAATCGCAACGACATAGTTTTGGAATGGAGAAAATACCCGTAAAAAATATCAAACCCCAATGCCCTAATTTTATAACTCCTGATGTAACTCATTTAGATGTATTTCGAGCTACAGGTGGCAATAAAGTTTTTGTAGGGTTACAACAAGAAAATGTATTCCATATAATATTTATAGAGGCTGATTTTGGTGATGTTTACAATCACTAAAATCGCTTTTTTTCAATTCTCAATTGTCAATTGAGCAATGTATTTTCCATCTTTTTCTTCAACAATATACTGATGTTTTTTAGGATAAAGAAGTGTTAAGCGTTTCTTTAGGTTTTCAATGCCAATACCTGAACTATATAAACTTTCTTGTTTAGGAATTATAGAGTTCTCACTTCTAAATATTACCTTATTGCCTTCCACTCTCAAACTAAATGACAATTCTGTTGCCTCTGTAGCTGATACTCCGTGTTTAAAAGCATTCTCCACCAAACTGATAAACAGCAAAGGCGCTATGGTGAGTGGGGGGAGTAGCTTCGGGAAATCTACCCGTACAGTAGTTTTATCAGTCAGGCGCAACTGCATTAGGCTGATGTACTGTTGCAAGAAATCCACTTCCTCAGCAAGGCTAATTTGCTTTTGGTCACTGTTTTGCATAAAGTGACGCATCAGCTTGCTAAGGCTATGCACGCTCTCTTGTGCTTTTTTGGGGTCAAAGGCTATAAGCGAATAGATATTGTTGAGTGCATTGAAAAAGAAATGCGGTTGGAGTTGGTATTTCAGTTGGGTGAGGTCGGCTTGTAGCTTCTGAGCTTGGGCTTCTTTCTGAGCAATTTCCAAAGAAAAGTTGCGTTGTGCATAGCGTATTGCCATTGCAAAGACTACTGGTAAGAGGTTCGAGAGGAAATCAAAATAGACAAAAGCGTGAAAAGGAGGCATCCTACGTCCATCTTTGCGGGGATTAAAGTATGAAAAAAGCTCATATTTGCTGTACGAAATACATAAAATGAGTGCCACTGTTACCAATATAAAAAGTATATATCGTTTTTTAAACCACAGTTTATCAATAAGCCAATAGAAACTGATGTAGAACAAAAACATCAAAAAAGGCAATGATATAAGCGAACGATAAAGAGCCTCCTCAAAGCGTTGATTGCCTTCGGAGATAAAGATAAGGGCAGGCAGAATACAAACCACTGCCCAAGAGGCTATGTGTGTTAAAAGTTTCATTCTTTATACTTTGATGTTTTTAAATAACTTTCTGTAAAACTCTTGATGATTTCAGGGGAATAGTCTCCTCCTTTGGCATAAGAGATACCCATAACTTCTAAAGCTATAGCTTGGCACTGCTCATCATTAATAGTAATGGCTTTGCTATCTAATATTTCTCTAACAATAACCATACATTTTTGCAGGTCTTCTGTTGTAGTATAAGGAGGTAAAGTTATATTCATCTGTTTTTCTTTCATATTTCTAATTGCCTGTTTCTCTCGCACTACTCGTATCTGAGGGCGCTAATAGGTTCTAACTCGGCGGCTTTGCGGGCAGGATACCAACCGAAGAATACCCCTGTAATGGTACATACTAAGAAAGATATTACAATAGAATATAAGGTGATACTTACTGGCCAGCCTATAAACAGCGATACGCCTACCGTTGCTAATAAGCCAATAATTACCCCTAATACTCCCCCAGTGATGCTAATAAGCACCGACTCGATGAGGAACTGCGCCAAAATATCCTTCCCCTTAGCTCCAATAGCCATACGCAAGCCTATTTCCTTAGTGCGCTCTTTTACTGATACGTACATAATGTTCATAATGCCTATACCGCCCACGATGAGCGAAATGCTGGCAATAGCTACCAATAAAATAGTGAGCATCTCGCTGGTAGAGCTAAATGTACTGATGAGCTCTTGTTGCGAAAACACATTGAAGTCATTCTCTTGTGTAGCCGAAAGATTATGAGTGCGCTCCAAAATTTTCTTTACTTGGTTTACTGCATTCTCCGACTGACTTTCGTCTATTACCGAAGCCACAATACTCTGCAAGAACGTTTGCGCCAAAATACGCTTTTGTACCGTAGTATAAGGGGCTATAATCACATCGTCTTGATCCTGACCAAAGTTGCTCTCACCTTTTTTGGTAAGTACGCCAATCACTTTAAAAGGGATATTCTTAAAGCGTATGGTTTGCCCAATAGGGTTTTCGCCATTAGTGAAGAGGTTCTTAGCCACCGTTTGCCCTATCACGGCTACTTTGGCAAAATTAGTAATCTCATCTTCACCAAACATACTCCCTTCAGCTACACTCCATTCGCGTATGGGCAAATATTCGGTATTCACTCCGTAGATAGAGGTAGGCCAGTTGTTGCCCCCTGCGATACTTTGTCCGTTACCACTCACTACCGGCGACACATATTTCAGTAGGGTACCTTCTTTTTTAAGGGCTTCGTAATCCGTCATTTTCAGCGATTGCATATCGCTCATACTCATACGCACGCCGCCCATCATACCTGCCCCTGGGCGGATATTGAGCATATTAGTACCCATTTTAGAGATATTCTCCTTGATGCTCTTCTTAGAGCCCTCGCCAATGGCAAGCATTGTTATCACTGAGCCCACTCCAATGATGATACCCAGCATTGTAAGCATAGCCCTTGTTTTGTTAAGCAAAAGGGCGCGCCACGCTATTTTAAAAAGATTTTGTATATTCATAGTGTTAATTAGCAAATTAGAAAATTAGCAGATTGGCAAATTCTGTGAGACTAGAAAGGTTCTCCGATGATACGGGTTTTATACTCGCCTTTTACTATTTGCCAACACACTTCGTAAACATAGGCACCATCACCATTGTGTGCAATGATATAAAGGATATCGTCTTCCTTATCATAATATACCGTATTATTATACGGATATACCCATACTTCGTACAAATCATCATAGGCACTTTTAGGGATAGATACGTTTTTGCCGTTGATAGTTACAATGATACTCTTGTAGTGGTTTTCAGGTATAAAGTCCGCACCTTGAGCTCTCTTACCATCAATGATTAACTCCTCATAACCTCCCTGGTCTTTCTTAGTAATCTTGTGTTTAGTTTTATCAAATAGCTGTCTAGTAAGAGTAACGCTAATGCCCTTTTCAGCAATGGTGATACTATTCTCAGTTTCTTTCTTTTTACCTTTGCCAATAGAAGGAAATTCGTATATCTTCTTCAGGCGACTTTTATGCACATAGCCTTTATCTACAGCAATCCAATTAAAAAATATCTCTTCACCAGTTTCATCATCTGTAGTATCAAATAAAGTATATACAAGCGTGTTGTTAGGCAAAGTGCCTACAATTTTGCTTTTTACGTTTTCTTTAGCGCGAATGTTTACATAGCCGTCTTTGTCTTTTACTACCGCATAATCTCCAAAAGGACCTTGTGCAAAGGCGTTGGTCGTAAGGACGAAGAATAAAATAAGTAAGTGTTTCATATTCAATAGATAATTTATAATGAGTTTTTTTATCAAGTTATTTGTTACTTTCTATACTTATATAAGTATCGTTTGAAAGTTTTTTAATAGATTTCAGATGTACTCTCTACCCAATTTAAAATGCTAATAGTAAATGTTGGCAATCCTACTTCTTTTTTAAAGTGGTTCTCCCACTATACGGGTTTTATACTCACCTTTTACTATTTGCCAACACACTTTATAAGCATTGGCACCATCACCATTGTATGCAATGATATAAAGGATATCGTCTTCCTTATCATAATAAGCAAAATTATTATCCGTATAAAGCCCTATCTCATACAAATCATCATAAGCACTTTTAGGGATAGGTACGTTTTTGCCATTGATAGTTACAGTAATATTCTTGTAATGGTCTTGAGGTAGTGAATCGTCTCCTCCATATATTTCTTTACCATCAATGATTAATTGATCATAACCTCCCAGGTCTTTCTTAGTAATCTTGTGCTTGGTTTTATCAAATGGCTGTTTGATAAGGGTTACGCTGATGCCTTTACCAGTAATGGTGATACTATTACCCTGCTCTTTAGCCCTGCCAATAGATGGAAAGTCTTGTACCTTCTTTAGGCGACTTTTATGTACATAGCCTTTATCTACAGCAATCCAATTAGGAGGAGTAGGTTCATCTTCCCAAAAATAAACATTCATAAGGGTATTAGCAGGTAGCGTACCTACAATTTTGCTTTTTACATTTTCTTTGGCGCGAATGTTTACATAGCCGTCTTTATCTTTTACTACGGCATAATCTCCAAAAGGACCTTGGGCAAAGGCGTTGGTCGTGAGGAGGAAGAATAAAATAAGTAAGTGTTTCATATTCAATTGATAATGAGTTTTTTTATCAAGTTATTTGTTGCTTTCTATACTTATATAAGTATCGTTTGAAAGTTTTTTAATAGATTTCAGATGTACTTCTATTTCTTATCCAGTTTTTTATTATATCAGCAGCTCTTGCTTCATCATTTTTACTTTTAGCCATATCTGTTAATGAAATATAGTCCTGATTGTCTATTGTAGCTAAAGATATTTCAACATCTTGTACTTTAAGTTTATTATTTGTTGGTGTCATATATTTGGTAATTTTTAGTTACATCATTAAAGTGGTAGTCCTATAATACGGGTTTTATACTCTCCTTTTACTATTTGCCAGCACACTTCGTAAGCAAGATACCCATCGCCATTGTGTGCAATGATATAAAGTACATCATCTTCCTTATCATAATACGCAAAATTGTTAGTGTCCCAAATGCCAATCTCATACAAATCATCATAGGCACTTTTAGGGATAGGTACGTTTTTGCCGTTGATAGTTACAGTAATACTCTTGTAATGGTCTTTAGGTAGGAACTCATCATTATCTCGTCCATATATTTTCTTTCCATCAATGATATATTCACTATACTCTTTGTGTTTTTTCTTGGTAATCTTGTGTTTAGTTTTATCAAATGGCTGTTTGGTAAGGGTTACGCTAATGCCTTTACCAGCAATGGTGATACTATTGCCTTGCTCTTTACCTTTGCCAATAGAAGGAAATTCGCTTATCATCTTTAGGCGACTTTTATGTACATAACCACTATCTATATGTACCCAATTAGAAGGATTAAATTCCTCATCAAGAAATTCATATACAAGTGTGTTGTTAGGCAATGTACCTACAATTTTGCTTTTTACGTTTTCTTTGGCGCGAATGTTTACATAACCGTCTTTGTCCTTTACTACGGCATAATCTCCAAAAGGACCTTGCGCAAAGGCGTTGGTCGTAAGGAGAAAGAATAAAATAAGTAAGTGTTTCATATTTAATAGATAATTGATAATGAGCTATTTGTTAAGTTGTTTATTGCTTTCCATACTTATATAAGTATCGTTTGAAAGTTTTTTAATAGATTTCAGATAATCTACTTTGTCTAAAACAGCACGTTGTTCTTTGATGGTTTCTACTAAAATTTTAAAACGTTCTTCTTTGGCAATATTGTGTTTAATTAGAGAAGCATTAAGACTCTCTATATTGCTGAGTATAGCTAACTCATTAATACTGGCGATGTCCCTTATATTTTCACCTTTTAATGCTCTTTCAGGATTAGCTGTTTTCCATTGTTTAGCCGTACAGCCAAACATAGCGAGATTTAGCAAATCGGCTTCATCGGCATATACAAAGGCATCTTTTAGGTCAGAAAGAGTAGGAAGTATATAGTTTTTAACAGCATCTGTATGGATATGATAGTTAGCCTTGCTTAAAATCCTTTTCACATTCCATTCCAAATTGTATTGATTGCTCTCTAACTCTTTGAGACGTTGATATTCTTTTATCAGATATAGTTTAAAAACAGGACTTATAGCTGCTCCAAATTCAAAAGCAATATCTTTATGGGCATAAGTTCCTCCGTATTTTCCTTTTCGTGATAAAATTCCAATAGCATTTGTACTCTCTACCCAATTTGAAACGCTAATAGTAAATGTTGGCAATCCTGCTTCTTTTTTAAAGTGGTCGAATTCGACCACTTTAAAATTAGGGTTATAAAGTATTTCCCAAGTACCTAAAAATTCTAATGTACTTCTATTTCTTATCCAGTTTTTTATTATATCAGCAGCTCTTGCTTCATCATTTTTACTTTTAGCCATATCTGTTAATGAAATATAGTCCTGATTGTCTATTGTAGCTAAAGATATTTCAACATCTTGTACTTTAAGTTTATTATTTGTTGGTGTCATATATTTGGTAATTTTTAGTTACATCATTAAAGTGGTTGTCCTATAGTTGTTCTCCGATGATACGGGTTATGTACTCGCCTTTTACTATTTGCCAGCACACTTGGTAAGCTAAACCAGCTTCGCCATTAACTGCATAAATATAAAGTGCTTCAGCTTCCTCATCGTAATATATAAATCTGTTTAAATATCTGTCATATAAAATTCCATGCAAATCATCATAAGCACTTTTAGGGATAGGTACGTTCTTACCTTTCATAGTTACAGTAATACTTTTGTAATGGTCTTGAGTTAGTGAACCGGATTCTCCATATATTATTTCTTTACCATCAATGATTAATTGTTCATAACTTCCCTGGCCTTTCTTAGTAATCTTGTGCTTGGTTTTGTCGAACTTCTGTTTGGTAATGGTTACTTTTACGTCCTTATCATCAAAGACGAGACTATTGCCTTGCACTTTTCCTTCTATAGCACGAAAGTCAAATATTTTTTTCAAGCGACTTTGATGCACATACCCTTTATCAACTTCAATCCAGTTAGTAGGGTTAAATTCTTTATCAAAGAAACCATACACAAGTGTATTGTTAGGCAAAGTGCCTACAATTTTGCTTTTTACGTTTTCTTTAGCACGAATGTTTACATAGCCGTCTTTATCTTTTACTACGGCATAATCTCCAAGAGGAGTTTGCGCAAAGGCATTGGTCGTAAGGAGGAAAAATAAAATAAGTAAGTGTTTCATATAAAGTAATTTTTCGGCAAAGATACTAATTTCTTTTCAACTTAGTTAAACTATAAAAGATGAGTTATATTGAGATGTTTTTACAAATACTCTCTATTCTTCCTCTGCTGCCCAATCGTAAAAACCGCTTTCTCGCAATTGGGCTTCATACTGCTCAATAGTTTGTTCATCATAGTTTTCTCTTTGGATGAACTTTTCCTTTCCAAAATAAATATCCATTGGGTTCAGTCCATAGAGTTGAGCGATGAGAGTTGCTAAGTTCATACCAGAATAATGCTTGTGAAGCACATAAATCATTAGCCTAAAATCTGTTTCCTCTATTTTCGGAAAAGCCTTTTTGATAAACTGGAGTGATTTCTCAAACCACACTTTCTCTGGGGTTACTACCTTATTCAGCCAGTCGGTATACCACATTTCAAAGGTGAGTTTTTCTCCTTTTTCATTAAACTCAGGCGACAGTCCACCATAATCCTGACGACTATCGAGCCATATATAGCCTTTTTCCTTACCATTCACCACCAAAAGATAAGAAGCTCCGTGCCCTATATGGCATATTTGCAAGCAACCACTGATGCGCTTTGTATCCATATAGGCTTCCAGCTGCTCTTGGGTAGGGCGTTCACCACCGTCCCAATCAATACTATTAAGCCATTCCTCTTCATTCCAATGCTCGGTGTAAGGGAAAGGCATAGAGAGGTCTATAGTCCGGTCTTTCCACATCAAATCTTCCGTTGCTTCTTTAAGGGAACGCAGTCCGTAATCGGGACCCACACAGCCATTGGCGATTTGGGTAATGAAAGTACGATAATCTGCAGGGAGAGTGATACGATTTTCTTTCTCTATTTTGGCTACTTTTGCTTCTTCCAATACGGGGTTCATATATATACCGCCAAATGGTTTTAGCTGTGGAAGCTCTAAGATGATTTGTATTTTCTTTTTGATTTCTTCTATATTCATATATGTTGAATTGTGCGAATAGCGCACGCTGTTTTTCTGTTTATCCTGCTACTCCAGACTCTATAAATACCAATTTTTGATTTCTCCATTTGAATCTCCAATAAGTAGCGCTTTCTATAACTTCGTATTCACCAATATCATATACTTCTTTAATTTTATCTTCAGATACTTTTTCAGAATAGCCATCTTCAAACCACACAATCTCTACCTCATTGCCTTTTATAGATATAGAATATTTGTTACTCCCCTTAAAATTATCAACCTTTATACTATAATATCCTTGATTTTTAATCCAATGAATATCATCTATATCTATTTTAGCAATGGTTTTACTAAAATACTCATTAGAGCTACCTTTGGGAATAGGACTATGCCCTCTCTGTACTTCTGCTTTTAAACTTCGCAATGCTTCTATGAGTTTTTCTCTATCAGCTTTTAGTATTGCCGTGCGTTCTTGAAATAGCTTTACATTCTGTTCTTCCACTGCGTTGAGTTTCACCTTACTATTATCACTTACAGGCTTATACCACGATTTTTCATTAAAGTAATTGCTTATTTCATAGTCTTTAAACTTATAGCCTTTGCGAGCGTAGAGGTCGTTAGTAAGGAAGCGTAATTCATCTATGCTCAATTTGCTGATTTGTTGTTCCTTAATCACTTGGGTGGCACAAGTGGCGCAATCTTTTAGCTGTGCCGTAGCGTTTAGTGAGAACAACACTATTGATAAGAAGTATAAGTGTTTCATTGTAAAGTAATTTTTCGCAAATATACTGATTTTTTTTAACTTAGCTAAAGTTTTAAAGATGAGTTGCGAGAAATGAGTTGAAGGCTATATATCAAAGACATTAGCTTGAGACTTGTTTTTTATACATTTTATTGAAGATGCTCACTAAAAAACGCCTCCAACTTATCAAACGGAATTACTCCAGCTTGATTGTCGTAAAAATCGGTATGACGTGCATTAGGGACAATCAGCAGTTCTTTTTTCTCAGTTCCAATTAACTTGTAGGCATCTTCACTCATATAGCGAGAATGGGCTTTTTCTCCTGCAATCATAAGGGTTGGTACCTCAATTTCGTTGGCATACGACAGTAGTGGAAAATTCATAAATGAAAGCAGCGTAGTAGCTGTCCAAACGTGATTAGAAACTGAACGCTCGTGAAACCCTCGTGGCGTTTTGTAAAACTCAATATAATCATTCAAGAATTCAGGTACTTTATCCGATGGGGTATCGGGCATAGGGTAACCTGGTGTAGGGGTTCCTGTCTCGGCATCCTTCCAACGAATATCATTGAGCGAACGCTTCATTTCCAAACGCATTTCGGGTGTATTGGCATCAAAATAACCTTTGCTAAAAACACGTGACATATCGTACATTACCATTGTAGCCACTGCCTTAATACGTGTATCGATAGCTGTAGCATTCAGTGCAAAACCTCCCCAACCACAGATACCTATAATTCCTATTTTTTCTCTATCGACAAAGGGTTGAATTCCTAAGCAATCTATCGCTGCTGAAAAATCTTCGGTATTGATATCGGGTGATGCTACATTGCGCGGTTCTCCACCACTCTCTCCCGTATAGGAAGGGTCGAAAGCTAAAGTTACAAAGCCTCTTTCTGCCATCGTTTGGGCGTAAAATCCTGAGGCTTGTTCTTTTACAGCTCCAAAACCACCACAAACAGCAAGAGCAGCAAGTTTTTTATCTTCGCTATTTTTGGGGAAATACAAGTCGCCAATAAGGGTGATACCATAGCGGTTTTTGAATGATACTTTTTTGTGTTCAACTTTATCGCTTTTAGGGAAAATCTTATCCCAAGAAGCAACATTTATAGGGTTTTCATTGTTTGTGCTCATATTATTGAAATTTTAGTTTATACGATTTATTCATTATGAATGAAGACACTCTTTACTTTTGCGTATTCTTCTTAAATACAAGCCTATAACCAAGTATATCAATGTTGGAATAAGACCAAAAAGAGGGGATACTAAAAGTGTTTTATAGGGTGAAATAACAGTAAATCCTTCTGAAATGAGAGGATTAAAAACATCTTTCATTGAGTGCATCAAAACTACCAATAGGAGTGAACGCGAGAGAAAGAAAATTTCGGTGTACATTATTGTCCAAACAGCAATAACCACAAAGCTCACGAAAACAAATAACACTTTGCTATAAGGGAAAAAGGTTGCCTGATAAGCATCGTCTAAGAATATGAGATTGTATGGCAAGTGCCATATTTGGCAGACGAATGCTACCACTACATAAATCACCCATTCGTTTTTGGTGAGTTGTTCCATTTTTACAGTGAGATAACCTCGAAAAGCCGTCTCTTCTAAGATATTTTTGATAAAAACGGGTAAGAAAGCAGTAGCAAAAACAGGGAGATAGGTAGCAACACTGAACTTGCTCACATCTACCCAACCTAATAGCTTACCAACAAACAGTGTTATACCAATAACCACGGGATAGACTGCAATAGCAAAGATATACCAGCGAAAGTTTTGCTTGAAACGAGGTTTTAAAGGAAAATCTTTCCAACCATCGCTACCCAAAAGGCGGAGCAAAATCATACACACAATAGGAGAAGCAATAAAAATCCCTGATCCCAAAGACTCTAAATTAGAAGGTTCGCCAAGTAACTGGTTTACCCCAACGCCTATCCATCCGCAAGAGATGGCTACCAAGCTAAATAGGATTACATTCCGAAGTGTTTTTTTATTGGTTCTCATATTAAGGCAGGTTTATTTTAATATTTCTAAAATTTTATCTTCGTCGTAAACAAGCATACCCACTGCGACCAATGAGGCAATACCGTGTGCTAACATCCAACCTTTAGCAATGTCATTCTTTAGCTCTTCATCGGATAGATTTTTGCATTCCTCACTATTTTTCATTATTTCTACCACTCGCTCACTTTCTGGAAAAATGTCAGTAAGTTTTACATTGGTAACATTATCCATATAAAAAGCCTTGAATAGGGCGGGCTCGGTGTATGCCATCCGCACGTATCCAAGTCCTAAATCCAAAAGAGTATTGCCTGTTTTTGAGTAACTGAGCACTACACTTTGCAGGAAGGGCAGTGCCTTTTTGCAGATTTCGGCTTTAAGGTCATCCATATTTTTATAGCACCAATAGATGGGCTGAGTGGAACAACCTATTTGCTTAGCAATATTTCGGGCTGAAAGCACTGCAAAACCCTCTTTTCGCACCATCTCAAAAGCAGTTTCTATAATTATTTCCTGAGTTATTGTTGTTGATTTCGGCATAAAATTTTGTTATAACATCTGTAATATAACACCTGTTATTTTTTGCAAAAGTAGTACAAATTTTCAAACCTGCAAATTTTTAATCAAAAAAGATTTATCCTATACGGCTTGCACCGTCATTCGTCATTCGTATTTCGTAATTGTGCCAACTGTTCTTTGGCGTTTATCCTATCGGTTACTTCTTTATCACTGATGATATGTCCGTCTTTCAGTACAACTGTGCGTTTGCTAAATTGGGCAATATCGTCTTCGTGGGTTACGAAACCTATAGTACTACCTTGGTCATTCAGGCGTTGAAAAAGCTCCATTACTTCGTAGGAAGTTTTGGTATCGAGGTTCCCAGTTGCCTCATCGGCGAGAAGGATTACAGGGTGATTTACAAGGGAGCGCGCAATGGCTACCCGTTGTTGCTGTCCCCCTGAGAGCTCACTGGGCAAGTGGTTCAATCGCTTTTCTAACCCCACACTGATGAGGGCTTCGATAGCGCGCTCACGGCGTTCTTTGGCTGATACTTTAGGGTTGTACATCAGTGGGAGTTCCACATTCTCAATGGCTGAGGTACGGGCTAATAGGTTATACGACTGAAAGATAAAACCTATTTTCGTGTTGCGTATATGTGCTAAATCGTTCTTGCTCATATCTTTCACCGAGATACCATCTAAAATGTAATCACCAGAAGAGGGGCGGTCTAAGCACCCTAATATGTTGAGCAAAGTTGATTTACCCGACCCACTCGGTCCCATAATGGTTACAAACTCGCCTTCTCTGATGGTTAGGTTGATGCCTTTTAGGGCGTGTACCGTCTCGTTGCCCATCTGGAAGTTGCGCTTCATATCGCGTATATCTATAATGGCTTTTTTCATCTATTTAGCTTTTGAATTGTTTCTATTAGGGCGTTTTGGCATAAACGGACTGCTGCTATCGCTGTTCTTACTGTCGCCTCCAGCCACTTGCGGGCGGTCGCCTTGCAGGTTAGTGGCTACTTTCTCACCAACGTTGAGTCCACTCACTACTTGTACGTTGATACCATCATTACTGCCTATGGTTATGGCTTTTTGGGCAAGACTACCATCGGTGTTCACTACCCATACGTATTTTTGTTTGCCCTTGCCGTGCTGTACTTTAGGTACTTCAGCTGTAATACCTTTTTGAGCGTAATATTGTAGTAACACATCGGTATCAGGAGTGAAGTTGATAGCTTTGGCGGGCACGATAGTTACGCCTTTCAGTTCATTGGTATAAATAGCGATGGTCGCGGTAAGTCCTGGTTTCAGTTTTTCATCAGGGTTTTCAGCCTCTACTATCACCGTATAAGTTACCACGTTTGATGAAGTGGTAGGCGATAGACGCACTTGAGTAACGCGTCCCACAAATTCTTCTTGAGGGTAAGCATCCACGGTAAAACTCACGCGTTGCCCCACTTTCACTTGTCCTATATCGGCTTCATCTACATTCACCTCCACCTGCATACGCTTGATGTCTTTGGCTATTTTGAAGAGCGTAGGCGCACTCATCGAGGCAGCTACAGTTTGTCCTTCTTCAACTTCTTTGCTGAGGATAATCCCGTCGATAGGTGAATAGATATTGGCATAGCCTAAGTTCGTTTTCGCCTGATTGAGGGTCGTAAGGCGTTGTGCTACATTGGTCTTCGCATTGTTAAACTGATACAACGCTTGCTCGTAGTCCGATTTGCTAATCACTTGGGCATTGTACATTTTTTGCTGACGCTCGTAATTCTGACGGTAATAATTCAGTTCGTTAACTGCCGAATTGTAGTTAGCCGTAGCATTGATAACGTTTTCTTGTAGATTGGTTTTGTCGAGTTCCGCCAGTAGCTGACCTTTCTTCACTTGGCTATTGTAATCCACATAAATTTTGCTCACCAATCCCGATACTTGGGTACCTACTTCTACCTCGTCTACCGGTTGTACACTCCCCGTAGCGGTTACTTCGGTAGTAACATCACCTTGAGTAACTTCATCGGTTTGGAGGAGAATAAGGGTAGGTTTTTCCTTCATAAAGAAGTGATACACGCCATAAGCCACTACTGCTAATAGGGCAATGATAATGATTTTTTTGATGTGTTTTTTCATTGTATTTAGTTGTTAGTCATTAGTTGTTAGACAAAGTTCTTTAGATTATTTTTTCAGAAATATGAGCATCGCTACATTCCCTCTCCTTGGGAGGGGGTTAGGGGGAGGACTCCCATATAAAACTTCAGCAACTGTACATATAATGCCGACATATATTTGTTTTGCAAATACGTTTGTTCGGCAGTGAGGTAGGCGTTTTGGCTTACCAAAAGTTCAGTATTAGTGAGTCCGCCGAAATCGTGTTTTTTCACTGCCAAATCGTAAGCTAATTTAGCATTATCGCGAGCCGTACGCGAGGCTGCTTGTTGCGCTTGGTGAGTGGTGGCATTCTGCCAAGCAGTTTCTATCTTGGCATATAATTCTTTTTCAGCTTGTTGTTCTTCCAAAATAGCTTGTTGCTGGGTAATCTTGGCGAGTTTCACATTGTTCTTGTTTTTGTTTTGTGAAAAGATAGGAATATTAAGTGTAGCTCCTATCGTCTGACCGAAATTACTATCTAATTGCGTGCGATAACTCAAATCGTTGAGGTTTGAATAACCAGTGTTTACGCCTGCTTGTAGCGATAGGGTAGGGGCATAACCCGCTTTAGCTATTTTGATATCCTTTTCAGCTATCTTTTGCTGTGATTGATAGATTTTTAAGTTAGGAAGCGTTTCTTTGGCTTGAGCAAATACCTCGTCTTTATTAGGGATAATCGCTGTATCCTCATCGTTAGGAAGGTCGAGAGCAATAGCAAAGTCGCTATTAGGAGGAAGCTCCAACAGTTGTTTGAGCGTTAACACACGGTTAGCATATTGATTCTCTGCCTGAATGATAGCATATTCATTGTTGGCGTGACGCGTTTCTATTTCTGCCAAACTCAGTTTAGCTATCGAGCCATTGGCAAACTTGGTTTGTGCTTGCTTGAGTTCTTCAGCCGAGGAGAGCGCTGTGTTTTTGGCTACTGCAATCCCTTCATAGCTGTAAAGCGCTTGCAAGTAGGCTTCCAGCACACTCAGGGTGATGTTGTTCTTCGCTTCTTGCACATAGAGTTCGTTCTGTTCGAGCAACAGCTTGCTGCGGTCTATTTGTAGATTCAGTTTATTCCCTTGATATAGAGGCACAGAGGCTGATACCCCAAAGTTGTTGGAGAACGTACGGCGCGATACCCGTTCGTTAGAAATCTGGTTGATAGCCGACCCGTTGTTGAGGTTTGCTGATGCCGACCCGCTTACCGTAGGCAAGCGGTTATCCTTTGTCTGACTGAGGTTGATTTCAGCCGTTTGCTGGTTGAGTTCTGTTTTCTTTACAGAGATGTTGTGCTGTACCGCATAGTTGATACAATCATTTAGCGACCATTGTTTGGATTGCGCTGTTGTCCATAAAGGGAGAAATAAGAGAGATATGTATAAAATTCTTTTCATAGTCTTTAGTTTTTTTAGATGAAAGAAGAAGGTGAAAAAGATATTAGGATAGTACGATGAAAATTATCCCCCTCTTCTTTACAATTTAATAACCATTTTTTATCATTTAGCTGATGCAAAGATAGCTTGTAAAGATAGGGGAAAACAAACTTTATCGACGAAAAGGTTAATTTTGTCGACGAAAAGGTGAAATCTCTCTATCTCGAAAAAATCTCTTATGTAATTTGCTAATTATCAAATTGGCTAATTGACAAATTATTGCTACCTTTGCCCCCGATAAAGAAATATGTAATGAAAACAATTCGTATAGGTACGCGTGATAGTGAGTTGGCTCTTTGGCAAGCTAAAACCGTACAACACCAATTAGAAGTTTTAGGATACTCAACTGAAATAGTTAGTACTAAGTCTCACGGCGATATAGAACTCAGCAAACCACTCTACGAAATGGGAGTTACAGGTATCTTCACTAAAGCCTTGGATATTGCCCTGCTCAACGGTGAGATAGATATAGCAGTACATAGTATGAAGGATGTGCCTACCGCTTTACCCAGCGGGATTGTAGTAGGAGCAGTACTCAAGCGCGGGAATCCTCACGATGTGTTGGTCTACAAAGGTGATCTTTCGTTTTTAGATGCCGAAATAGCAACCATCGCTACCAGCAGTTTGCGACGCAAAGCACAATGGTTGCACCGCTATCCACATCACAATATAGAAAACTTGCGCGGCAATGTGAATACTCGCTTGCAAAAACTTGCCGATAACCCTTGGAATGGGGCTATCTTTGCAGCAGCAGGCTTGAAACGCATTAATAAACTACCTGAAAATCACTTGCGACTCGATTGGATGCTTCCCGCTCCCGCACAAGGGGCTATAATGGTGGTTGCACGCGAAGACAACGTGCCGTTACAAAATATACTCTTACGCATTCACGATGGTAATACATATACAGCAACGCAGGTGGAACGCGCTTTCCTCCGCGCTTTAGAAGGCGGTTGTACAGCACCTATCGGAGCTTTTGTTCAGTACGACGGACAGGAGAAAGTACATTTTAAAGGCGGATTGTGGAGTGAAGATGGTAAAAAAGCGGCTGTAATAGAAGAAATCCTCACTCAAATAAATGAACATACGGGTGAACAACTCGCTGAAAAAGTAAAATCCAAATTTGAAAATTGACAAATCGACAAATTAATTATTATGTTATATATCAAACAATTATTACAAAACGGAAAAAGCATACACGAGGAAATTACCCTCAAAGGTTGGGTGCGCACCTTTCGCAGCAACCGATTTATAGCCCTCAACGATGGCTCTACTATCGATAACCTCCAAGTAGTAGTAGATTTTGAAAATACAAACCCCGATATACTCAAACGCATTACCACAGGGGCAGCTATTGAAGTAAAAGGGAAATTAGTAGAAAGTCAAGGTAAAGGTCAGTCGGTAGAGTTACAAGCTACCGAGGTAGTGATTTTAGGTGATAGCAACCCGGAAGAATATCCTATCCAGCCTAAAAAACACTCATTGGAATTCTTGCGCGAAAATGCTCACTTGCGTGTGCGCTCTAATACTTTTAGTGCTGTGATGCGCGTGCGTTCTACTTTGGCTTTTGCTATACATAAATACTTTCAGGACAACGGCTTTTTCTATGTGAATACACCTATTATCACCGGTAGTGATGCCGAAGGTGCTGGTGAGATGTTCCGCGTAACTACTTTGGATGCTAAAAATCCACCACTTACCGAAAATGGTGAAGTAGATTATAAAAAAGATTTCTTTGGTCGTGAAACAAACCTCACAGTGTCTGGTCAGTTAGAGGGAGAAACCTTTGCAATGGCGCTCGGCAAGATTTATACTTTTGGTCCTACTTTCCGTGCCGAAAATTCTAATACTTCACGTCACTTAGCTGAATTCTGGATGATAGAACCCGAAATGGCGTTCTACGATCTTATTGACAATATGAATTTAGCTGAAGATTTCATCAAATACGTGCTCAAATATACTTTAGAAGTGCGTCGTGACGACCTTGAGTTTCTCGATAAACGTTTCTTAGAAGAAGAAAAAACCAAACCACAAAACGAGCGCAGTTCTATGTCGCTTATTGAAAAACTCGAATTTGTAATTCACAATGAGTTTAAACGTGTGAGCTATACTGAAGCAATTGATATTCTCAAAAATAGCAATCACAACAAAAAGAAGAAATTCCAATATCCTGTAAACGAATGGGGAGTAGATTTGCAAAGCGAACACGAGCGTTACTTAGTAGAAAAACACTTCGAGTGCCCAGTAATTCTCTACGATTATCCAGCGAATATCAAAGCGTTCTATATGCGCTTGAATGAAGATGGTAAAACAGTACGCGCTATGGATATCCTCTTCCCTGGTATTGGTGAAATAGTTGGAGGTTCGCAACGTGAAGAGCGTTACGATGTGCTCAAACAAAAAATCGCCGACCTCAATATGGATGAGCAAACGCTCTGGTGGTATCTCGACCTTCGCAAATTTGGTACAGCTGTACACAGTGGTTTTGGTCTTGGTTTTGAACGTTTGGTACTCTTTGCTACAGGAATGACTAACATTCGCGATGTGATTCCTTACCCACGTACTCCACAAAGCGCCGAATTTTAAGAAATGATTATAATAAAAAAGAGGGTTATCGCTGCGATAACCCTCTTTTTTTAGTAAAAAATATCTTACATAGAGTATTTGTTTACTTTTTCTTTAGCTTTGATAAGATCAAGACCAAGACTGTTGATTTTTTGCTGTTTGTCAAGCAATTTACCTTTTAGCTTAGCTTCGTCTTGAGGAGAAAGAGTACCTTTAGCTTTCTTCATATCAAATTTAGATTGCTCTTTCGCTAAATCAGTTTTAGCTTTTGCTATTTTAGTTTCTACTTTAGCAACTTCACTGTTAGCTTTGTTCAAATTTTCTTTTTTCTTTTGAGCTTCCTTTTCTGCCTTAGCTTTAGCTTTTTCAGCTTTTTCTTGTTCTCTTTTTGCTTTTTCTTGAGCTTTTTTAGCTTCTTTTTCAGCTTTTTCTTTTTCTTTAGCAGCTTTTTCTTCAGCTTTTAGCGCTTTTTCTTGTTCTTTTTGTAATTTTTGTTGTGCTTTAAGCTGTTCTTTTTGAGTTTTAAGGTCTGCTTCAGAAGTTGTTTGCTCAACATTGGTTACTACTGGAATAGTAGTATCAGTCATAGTGCCCATTTCGTCTACTTGGGCTAAAGATACCTGAGCTACTAAAAGCCCAGCAAATAAAGTGATTGTACGTAATTTCATATTTGATAATATTATTTAGTTTTACAGTGCAAAAGTAAATAAAAAATATTTACAATTGTCTTTTTTACAAAAGTTTAACACAAAAAAAAGTCGCCTACTAATGAGGAGTGGCAGGCGACTTAGGGAGTAATTAAAATATAAATAGTTATGGATTATTGAACATTTCCTCTGATACGCAAACCTTTTACAGGCTCTTTTTTAGCGTTAGAAGTTACAGTAATCGTTTTGCTGATTGGGCCAACACGATTAGTGTCGTATTTTACTTCAATTTTCCCTTTAGCTCCAGGTGCTACAGGTTGATTTGTCCAAGAAGGAACAGTGCAACCGCAAGAAGAAGCTACGTTAGTAATTACGAGCGGTGCTTTACCAGTGTTAGTAAATTCGAACACACGCACGCCGTCGGCACCTTGTTTGATGTTACCGTAGTCAATTTCTTCAGATTTGAAAGAAATCTCAGCGTCTTGGGCATAAGCCATTACACCAAAAAATGCTAAAAATACAAATGTTAAAAACTTTTTCATAGTATAAAAATTAAAATAAATAAGTTTGTTTTACGAATAAAATAGTTACAATAACCGTGCCAAAACACTATCTTCTAAATTCTATTACCTAAATTATATCTCCTAAATCCTTATTTGCATAATAATAAATTAATTTGTACCTTTGCACAACTAAAAACTAAAAAACTGATGAAATATCTAATAACTTCTATGCTATTGGTAGCTACAGCTACTCTCTTTGCTCAACAGCAAAACCCCACCGATTGGGAACTCTCAGGGCTCAAAGCTAAGGTGAAAACGATGCGAAGTATTCCTTATTTAGTAACTGCTCAAGGGAAATCTTTTGCCAAATCTGCTGTCGATGCCGATTTGGATACGGTAAACAAAATCGCTAATCTCGAAAACCTTCAAAAAGATTTTAACCCTAAAGGTTTCCTCTCCCAAACTCGTTTCTTCTTCAAGAACGGTGACCTTTATAGCCGTATGGACTACTACTATAATCCTCAAGGTCAATTGTTTGAAACTCGCTACAACTCCGATAAAACCCTTTATGTCTACAACTCTCAAGGCTACCTCATCAAAGATGCTACCTACTCTCCTGGGGGCTTCCTCAAATCGCATTACACCTATCAGGTAAATGCTGAAGGACAAATACTCAAAGAAGAAACTTATCGCGCTAATCAGTTAGAATCTGTGGTAACTTATACTTATAACAAACAAGGTGATCCTCTGGAAATGCGCTATAGCGATGCGCAAGGTAACTTGTTGCAAATAGTAAAGAATAAGTTTAACAAACAACACCAACTCTTGAGCAATCGTGTGTATGATAAAGATAATAACTTAGTGAGTACCACTACAAAAAAATACAACGCCAAAGGTGATTGTGTGAAACTACAAGCAGAAACCAAACTGCCTAAAAAACAGAAAAATGTAGCAACTTATGAGTATAAATACGATACTCAAGGTAATTGGATTGCCAAAACGACCTTCATCAATGGCGAACCCCGACAAATTATAGAACGTACCTTCACTTATTATGAATAATCTTCACTTCTTCGGTGTACGACACTTGTCGCCATCAGCTACCTATCACCTCTTGGATTTCTTAGAAAAAAACAAGCCTAAATGTATCCTTATCGAAGGTCCTGCTGATGCTACCCCTCTGATGCCTCAAATCGCTCAGAAGGGGGTGAAACCGCCTATCGCAATGTTGGGGTATACCAACGAACTACCCATAGAAACGGTGCTTTATCCTTTTGCTACTTATTCTTCTGAGTACCAAGCGATATGCTGGGGCGTAAAAAAGAAAGTCACCCTTAGGTTTATCGACTTGCCTACCGAAAATATGCTCAAACTCCGCCAAGAACAACCCTCCGACGAGGAAGGCGAAAAAGCACGTGAGTTCTATAAGTATCACAATACACTCTACAAACAACTCGCCGAACAGGTTGACGAAACCGATTACGAAAACTATTGGGAACGCCATTACGAACACAATCTCAATACCGATACTTTCGCCCCCGCTTTGGCATTGCAGTCGGGCGAAATGCGCCAAATGGTAGTAGATAAAGAATGCGAAGAAGCACCGTTTGACTTTTCGTATAACCTTATTCGCGAGGCGTATATGAAACGCGAAATCGAAAAGGCTTGCACCGAGTTCAAACCCGAGGAAATAGTAGTGATTGTAGGTGCTTACCATTTGTTAGGTATCCAAAATAGCCTACCTGCAATGACCGACGACGAGCTCAAAAAGCTCCCCAAAGCTACAGCTCAGCTTACCCTAATGCCTTATTCATATTTGCGCCTCAGCAGCCGTACGGGTTACGGAGCAGGCAATATGGCGCCTTACTACTTTGAACTGATGTGGCGCGCGATGCAAACCAATACAATGGATAAACTCGCGGCAACCTATCTTACCAAGGTAGCCAAAATACTCCGCAATCAAGGACAAAATGCCTCTTCTGCCAGCGTAATTGAAGCCGTGCGACTCGCCAATGTGCTCTCCGCGATGAAAGGCGGTACTTATCCCGTACTCGAAGACCTCCACGATGCAGTTGTAACTTGCTTTGGTGGCGGAGGACTCTCCTCGGTAGCCGAAGCTATCAACAAAGTAGATATAGGTACAGCTATCGGGGCATTGCCTGAAGGGGTGAGCCAAACGCCCGTGCAGGAGGATATGAATCAGGAGCTGAAACGCTTGAAACTCACCAACTACAAATCGGCAGTAGCACAAGACCTCTCTCTTGACCTCCGCGAAAACCTCAAAGTAAAAACCAAAGAAGCTGCTTTCATCGACCTAAACCGCTCTACTTTCCTCCACCGTTTAGAAGTTTTAGGCATTCACTTTGCCACTCAGCAACGCGTACAGCAAGACAAAGCCTCGTGGGCTGAAAAATGGGTCTTGCAATGGAGTCCTGAAGTAGAAATAGAAATTGTAGAAGCTAACCTCAAAGGTGAAACGCTTGAAATTGCCGCTGCCTTTATACTCAAAGAACAACTGAGCGAAGCAACCGATCTTTCGGTAGTAGCCAAAATCATCAGGCAGGCTTGCGAATGTCAGCTTACGCATATTTTTAGCAATGCACTCAGCACTTTGCAAAGCCTTTTGGTAGATAGTAATAATTTTGCCGAAACTGCTTTTGCTGCTCACGAACTCTCAATGCTCATTCAGTATGGCGATTTGCGTCAGTTTAACCTCGAACCGCTGAAACCTATCTTGCAACAACTCTTTTTGCGCGCTTCTCTATTATTGATAGATGCTTCATCTTGTGATGATAAAGCCTCTAAACCAATCGTAGAAGCGATAAATACAATGGAGTTCATCTCCGAACAACAATACGAGCTTGTAGATACCGAAACGTGGCAAAAAGAACTTACTCACCTTGCGTGGCGCGACGATGTAAATACCAAATTATCAGGGGTAGCCTTTGCAATATTGTTAGAACACAATTTAGCAACTGAAGAAGAATGCGCACGTGAGGTATCACGCCGCCTTTCAGCAGGTGTTCCCGCCGATTTAGGTGCTTCGTGGTTTGAAGGTTTTTCTGGAAGAAATAGATACGCATTGTTATCGCGTACGATTATATGGCAAGAATTAGATAATTATGTACGCCAATTAGACGAAGAACAGTTTATGCGCTCAGTAGTGTTCTTGCGACGTGCTTTCGCCGATTTTGAGCCTAACCAAAAGAATAGTATAGCTGAATTATTAGGAGACCTTTGGGGTACTGGAAAAGAAGCAACAGCCGAACTTTTGCAAGAAGTGCTTACGGAAGAAGAAAATACCAAATTAGACGAACTTAACGACTTTGATTTTGATTTTTAAATATATGAAAGAAGTATTTACCTTATACCGAAAATTGCGTGAGCGACAACTCAAATTGCTCAATAGCTTTACCCCCGAAGAATTGGCAATCATTCCTGCGGGCTTTAAAAATAATATCTTGTGGAATCTCGCTCACTGCGTAGTTACCCAGCAAAATTATTGTTATGCCAATAGCGACCTGCCTACTTATCTCACCCCTGAATTTGTAGAGCGTTATCGCAAAGGCACCATCCCCGATGGGCATATTCCTACTGCTGCCGAGATAGAGGAACTACAGCAACTCCTCATCCGCACTGTAGATTTACTCGAAACGGATTATCACAAAGGAATTTTTAAGCATTATAACCATTATGTAACAGGTATAGAGTATGAACTCAATACCATTGAAGAAGCGATTTACTTCAATATTTCGCACGAAGGGGTACATTTGGGAAGCGTATTAGCTTTAAAATGTGCCATCAATACAATGAAAAATAAATAAAATTAGTCTGTGCGACTTACACAAAAAAAACTTTGTCAAAGTTTTGGGACTTTGACAAAGTCTATAAAATTTTCTAATTGTTTGTCGTGTTACTACTGAAATAAAGCATTACTTACTTCATTGAGGCTACATTCTTTTTGAGTGCCCTCTAACATATTTTTCAGTACAAAAGTACCTTTAGCGAGTTCACTTTCGCCTATAATCACCACATAAGGAATATTACGCTTGTTAGCATACTCCATTTGTTTCTTTATCTTGGCGGCATCGGGGTAGAGCTCTGCAGTTTTGCCAAGTTGACGCAATGCTTTAAGCAGTTTCATACTCTGTAGCGCTTCAGCATCGCCAAAGTTGATACAAAGCACCTCTACAGTACTGTTGAGCGATTCAGGGAAAAGATTCAGTTCTTCCATCACCAACCCGATGCGGTCTAACCCGAAAGAAATACCTATCCCACTGATACCTTTGAGTCCAAAAATACTAGTGAGGTCGTCGTAGCGTCCACCGCCACCTATAGAACCCATTTGTACGCCTGCAGGAGCTCCAATCTCAAAGATAGCTCCCGTGTAGTAATTGAGTCCGCGAGCGAGAGTAACATCGAGGTCTAAGATAGCTGTTTGCAAACCAAGCTGATTGATTTGTTGGGCTATAAACTCTAATTCTTCTACACCTTTCATACCTGTTTCCGAGCTTTTGAGAATCTCTTTTAGGACAGATAGTTTTTTGGTAACTGTTCCTTTGAGAGCGAAGATAGGTTGCAATTTTGCAATAGCTTCCTCACTAATACCTCTTTCTTTCATTTCTTTGATCACACCCTCTTCGCCTATTTTATCAAGTTTGTCGAGAGCAACCGTAAAATCGGTGAGTTTATCGCTTTCACCTATCATTTCGGCAAAGCCACTAAGGATTTTTCGGTTGTTCATTTTGATAGTTACCCCTTTGAGATTGAGGGCTGTGAATACAGTGTCGTAGAGTTGTACGAACTCCACTTCCTGCCACAAACTGGTGCTGCCTACTACATCGGCATCACATTGGTAGAACTCTCTAAAACGTCCTTTTTGTGGACGGTCAGCACGCCATACAGGTTGTATTTGATAGCGTTTGAAAGGGAAAGTTAGTTCGCTTTGGTGTTGTACTACATAGCGAGCAAAAGGAACTGTAAGATCATAGCGAAGGGCTTTTTCGGAGAGTTGAGGAGTGAGTTTTTGAGGATTTTTAGCCTCCCAATCTTCTTGGTTTACTCCTTGTGTAAAATCGCCTGAATTGAGTATCTTGAAGATAAGACGGTCACCTTCTTCGCCATATTTGCCCATTAGGGTATTGTAGTTTTCAAAACTTGGGGTTTCTATAGGTTGAAAACCAAAGGTGTTGAAAGCATTTTTTATAGTGTTGATAATGAAGTTGCGTTTAGCTACTTCGGTAGGTGAAAAGTCGCGAGTACCTTTTGGTATACTTGGTTTTTGTATTGCCATTGTAATTATATTAGTGGAGTGCTTTTTTTAGTAATTTGTTATAGACGGTTCTTATATTTTTTTTGATAATATTCCAAGTTTCTTTCTGAAGACTAATGACATTATTGTTTTCAAATTCTTCATTATCGGCATCTTCAAAATAAATAAGAGAACGCATTATCATTTGCATATTATTGATGTTATACTTCCTTTTATATAATTCAAGTATTTCATCAAGATTATATTCTTTTAATAGTTGATGTAAATCATAAAAGTCTTTTTTAGACCCTCTCCCCACGATAGCATTCATTTTCATTGCACAAATATCTTCTTTAGAAGCTAAATGGATTCCATCAATAGTTTCAATATTGAAAAAAGAGTAAGGGTATTCTATAATATCAACTTTGATATGATCAATATACATAAAAACTCCTATTTTAGAAATACTATTTTTGAGGAGTCAAATTAAGAGCATACCAACTGAGATTGGAAAATAGGTTTTCTTTCAATCAATCTTTTTATTAGATTGTTAAAGATAGTCTCTTTGCTCTGTGAGCGCGATTGATTCTAAAACTATACTCAGCTAAATAGCGGTCTATATTAAACTCTGAAACCCAAGAATATATACCTCGTATCCAAGACTTTACTTGATGTATTACTTTGTGTAATGTAGGAAAATTCTTCCCATTATTACTAAGTCTGTTTTAAAGCGTTCAGTAAACTCTAAGAGGCTTTGTCCCTTAAATAATTCCATAACACATTAATTTTCAGAGTGCAAATATATGAAATTATTTTTGACGCCTCAATAGTTTTATTTCATTATTTCTCCAATCATAATATACGCCCCTTTTTCCATAAAGGCAGCTTCAAAAATTATGTATTTATCCTTATAAAAACCATATATACTTGATTCTATTGTAAAATCGCTCGTATTGTATTCTTTCCAAGTTTTTCCATAATCATATGAAAAGCGAATCGTAGGATAATACTCTTTTCTTTTATAGTCGCATACAAAATTTTTATAACGATATTTATATTTTTCATCTTTAGGAGAAAATTTAAATAATTCCCTCTCAGTTAGGTCGTAAATATACACAGTTCCTGTCACTAAATCAATTTCCCCTAAATTAATCTCTCCAAAAACATCAGTTATGGTAGAGTATGTTTTTGTCAAATTTCGTATTGTTGTAAATTTTTCTCCTATAACATTATATCTAATTATTTTATTCTTATCTAAAAAAATTATATTTGCGTCTTTATCTTCTAATATGTAATTACCTTTAGTAACTATATTGGGAATTTTATAATTTACATTATTTAAAATATCTATTAATATAACATCTCCATTTTCATTATATGAAATAAAATTTCCATTAAATTTTATCTGAGAAATACTATTAGGAGAAAATTCTCTAATTTTTTTATATTTTAATGAGGTATTATCTAATAAGTAAATACAATTTTTAGCATTGTTTCCATAACCTCCTATATTAGTTTCTATTAAAGACTTTTTGCCATATGAATGGATAGAAACAATAGATTTTTCAGGAAATATGATTTCTTTGTATTCATTTCCTAAATCTTTAGAGATGAATAAAATGGCATTATCTTCTTTAGTGTCAAAGAAGTAGCTATCTTTTTCTGCTGCAATAAAAATGATAGATTCATTCGAAATTAAAAATTTTGTAACATTTAATCCTCTTTTAGATTCAATCCCTTTTCCATAAATGTTTTCGTATAAGTCATATTTACTAATCCATTCCATTTTTCCTTGATTAATTATATTTGGGGTACAACTATTGAAAATAATAAATATAATAAAAATATAGGTGAGTAGATTGTTCATTGTTCTATCTTGTTTTTAATTTATTATAGATATTAATTAGTTTTTATTCTATATCACTCTTCATAAATATAATATTCTAGTTTAGATTTTTTCACACTATCTTTATCTATACATAAATCTTCATAACCTTGTGTTAGATTATTAGATATAGATAAATATTTCCCCTTTTTCTTTATATAATAAATATATCTATTATTCATTATTTCACCCCATTCATATAATTTAGGGTCATCTTCATATTGAGACTCTTCTCCTATGTATATATTGACAGTTCCTGAAATAGTATCAATCTTTTTGATTTTTAATAAATACCAATCCATAGACAATCTATCTATTAAAATACTATCTTTAATTTCAATAGAGTAAAGAGTATCTATTAATATATTATTATTTTCTTCTAATAAACGATAAAAGAGTTTGTTTAAGATTTTTTTATTATTTATTGAGGTTTTATCATCAAATTTTAAACTTGAAATGTCATCTGTAGGAAAATCTATTTTAGTGTTACTATTAACACATTCACAAGAACTCACTGTCCCTATTAAAAATAAACTAATAAGTAATAATTTCATATCTTGTTTTATTTATTGTTTGCAAAGGTAAGGGTTTTTATTTAAGGTTTATAGTCTTCCCAGCCATATTTATAATATTTTTCATTAGGCATAAATTCCGCAGCACCTATATCTAAATCTCCTGAGCAAGGGATGCGATGAGCCCCCCAATTAGCTACTTTTTTAACACCTGTTTTATAACTTGTCCAAGTACCTATAAATTGATTGTTATTGTAATCATCGGAGAAATTATTAATTGTATCATAGGAAAAAACACCTTTATTATTAACATACCATCTTAATAAAACCTTTCCTTCAAAAACACCAGTAGCTGATAATTTCTCATCTTCTCTAAAATGATAATCTGCAATGATAATTCCTTGTGATTTTACTATTCCATCCATCTCTCCTTCTTCCCCAGTAGAAATATACTTAAAAAAATAAATTTGTCTTATTTGAATTTTTCCTTCAAAAAGTCTTGTATTCTTTCCTACTATAGTTTTCCCTTTTGCTAAGTAAATACTATCATTTATTTCTGATTTAGATATTTTTAAAAATTTAACATCCATTCTTCTTTTAATCTTTGAATCTATAAAACCTAAATAACGAATAGGTTTAAAGAAAATAAAACCTATATTGATGTTTTTTAAATTTAGTTTCCCCTCCATAAAATTTTTTTCTTTTGCGGGAAATTCATTTTTAATAAAACTGTCAAAATCACAATGTTCTTGTGCATTAGATATTAATGTAGCTTCATCAGTTTCTTCTTTAGGAGCTTGAATTGGTGCAATTGTATCCTTATTTACTATTGTATCTCTTTTGATAGAGGAAATAGTAGCTGTACTATCATCGAAAGATGACACTTGGGTGTTGTTATTGTTACAAGAAAATAACAATAAGCACGCTGAAATAAAATAATAAATCTTTACCATCTGAATATTTTAAAAAATAATATCATCAATAATATACTTGTCTTTTTCATAAATAGTATATTGCAGAAAATCAGCTATTTCACCTTTGGAGTCAATACATACGCGTATGGTATCACCTACGCTTATTTTTTTGATTTCATTGCCTTTTTCATCAATAAAATAGGTTCTGGTAATCTCTCCAGTTGATTTCTTTCCACTCTTATCAAATCCAAAGCTGGCTTTGTTGTAGTGGATAGTAACATCAGTCTGAAAGAGATGCGAGGCAAAACGGCTGTAAATCTCTTTGGAAAACCAACGCTCGCCGAGGTTAAAGTCGAGTTCTTCAAAGGCGATAGGCTGTGGGGTTACCTCACGCAGGGCTTGCAGAGAGGCAAGCGTTTCCGCCTGCTCAGGGTGGTTGGGGTGGTTTTCAAGAAAGGCAACAAGGGCGTTTTCCTTTTCAACAACATTGCCTGAGAGCCAACGCTCAGCAATCTAAGATTTTTTTCTATTTTCAAAATCAAAATACCAATTCCATTTCTCTGGACAGTAATGTCTTAATAGATATGATTTCTTTTCTTCTTCACTAATAGAGCTATAAAATTTATACCATAGTTCTATATAACTTTCAGGATACCCACCTAACTGCCAAAAAGGTCCATATCCATATTCAGTAGTGTCAGGAAATACTTCCCAAGGGGCAAGAGGCTCTTTATCCTTAAATTTTTCAAATCTAATTTTAAAAGTATTTAAACAACTTTCTTCTTTGAATTTCACACAGGTATCATAAAGATATGGAGTAACTTCATTAAAACCAACCCAATCGAAAGGAATTTCTTTTTCTTGGAAAAAAGTAGTTAAATTTTTAATAGATACTATATTTAGTTGTGTTCTTATCTTTTCAGGTAAAAAAAAACGTAATTCATACTGGTAAGGGGATTTAAATAAAGTTCTTAAAAAAGTAAATATTTTCATAGTCAACTAATTTTCATCTATATGGTCGGCTACTTTATCAGAGAAAAAATAGCCCAAAAATCCCCCCGCTGGCGCAAGCTTGTAGCTTGTGTCCAATTCACAATTCAAAATTCTCTCCCCGTCCTATTCGCCCCATTTGTCCCACTTGTCGCACCCGTCCTACAAGTCCCATAATCGCCCGTGTGGCTCACACCCTCTGCTGGCGCAAGCTTGTAGCTCGTGCCTAGTATAATAAGAGTGTGTCCTGCTGCTTAGCTTCATTCCGTCTATCCAATTTACAGGATAATGGGTGAGTAGGTTGTTCATTGTTCTATCTTGTTTGTTTGTTTTGCAAAGGTAAAGGGTTTTTTATTTAAGGTTTATAGTCTTCCCAACCATATTTTCTATATTCAGGAGCAGGAGAAAATTCAGCTGCACCCCAATCTAAGTCTCCTGAGCAAGGGATACGACAAACACCCCAATTAGCTACTTTTTTAACTCCTGTCTTATAACTTGTCCAAGTCCCTACAAATTGGTTATTTCTATAGTCATCTGAATATTCATCAATATCATCATATAAAAACACTCCTTTATTGTTAATATACCATCTTAATAAAACCTTTCCTTCAAAAACACCAGTAGCTGATAATTTCTTATCTTCTCTAAAGTAATAATCAGCAATAATAATTCCTTGTGATTTTATTTTCCCCACCATATCATCATCTAATCCTGTAGAATGCTCTGCAAAAAAATATATATGTTTGATTTTTATATCTCCTTCAAACAATCTTACATTTTTACCAACTTTTGTTTTCCCTTTTGCTATATAAAGACTATCATTTGTTGTTGATTTTTCTATTTTTAGAAAATTAATCTCTAATCTTCTTTTAATCTTTATATCAATAAACCCAATATAAGGAATAACCCCATAAGGAAAAGATGGTTTAGAGAGCATTGAACTTATATTAATGTTCCTTAAATCAAGTCTTCCTTTGCTACCAAAACCGCCATTTAAATAGCCAATCTCTTCCTTAATAAAACTGTCAAAATCACAATGTTCTTGTGCATTAGATATTAATGTAGCTTCATCAGTTTCTTCTTTAGGCACTTGAATTGGTGCAATTGTATCTTTTTCTACTATGGTATCTCTTTTGATAGAGGAAATAGTATCTCTAATATCATCAGAAGATGATACTTGGGTATTGCAATTGTTACAAGAAAATAACAATAAACACGCTGAAATAAAATAATAAATCTTTACCATCTGAA
>NZ_JAESPJ010000011.1:0-180041 GCF_016806945.1 Capnocytophaga genosp. AHN8471
TAGTGGTAAAGGCATTGTCATTTCCTTTTATCTCATAGCGCAATGGTGTACCTGCTATATAAGTAGGCGTAGCGGTTACACTGATGTTGATCACCTCGTCTACAGCGCAAGTAGCTGATGTTGTAGTGGTGATACTGAGTGTTTGCAACTCGAAGGCTGGTTCTACTGTTACGCTTGTGGTGCTCGTAGCACAAGTACCTGAAGCGTCTTTTATCATAGCGTAGAAAGTACCTCCATTCAAGTTCGAAAGTGTGTACTCTGTACCATTTCCTAAACTATTTCCTCCATTATCAAAGAACTCAATGGTATAAGGTGGTATTCCTCCACGTATCTTGCTCGTATCAACACTTACTCTTGGAGTTGATAAGCCTTTATTGCCCTCACAAACATATTGTGTGGCACTAATCACTCCCGTTTGTAACTCTAATGGTTCTGGAGAGGTGATAGTAGCATCAACATAGGCCACACAACCTGTACTATTAGTAATAGCTATTTGATATTTCACTCCTTGTGTTGTACCGTGTAACTGAGTGAAAGTAGCTGTATGAGTACCTGCGATAGCAGGAGTTGTAGTTACTGTTACATTATTTCCTGTAGTGATATCAATAGCGTTTGTAATCCTAAAGGTATAACTATCGCTATCGGTAGGCATTGCTATATCAATGCTACCTGTACCCGTAGCAGTAAGTCCTAAATTACATTTTTCGTGGTAAGGTTGCACCACTGTGTTATCTGTATTTATAGGGTCGGGGTCACGTACTACTACTTCTTTCACTATAGGACAATTTTCTGTTTCGGCATCGTAAATAGTGATGCGGTAAGTAGCTGCCTCGGTTGTAGGCGTTGCGATAGTAATCACTCCACCTGTAGGTGTTGGGAAGGCTACATTTTGTGCAAGTACAGCACCTGCTACTACGCCATTATCTAAGCGTTCTAAGGTATAGCTGTAAGTACCTGTACCTCCAGTCACAGTTACTGTGATATCGGCTGTAGGGGTTGCACAAGTTTTATTTCTACTAACAGTAGCTGTAGCTGTAATAAGTGCCGTAGTACTGAAAGTAGCTGTAGTCACACAGCCATTTACATCTTTCACAACTACAGTGTGTGCCGCCAATGGACTTACTTCTAATTCGAATGCTTGATTAGCTATTGTCCACACTATAGGTCTATCAGCAGCACCATCTAAACTATAGTAGTGGTTACCTTGACCTATTTTATTAAGGTCTACCCTTACTGGTATCTTACCATTAGAGTTATTGTAAGCTTGGCAAGCCAAAGTAGTTACAGTTACAATGTTAGGTGTATCAAAAATATCAATAGTAACTGTAGTAGATTGCAAGCAACCATAAGCATCAAGTACATATACATCCCAATTACCTGCAGGCAATTTGATATAATCTGAGGCTTGAAGCGTACGAGTCATTACAGATGATGTGTAGGATGTTCCTGAAGCTACATATCCATAAGTATAAGTAGCTGTACCTCCTGTAATATTCAACCACGCTTCACCCTGAGTATTACAAGAAGCTTTTTGGGTAGCAACTGCTGTAATTTGTAACTGAGTGAGCGAACGTTTGATTTCAAAGCTCTTAGAAGTTACACAACTAGCTACCCCACCAATAGTTTCAGTAAATTTCACATAATATTTACCTGCTGGCAGGTTACCATTTGCGACTTGAGGTGCGGTGAATGGAGATGGCACTGTACCTCCTGCACCTACCATTAGTTGATGATTATCTTCACGATAAACTTGATAATCTATATGGGTAGTGCTTCCGTGAGGATTTGTTAAAGTAAAGGTAAAGGTACCATCATTGCCAGTTGCACAACTTACATTTTTCACATCTATTGCTACTGACATCTGTGAGTATGTAGGTACAGGCACGGTCATCTGTTGGGTATAACGACACTTAGTAAGCATATTATAAGCTACAAAAGTGTATTGTACACCTGGTGTGAGCCCTCCTATGGTTACTGCCACTCCCGTACCTGAGGCAACTCCTTTGTGCCATACATCGTTAGTTCCATCGGCATTAAGTGTAGTAACTGTATTGAGAACTGATCCCGGAGGTGGGTTTTGAATACCTGGTCGATATATAGCAAAGTACGCATTAGTAGATGCTGTAAAGGTAGGTGAGCTGGTTGCTGTAATGCGTACCTCACCTGTAGTAGCACAAGCAGTAGGTATTACAGGAGTGATAGACATTACATTAGAATTAGGTAAGATTACAGTTGTGAAATGTGTTACACAGCTATTGCCATCAGTAATAGTGATGTTATAGTTACCATAATCTAATCCAGAGAATACTCTTGAGATATTATTAGAGGTTGTAAGTGTTTGTGTATCCTCTTTACCAGAAGTAGTATTTCTAACATTGATAACAAAAGGTTGCATACCTCCACCATTGAGAGTTACTGTAATGGCAGCTAAGTCAGCAGCGGATGAGGTACATCCCATTTGCTTACTTACTGTAGCTGTAGCCGTAAGTTGAGGCACTGCTGTAATAGTAAAGGCTTGAGTAGCCACACAACCACGGTCATCAGTGAGGTGCGCTATATAGTTACCTGGCGCTAAAGCTGTAGGAGTCTGCGTTACTCCTAAACCATTCACCACTTTAAGAGTATGTGAAGCTGTACCTACATAGTAATTACTTGGCGTAATTGTTACCGAACCGTTGTTATTACCACAAGTAGCTTGAGTAGTGGTAAAGGTATTGGTTAAGAAACGTGGTGGATCGTAAGCTAAAGTTATATAAGCTTGTCGTTTACATTCACTTCCATCAGGTTTGTAAGTTACTTGGAAACGGAACTCGGTAGTGGTAGCTATCGCTACTGGATAAGTAAAGGTTACTTGAGTAGTATTAGATGCTATAAAGTGATAAGTAGCTCCACCATCAACACTATAGCTAAACTCTTTGAGTGCTGTAGGGATACCTCCAGAAGCGGTGAGTGTATAGGTTACACTGCTACCTTTACAATCAGCATATTGTGTTTGAGTAGGTGATACAGTGAGTGATAATGGTGCATAAATTTGAGTAGTTACTGTTGCTTGACAACCAAAACCATCGGTTATTACAAATGTATGAGAGCCTACATCAAGTGCATCAGGATACTCAAAAATTGATGTATTGAAGGCATAATTATTACCTCCTACACGTTGTACTTTATAGTTTCCATTACCGCTAATTACTGTAATTTTTACTTTCTTCTCTTGTGTATCACCATAGCAATAAGAGGTAGGTTCAGCAGTAACTGAAAGTGTAGCTTTATCAGCGATTTCAAAGGTAGTTTCGGTAGTACAACCTTTGCTATCTTGTACTACTAAGCTATAAGTACCAGGTGCAAGGTTCGGTATTTCATAAGGGTTTACTCGTGGAGCTGCTGGTTGCAATGCTCCTAAGGTTCCACTTACTAATCCTACTCTGTACTGATAACCTCCTGCATTACCTCCTGTAGCCGATACTTTTATCTTAGCTACTCCACCGTTATAGCAAGTTACTTTATCCATTACTACTACTGTAGGTACAATAGGAGTAGGCTGGCCTATTTTGTAACTTACGGTTACTGCACAATTAGCATTAGCAGCATCTCTTATGCTCACTACTCCACTTTGGGTAGCTTCTAATCCTGTAACGGTAAATACTCCTTGAGCATCAAGGGTTGTAGGTGTCCAAGTGGTTGTAGTTGTGTATGTCCATTCTACTGAATAAAGAATATTTGTAGATGTTGGATTAATAACCTTGATACGTACCTCACCATCTTGAGCTCCAATACAGCTAACGTTTTTCTCGATACCGAATTTTTCGGCACGCATTTGTTTATTCTTTTCTATATTAATAAGTTGAGTAACCTTCAAATCACAATAAGCAATAGCCTGTGATACTTTAAGGTTATCCATTACAAAATCATTACCTAAGCCTCCATAAGTGGCAGCAGCTGTATTCACTACTTTCACTAATAGTTCTCCATTAGCAAAACCTGTCATCTCAGCTTCGGTAAAGGTGACTTTATAATTTGTCCAACTATTGTTGTTAATAGTTGCTAAACTCTTGCTACGCAAAGTAGTACCATCGGGTTTTGCTATTTCTATATTGAGGCGAGCTGGTACGGCAGTTACTCCTGTTCTAAAGAGGTTGAGTGCATCTAAACTTACAGTAAATTCAGTATTAGGAGCTACTCCTTTTAGAAGTTTTTGATATACTATTTCATTGTTACCATTTCCTGCTACTGCTAAGTAACGACCTCCAGAAGGATCAACAGGAGCTGTGGTAAGCCAATTAGGATTTGAACTTACTTGTAGTTGTTTAGTAAGCACTTGGTTACCATCTGAAAGGCTTCCTGAAGAGTTACATACCAAAGAAGTATTGGCTGCTGGTAAACAATCGTTATCATCTTTGCCAAAATCTTCTGCAAAGAGTACATTAGGTGTTGTAGCAGTGTCTATTGGACGATAGTATACTGTAAGAGTGTGTACTCCTGGTGATAATAATCGATTAAAGTTGTTACCTGCAAGAGTTTGTTTGGCACTACCATCAATGCTATATTGGTAAGTTTGGCTTACGGTAGATGAAACTGTAATAGTTACTGAACCATAACCATTATCACAACGATAAGCTATAGGGCTCAACGCTATGGTAGGCACTGAAGTTGCTTGTGTAACTATAGGTATTTCAATACGGCAATCTTTGTTATCTTTCACATAGATGGTTGTAGAACCTCCAATAAATCCTATAGGATTAGTTACATAAGTATTTTCACCATCAAAGCTATAACGATAAGGAGGAGTACCACCTGTAACGTTGTTCACTGATACTTTGTATTGGTTATGTGCTGTATCGCAGGATCTATCAGCTACTACACCAGCATAAGCGCGCAAAGGTGCTTGAGGAGGAAGTATCACCACAGGTTTCTTGATATAGGTACAAGTTGTTCCTGCCACTTGTGATAGCATTTCTATTTCGTAAGTACCTGCAGGAATACCTGTAAATAAACCTCCTGTACTAGTTTTGAAAGCAGCTCCTACACGAGCTCCTGTTTTATCTAATTTATATAGATTAATCTTACGATTTTGGTTTTGAGAGCCAGGAGCAAAAGTAAGATTAATCACCCCTGTATTAGGATTACTTTCACACTGAATTTCTTGTGTTGCACTAAAGGTAAATGTATGTGGATTTGGTGGAGTTACAGTCACCTTGTTAGACAAGGCAAAAGCTCCATTACGAGTATCACCCACTAAGAATATATATTCACCTACACGAGTGATATTTGCTACTTCAACCTCTACACTTGGCTGATGTGCCAATTGAATAGCGATATGAGGAGCATTCAAAGCGGTAGATATATCTGTATATTGTTGCTGACCATCTATTGTCCAGATATAGAAACGGTAAGTAGGTTTACCACCTTCAGCTTTAAGTTCAAACTTAGCCTTGTTACAAGAGGTAAATCCTTTGAAAGTAGCAGTTACCTTCATTTGGCTCGTTTTGTTGATAGTCACTTGTCCGTTGTATTGACAACCAGGTATTTGTGGTGAGGTTACCTTCACATCATAAGTACCTTGTGGCAAATTATTGATACGATAATCGTTTGTATTGATTACCTCAGTACGGAAAGGTGTACCTCCTTTGAAAATTTCTACTTTATAAGTTACTCCACTAGTACTAAGTAGCAATCTTACAGAACCTTGAGAAAAATCAGTTTCGTGAATTTCATCAGTAAGTGAACCTGTAAGTCCTGCTGTAAATACTTCAAAATAGAAACTTTCATTACAATTAAGCAATTTCAATCGGTATTTACCTGCTGTATTGGCTACAAAAGTGCGATTGTTGTGGAAAGTTGTCCAACATTGATCTTCAGTATTTCTACAATCAGAAGATGATTCATTACAAGAGCCACTCCATTGTTGCCACTCAAAAGCAGTATTTTGGTAGCTTACTGTAATATTTTTGGAGCTTCCTTGACAAAGGTAGAAATGACTTGTCCATCTACCATTATCAGGGCAAGTTACTCCTATGTTTTGTGCTTGAGCACGGATAGGATCGGTAGTTGCTGTAATAACTTGGTATTGTATTGTTTCAGTAGTTCCTATCTGATTTCCTTCGCAAGAAAGAGTTTTTACTACTTTGTAAACTCCTGGACCATTAGCTTGATATGTGCGATTAGTTTCGCCAGGAAGCATATTTCCATTTTTATACCATTGATAAGTATTAAAAGTTCCTGTAGCTTCGAGTGTCATTATTCCAGAACCACAAACTACTTCTTGGCGTGTACAATTGGAAGTATCTACTGTAATAGAACTTGAGCCAGCCTCTGATTGTTGAGCTGTAGGACAAGCGTTAGGTCCTCCTTCATACGTGATAGAGAAAGCTGTTTTCAGATAGTTAGCACAAGGTAGCAAGAGTTTATCACAATCGGCTACTACTTTCATTGGGATACGAATGCTCCGCCTTGGGTCGCCTAACTTGAGGGTAGATTGAGGGTAACCTGATGTACTACCTATTAAAAACTGATAGGTTTTCGTAGCAGGATTATACAATTTCTGAGGTTGTGGATTAGCTACTGTACCATCACCTGCATTATTGAGATCGGGCTCACCATTAGTAACTACCGCAGAATTGGGAGGTAGATTTACTGTAATAGTAGCACGTTTAATATTTTCAGCCCCTACATTCTCATAGCTTAATTCATAGAAGAAAGCTTGATTAGGAGTAAGATGAGTAATAGGATTACCCGATGTATCCACATAGCGTTGTGAAGTTTTTAGTTTCAAAGCATTCGACTTCACTGTCACGATAAATGTACAAGTGCTAATAGTAGCTAATAGATTATCCTTAAAGGTATAAGTAACTGTATGGACACCTATAGGGAATACACTTCCTGGAGCGTGGCTACGTGTAGTAGTTACTCCTCCTGAACAAGTAGGATATGCCTCGGGTTCACGCCATTGTACCAACTTGCCACACTGCCCTGCTTCTACAGTAACTTCTATATTATTCGGACAGTTTTTAACAAGAGGCGGTTCATCTATAGGTGGTAATACCACAGTAACTGTTTTAGTATAGATAGCGCTATTAGAACATCCTACTCCTGGTTTAAGTTTGTACTCAGCCATATAGGTAGTAGTGGTATAAATAGCCTCCCAGAAACTTTCTCCAGTACGTAATGGATAAGTAGTAGTTTTATTTCCGTTAGCATCAAGTTTGAACCAATTGATATCAAAAAGATGTTCTGAAAGACCTAATTTCACACGTGCTTGATTTCCGGTACAGAAAGGTACAGGACGGTCGATCACCAAGAACGGATTGAACGCATTGGTAAGGTCTATATCTACATCCTTAGGTACTGTTTGGCAACGGTGCTCAGTCTCTATGAGGTAGTGACCTGTAGTAAGATTTTCAAATATATTAAAGTATTTATTATCACTTGCCTCAAGTTTCACTGTTTCTTTAAGCGTAGCGGTAGTAGCCGTAGCCGATGTTTTTTGATAGAGGCGGAAAGTAAGAGGGAAATACACTTCTTGACCTGTTACATCAACAGCTATCATACCTGTAGCACTTCCTTGGTGGCAAATCACTGGGTTTACGACAGGGTTGAGCTTAACAAGATCGGCAATAGAAATTTCCTTATAGAAATAACTTTGCCAACTCCTGCTAGGCACTCCTGGATCGGATGCATCAGTTTGATACATAGATCCCGATTTAGGTTGGAGATAAGCATTATAATAAAAACCACTGGTTTTTATCCTATATTTACCAGCAAGTAAGTTTACAAATTCCCCTGAATGTCCTCTTACATAATCATTACCAGAAGGTTGTATCACCGCTTTCCAAGATTTGTTACCATAAGCATCCTCTTCTTCTCGTTCTAAATAAACATAAACACCATCTTGAAAAATTTGATTACCTATATTGTATTTGAGTTTCCCTATTTCGCAATCTTTTTCAACTTTTAATTCAGGTTTATAAGCAGGCATACCTGGTATATAAATTGTTTTTTGGGTAGTATTGCTACAAGCATCGGTAATCGTAATATTATAATTTCCTTCAGGTAAATTAGTATAATGGTATCGATAGCTTCCTGCAGGTTGTGTAGTTTCTAATGGGAAAGTTACAGTACGTGTACCGTGATCACCCATACTCACTTTTGCAAAATAAGAAACTACTTTTTTACCATCAGCTCGTTCTAATTTAAATTTCAAAGGATGAGAGTATATATTAACAGGGTAATCTATTCTAAAGGCTCCTGTACCTTCATACACTCCATAACCTATATCTAATTTATCAAATATTTTGTTGATATCTGCAGCCGCTGTAGTAGGATAATAAACATTTACTAATGAAGTACAAGTACTATGACAGTTATTAGGGTTTTCATAAGTAAGTCTATAGAGACCTTCTCCTACTTTGTCCACATAGATTAATCCATTAGTCCACTGAGCCTGTCCTAAAGCAGGCGAGTTAGAAGCTACCAAAGGTACATTTACCCAAGGGCCTCCTACACCACCAAGAGATTTTTCCAATTTAAAATACTGCATCTCAATAGGGTGAACCCATCCTAACAAATATGAGTAAGTGCCACCATTTATATTAGGCATATTTCTATAGTCACGATTCCTCATATTATAATTGAAATACAATCGCTTATCTAATCCACAATTTCGACTATAAGATTGGTTTTCAGCAGATAGCATTTGAAAGTTAGCGCAAGTCAATGGGTCTATTTGTTCATTGAAACGAACTCTCTCTTTAATGGTATTTTTAGGGCCTTTGATAGTAACCTCTATCTCATCACCTTTTTTAAAAACGTAGTTATTTACATAAAAACCATAACCATCAAAAGTAGAAGAAATATCAATATCAGGTTTTGAAGAATTTAAAAAGCGAACCACTGCCCTACCTGTTTGTTTAAAATAGTTCTTAATGGCATTTGCATCTGACATACCCGTAATTACCCAATTGTTATCTTGACGTACAATTTTAAATTGTCCTTTATATTTACCACAATCAGTTTTGTGCATTTCCATATACCTATCATACATTCTAATTTCCATACATTCTAAGGAGAATTGTTCTTTTGGTATTTGGATAGAAGGATAACGACGAGTTTCACCACATTTTTCACCTACAGCTGTAACATCCTTAATTTGGAGCGTTACTACTGTATTTTGTTTGATAGGATTTGCATTAGTACCACGCACCTCTATATAATTAGACCCTGAAGGTCTTGAAAATCTTTGAGTAGGTAGTAATACATTTTTACCTGTAGGATCAAGAATCGTAACATCAAAAGGACCGTGCCCTCCATTAGGTATCTGAAAGCGTACTCCTCCTGTATTAGGTTGTCCACAAATAGGAGGTAATATCTGCAAAGCTTGTACATTCATTACCTTGTAGTTAGACTCGGCTTCTACTTCACGTTCTTCAAAAGCACCAGTATTTTCATCGCGTACGATGATTTTATACTTTCCTGCTTTAAGATTGTAGAAAGTATGTTCAGCAGGAGCCGAAGGTGAAGGGCGCTGCATACGAAACATATCGCCACCTTGGCCTTCACCTTGTATTTCTACAATAAATTTACCACTTGAAGGTAAACATATAGCAGGATATGGAGAAGCATCTTGTGCTGTTACTTTTATCTGGTTATCATTATAACAATTTCCCTTGATAGAAGTGGTTTGCACATTGATACATTGAGCAAATCCTGTTGCTGTGAAGATTAAAAATACAATTGCTGTAAGAAACTTTTTCATTTTTTTTACTTTTAAGCTATAAGTAATAATATCTCGCGTGTAATTTATATATAATTAAGGGTACAAAAATAATATTTCTTTCTTATTTACACAACACTGTCTCCTTGTTTTTACACTAACAAAACATTCTTTTTATTATAATATACTGATTTTTAAATAAATAATTAGATGTTAAAATATTGTTAAATTTTTATTCAGGTAAAAAAATAAAAGATATGAAGTAAGAAAAATACAGATTTTTAAAAGCTAATTTTCATTAATTTCTTGCTATTTTGTTTTTTTTTTGTATTTTTGCCGATGTAATTTAATTAATCATAAAAAATACACACTATAATGACTACATTAGTGATTCTTGCCGCTGGATTAGGAAGCCGTTTTGGCTCTGATAAACAATTAGAAAATATTCACAATGGCAACGCTTTGTTTGATTACGGTATTTACGACGCACTACAAGCTGGTTTTGACAATATAGTGCTCATCATCCGCCACGAAATCGACAACCTCACCCGCCAACACCTCGAAAACCGCTTCAACAATGTTCCTATCTCCTACGTATATCAAGACGATTTTAACCCAAAAGGCATCGAACGTAAAAAACCTTGGGGTACAGGGCACGCTATGCTTTGTGTAAAAGAGTTTGTAAAAAACCCTTTTCTCATCATCAATGCCGATGATTACTATGGCAAAGAAGGCTTTAAATTGATGTATGAAGCGCTCAATGCTGGTAAAGAAAAAACTTTCTTCTCAGGAGGATATCTACTGAAAAACACCCTTAGTGAAAACGGAACTGTTTCACGCGGTATCTGCGAAGTAGACGCCAATCATCACCTACTCTCTATTAACGAAGCTACCAAACTGCGCAAAATTAACGAAACTACTGCCGTAGACGAAGCTACGGGCGCCGAGTATCCCCTCAGCACCTACGTTTCTATGAATTTTTGGGGATTTACTCACGAAGTATTGGATATAGCCGACCGTTATTTCAAAGAATTTGTAGCCGAACATAAAGATGACCCTAAATCCGAATTTTACATCCCTATGGTAGTACAACACGCCATTAAGGATTACGGATATAAATTAGAAGTATTACCCAATCACGACAACTGGTTCGGTATGACCTATCACGAAGATCTTGCTCTGGTACAAAACGAAATACAAAAACTCGTAGATAAAGGCGAATACCCTGATAAATTCTAATAAAATGTTTAACCCGTAAGAGATAATAAGTTTTTTTACTTCTTATCTCTTACTTCTTACCTAAATAAAAATGAAAGAAATAGCCAATCAATTTAACTTGAAAGGAAACCTCCTTTCTGTGGAACCTTATGGCAACGGACACATCAACCGCACGTATTTGGCAAAAACCACCGATACAAATTATATCCTTCAAGGGATTAACAGCAATGTGTTCAAAACCCCCGACAGCATCATCAAAAACATCGAACTGCTTTGGAAAACTGAACCTAACAATCACATCATCCTCCCGATGATGAAAGCTAAACAAGGAGGATACTCCGTAAATGCCGAGGGCATTGTATGGCGAGTATTCCCTTTTGCCGAAGGCTATACTTCTTATGAATTCATAGAAGCACCTTGGCAAGCCGAGAAAGCTGCCACCGCCTTTGCAACTTTTATGAAAACCTTTGCCAATATCGACACCTCTCGATTGCAGGCTACCATTCCTAATTTCCATAACGGAGATTTACGCTTCCAACAACTCGAAGATGCCTATGCTCAGGCAACACCTGCACGCAAAGACAAAGCTGAAAAGCTATACGAATTTGCGCAAAAACACAAGGTAATTTTCGACCTTATCCAAAAAGAAGTAGACGAAAAGCGCATCCCCATTCGTGTAACTCACAACGATACCAAAATCAATAACGTACTCATCAATAAATCCAATCCCGATGATTTTAGAGTAATCGACCTCGATACAGTGATGCAAGGTATCTTACTGTACGATTTCGGCGATATGGTACGTACTTCGGTAAGCCCTACCGAAGAAAACGAAGCCGATGAAAGCAAAATTGTATTCAATACTGAATTTTTCGAAGCACTTTGTAAAGGTTTTTCAGTAATGAACCCTGTGATGACTCCCTCAGAGAAAAAACACATCGTCGACGGAGCCAAATATATGATATTCATTATCGGTATCCGTTTCCTCGCCGATTATTTTAACAACGATGTGTACTTCAAAACCTCATATCCTGAGGAGAATTACATTCGTGCCCGCAATCAGTTCGTGCTATTTCAGCGTTTGGAAGACAAAGAAAAAGAACTCAGAGCGATTGCTAAAAAGTACTTTAAATAGGTAATACAAACTTTTAGTTTGAAACTTTGCCAAAGTTGAAACCAAGCTAATTTTAATTTAAAATCTATTTTTTTTACTATGAGAAATGTTTTTATAACCTCCCTTTTACTTATTTTGCCACTATCTACGTTTGGACAATCTCCATTCTCAGTGAAAAAAGTAGGAGAAAAAGGAAGTCCTATTTTGTTTATTCCAGGACTTGGCTGCTCCAGCGATGTCTGGCAAGAGACTGTATCTGCTCTGATCACTAACCACACTTGCTACCTGCTTACCTTAGCGGGGTTTGGAGGAATTACCCCTGTAAAGAATCCAAGTTTGGACTATTGGACAGATGCCATTATCTCCTATATCAAAAAGGAGAACATCCAAAAACCTACGATTGTAGGGCATAGCTTAGGGGGCATCCTTGCTATGAAAATAGCTGCTAAAGCCTCTGACCTACTTGATAGAATAGTGATTGTAGATGCTTTGCCTTGCTTGCCTTTGCTTTCTGATCCTAATTTTAAGATAACACCTAACAAGGATTGTACTCCTATGATCAAGGAACTTACAGCAATGCCCAAAGAAGACTTTGAGCGTTTGCAAATGGCTTCAATGATGTACTATACAACAAAGGAAGCCAAGAAGCCTACCATCGTTCAGTGGAGTGTAGCCTCAGATAGGGAGACCCTCGCCAAACTTGTATGTGAAATCTCTAATACAGACCTCAGAGAGGAAATAAAACAGATAAAAGTGCCTGCCTTAGTGCTCTTAGAGTCCGTATTTACTTCTTCAAAAGACAACATAAGAGATCAATATCAAAATTTATCTTTGAGAGACCTTAGATATGCCAATAAAGGGCTCCACTTTATTATGTATGATGACTTTGATTGGTATTTGACTCAGCTAAAATCCTTTATAAGATAAGAAATATATTGTCTCTACAAGAATCATATCTATTAGGAATTGTCTTTAACAGCACTCCCTTTTTCCATTATATTATTTAATTAAGTAATTTCTAAACAAAACTAATAACTAAAATTAAAACTATATGAAACACTTAGAACAAAAGTTTCAAGAAGTTTTCGGTGCTCCTGCCGAAAAACAATTCTTCGCACCAGGACGTGTGAATCTCATCGGTGAACATACCGACTACAATGGCGGTAATGTGTTCCCTTGCGCTATCGACAAAGGTACTTACGGTCTCGTAAAAAAACGCAACGATCGCAAATTCCGTATGTATTCTGAAAACTTTGCTGACCTTGGCGTAATGGAGTTCACTCTCGACGAACTTACCAACGACAAAAAACACGATTGGGCTAACTACCCAAAGGGTGTGATTAAAATGTTCCTCGAAGCAGGACAAAAAATCGACTCTGGTTTCGATATTCTCTTCTCTGGGAATATTCCTAATGGTGCAGGGCTTTCTTCTTCTGCTTCTATTGAGATGCTTACCGCTATTGTGCTAAAAGACCTTTTCCACCTTTCTATTGACCCCGTGGAAATGGCGCAATTAGGCAAGAAAACTGAAAACCTATTCATTGGGGTAAACTCTGGTATTATGGACCAATTTGCGGTAGCTATGGGTAAGAAAGACCACGCTATTCTCCTCGATTGTAACACTCTCAAATATGCCTATGTCCCTGTGGTACTTAAAAATGAGGTAATTGTGATTGCCAACACTAACAAACGTCGTGGTCTCGCTGATTCTAAATACAACGAACGCCGTGCCGAATGTGATGAAGCCTTAGCCGAATTACAAACTAAATTGCCTATCAAAGCCTTAGGAGAACTCTCTATTGAAGAATTTGAAGCCAACAAAGATCTCATCAAGAGTCCTATTCGCCAAAAAAGAGCAAAACACGCAGTATATGAAAACCAACGCACTCTTAAAGCACAAAAAGAGCTTTCAGCAGGTAATTTAGCTGAGTTTGGTAAGTTAATGAACCAATCGCACATTTCTTTGCGCGACGATTATGAGGTAACAGGCGTAGAACTCGACACTTTGGCTGCTCTTGCTTGGGAACAACCTGGGGTAGTAGGTTCACGTATGACGGGAGCTGGCTTTGGCGGTTGCACTGTAAGCATCGTGAAAAAAGACAAAGTAGACGATTTCATTAAAAACGTAGGCGAGGCTTACAAAAACAAAATAGGTTATGCTGCCGATTTCTATATCGCTTCTGTAAGCGACGGTGCTAAAAAACTATAAACAAGACAAAGTATGATAACCATCAACAAAAGCCTGTTCGGTACTCACAACGGACAGGCTGTCTATCAATATACCTTACAGAATGCGAATGGCTTTCGCGTGTCTGTTTTGAACTTAGGCGGTACTATTACCGAAATAGCTATAAAAGATAAGCTCAACGTACTGAAAAACGTAGTGTTAGGTTATGCGCATTTAGAAGATTACATAGGTAATGGCGCCTATAATGGAGCTACCATAGGGCGCACTTCAGGACGTATTCACAACGCTACTTTCACTATCGACGGGAAAACCTATCACCTATTTAAAAATAATGGTGAAAACTCATTGCACGGCGGTAAAGAAGGTTTTAGCAGTAAACTCTTTGAAGTAAAAGAGCTCGCTAATGGTTTAGAAATGCACTACACAAGTCCTGATGGTGAAGAAGGCTACCCTGCAAAAGTAGATTTCAAAGTGATTTACACCATCACTGATGACAACAGTCTGCACATTGCTTACGAAGCCGTTGCCGATGCCAAAACCTATCTCAATATCACCAACCACAGTTATTTCAACCTTTCAGGTGATATGGAAATGAATGGCGATACCCAAGTATTACAAATCGCTGCTGATAATATTTGTGAATTGGCAGAAGGATTGATACCTACGGGTGATTACATAGCTGTAAAAGATACTACTTTCGACCTCCGCAAAGGTAAAGTTATCGCTGAGGGTATTGCGGAAGGGCACCCTCAATTCAAAATCACTCGTGCCTACGACCACCCCTTTGTGCTCAACCACAGCGGACTCAATGGTGCTCCTCAGTTGGTATTGCACTCTCCTCACAGTGGTATTACTATGGAAGCCTATACTACCCAGCGTGTGGCTGTGATTTACACTGGTAACTTTTTAGACAATGTACCTGTATTCGATAAGGTATGTACTGCCAAAGAAAAACCATCAAAAAACCCACGATTTGTAGGTGTAGCTATTGAGATGCAAGATTTCCCTGATGGTATCAATCAGCCGAAGTTTGGGGTAAAACCCTTAGAAAAAGGGGAAGTGTACAAACAAGAAACCGTTTATAAGTTTTTTATTAAATAACAAATAGTCTTGTTAATTATTAATTTATAATTATTAATCGTGAAAGTTTATATTGAAATAGAAACCCTCATCAGCTATGCTATATTGCACGGATTGGTGAAGGAAGAAGACCGTATTCTTGTTACCAATGCTGTTTTGGAAAGTATTGGTTGCAATAGTTATACCGAGTTTACAAAAGAAGAGCAAGCTCAAATCGCTAAAGAGGTAGCCCAGATAACTTATCCTACGGAAGTACTCGACCGCTTAGTGCAGTGGGCAGCTGAGAACGGCACCCTCACTACCGATACGCTTACTTTCCGCGACCTACTGAACTCTAAGATTATGGGACAGGTATTACCTCGTACATCGGTAATTCGCAAAGACTTTTGGCATACTTACCAAAGGAGCAAAGAGCAAGCTACCCAACAGTTTTATGAGCTGAACAAGCAAAGCAACTACATACGCACCGATAGGATTTCTAAGAATATTCTGTGGGAACACAATAGCCCTTATGGCAATTTAGAGATTACTATCAACCTTTCTAAGCCAGAGAAAGACCCTCGTGATATTGCTGCCCAAAAAGATGTGGTAGCAACTAACTACCCAAAATGTTTGCTCTGTAAAGAGAACGAAGGCTATATGGGACGTGTAAATCACGCTGGTAGGCAGAACTTGCGCACGATTAAGCTGGATTTAGCCAATGAGGAATGGTTTTTCCAATACTCCCCCTATATCTATTACAACGAGCATTGTATTGTCTTTTCGAGTGAGCATCGCCCTATGAAGATTGACAAGGCTTGCTTTGAGCACGTATTGGGCTTTGTAGAGCAATTCCCTCATTACTTCCTCAGCTCTAATGCCGATTTACCTATTGTAGGAGGCTCTATCCTCTCACACGACCACTTTCAAGGTGGACGACACGTTTTCCCTATGGAAAAAGCTACCATAAAAGAACGCGTGAGCTTCAAAGGTTTTGAAGATGTGGAAACAGGCATCGTAAATTGGCCTATGAGCGTATTGCGATTGCGCGGTGAGAAAGACCGCCTCATCGCCTTAGCCGATATCATCTTGCAATCGTGGATAAATTACAGCGATGAATCATTAGGTATCTACTCGCATACTGAGGGTGTGCGTCACAATACGGTAAACCCTGTGGCACGTTTTAAAAACGGCAAATATGAACTTGATTTGGCTTTGCGCAACAACCGTACGGATACTGAGCACCCTATGGGTATCTTTCACCCTTACGAACATCTGCACAATATCAAAAAAGAGAACATTGGGATTATTGAGGTGATGGGCTTAGCGATTTTACCTGGTAGGTTAAAGACTGAAATGGCGAGCATTAAAACCTTGCTTAGTGAAGCCATTACAGCTGGTAACGCTTTCAGCACTGTATATTCCCAAATGACTGCTGACTCTGCTTTGCAAAAACACACTCAGTGGTTAGAACGTTACGTGAATACCTCCCCTACTCCACTTTCTATAAAGAACTTAGATAACTTTATTAATAGGAGTATAGGCGATACTTTCTGTGAGGTATTGGAGAATTGTGGCGTGTTCAAACATACTCCTGAAGGTGAGGAAGGATTTAGGAAATTCGTGAACCAAATTTGCTAATTTGCTAATTATTTGTATTTTTGCGCTTCAATATTAACTTTTATACGATGAAAAAACACTTCTTACTGCTCTTTTTGTGTGCTTTTGCACCCTTTGGTTCTTATCTATGGGCTCAAACGCACGTATCGGGTAAAGTAATCGACGAAAATGGCCAACCTATAGCTTTTGCTAATGTGTTATTCCCTAAAACTACTATCGGCGCTTATACCGATGATGAAGGGCGTTTTTCTTTATACTCCGAAAAAAAACAAAGAGAGTTAGAGGTATCATTCATAGGGTACACCACCAAAAAAATTCATTTGGAAAAAGATAACACCAAAGGATTGGTAGTAGTACTCGTAGAAGGTGAACAGTTAGACGCAGTAACTATTGTGGCTAAACCTAAAAAGGCACTTTCTAAAAAAGAGAACCCTGCCTATACCGTTTTGCAAGGAATTTGGAAAAACAAAAAGAAACGCGGATTGCAAAATGCAACAGCTTATCAGTATAAAAAACATACTACTACCGAGTTAGGGGTGAACAACCTCGATACTGTCTTCCTCAAAAAAGCCTTAGGCAAAGAATACGATACTATTAGAAAAATCCTATCTGAGAAAAAATACAAAGAAACTTTCTCACTCCCTATGTACCTCACCGAAAAAATAGAAACGGTGTACGGTGACAATCAGTTGGGTAAAAAGCGTGTAGACATAGAAGCCGAACGTTCCCAAGGCATTGTGCAACAAGGTTTTGGTTTGGAACGTGTGAGCCAATCGTTTGACGAGTTTGAGATTTATGACAATACTTATATGATACTCAACAAACCGTTCGTGAGTCCACTTTCCGAATTTGGCTATGGTGTGTATCTATATGTACTCAGCGATACGATTCAAAAAGATGAACGCCAATTCTATCGCATCAACTTCTTCCCACGTGATGATCAAGATTTAGCTTTGCAAGGGCAATTTGATGTAGATACCAAAACCTTTATAGTGAGTGCTATACAAATGCACACCACCCCTAAAACCAATATCAACTTAGTACGCCGACTCTCATTTGAAAAATACTTCACCATCGCCAACGATAGTATTTACTTACCCGAACGCGAAATTCAAGAAGGTGATTTTACACTACTTACCAAAAAAGATGAAGAAAAAGGACTTTATGTAAAGAACTTTATCGATTATTCCGATATATTATTGAACAAATCTAAAACTGCTGAATTTTACGACCAACAAATAGTGAAAACAGCTAAAGATCAGTTTCATAAGGATGATACTTATTGGGATAACAATACCTTGGGAGGGGCTGACCTCACCAAAACTAAACTCCTAATTCGTGAGGTGGGAAGCAATAGGCGTATCAAAATGATAGGCGATGTAACCGATGTGGTAACTTCAGGTTACATCCCCATTGGTAATTACCTACAATTTGGTAGATTCTGGCAAACTTTCTCAAGCAACAATGTTGAGGGCTTGCGTTTGCGTGCAGGATTCCGTTCCTTCATCTCTACCGACGATCGCTTTCGTACCTATGTATATGGTGCTTATGGATTGAGAGACAAACAGTTTAAGTACGGATTCAGTGGTAAATACCTCCTTTCTCACAGTCCACGCATCACCCTCGGAGCTGGTTATCAGAACGATAATTTGCAATTGGGTACCTTTGTAATGCACGACGATACTGAACTGAATTTCGAAAATACTACCAACTTCATCATTGCACGTGGTGAAAATTACTACCTCACCCGCAACAAAAAAATACAAGGAGTAATTAATTACGATATCATTCCTAACTTACAATTTTCAATATTTGGCACTTACCAAAAACTCTCTTCCGCAAGTGAAGATAACTTCCTCATTGCCTACCAAAATCCTAAAACAGGTGATGTAATTCACGAGTACGACAACTTCTATACAGGGCTACAACTCTCTTTCACCCCTTACCGAAAAGTATTTGGTTATGGTGTAGAACAACGTTATGGCAAAAAACTCTTCCCTATGTACACCCTCAAATATTCTAAAGGAGTAGAGGGGGTAATAAACAGCAAGTTTGATTACGACAAAGTGCAAATGATGCTTTACAAACCCATTCCTCTCTTTGGTTATGGCATTTTCCACGCTAATATTGAAGCTGGAAAAGTATTTGGTACAGCACCACTTATTGCTTTAGCTCCCACCCCCGCTAACCAATCGTATTCATCAGCTCCTAACACCTTTGCACTTTTGGATTACTACGATTTTATCACTGATACCTATATCAATGGATATTTTGAACATCATTTCGATGGTTTCTTGTTCAATCGTATTCCTTTCTTACAAAAAACACGATTCAAAAGCTTGATATTCGGTCGATTTGCTTATGGAACGCTCTCCAACAGGAACAAAAACGCTAATATCACCAATATTGTATTTAATTCACCCGAAAAACTCTATTGGGAATACGGCTTTGGTATTGAGAACATAGGGTTAGGTAACTTTCGCTTTATACGAGTAGATTTCGTATGGCGCAACGATTTCAATGATGTGAATGGGGTGCGGAATCCTAAGTTTGGTGTACGGATTGGAATAGTACCATCGTTTTAGGTAAAAGGTAAAAAGTAAAAGGTAAAGCTAGCGAGGGCTCACAGCTGGGTATGTGAGTAAAAGGTAAAAGATAAAAAGTAAAATAGATACTTTGTAATGAAGCAACAAAATATAAACAACTTAGTTCGGTTAGGGGAACTACTTTCTAAAACCGAACAATTCAACGATATATTTGAGAAAGCAGAACAGCAGAACAGTTGGTTTACGCGTACTAATGTAATATTTGCCTTTAAATCGTGGAGTGATGCCCTCAGCAAAAACAATGTAAAACAATGGCTGTCGCAATATCAATTACCACAAACTACTTCGTCTAAAAAAATATTGATTATAATGGCTGGCAATCTACCTTTGGTAGGCTTACACGATTTGTTATGCGTATTGGTAACAGGGCATAAGGCAATCGTGAAGCTCTCCAGCAACGACTGCGTATTACTTCCCTACCTTATAACACAGATGAAGACTTTTGCACCTGAATGGACAGAAGCAGTAACTTTCACAGATGATAAAGTAACTGAATACGATGCGGTAATAGCTACAGGTAGCAATAATACTGCACGCTATTTTGAGTATTACTTTGGTAAGAAACCCCATATTATAAGAAAAAACCGCCATTCAGTAGCCGTACTCACCGGAAAAGAAACCCCTGAAGAACTTTTCGCTTTAGGTAAAGACATTTTTCTGTACTATGGCTTAGGTTGCCGAAGTATTTCTAAACTATTTGTACCTAAAGGATATGACTTCAACCTGTTATTCCAAGCAATTTACCCCTATAAAGATATCATTCAAGAACAAAAATACGCCAATAACTACGACTACAACAAAGCCGTCTACCTAATGAGTTTATTTCAGCTCCTCGAAAACGGATTTTTACTCCTAAAAGAAGATGAGCACTATGGCTCTCCCATTGCTACTCTCTTCTATGAATACTACACTAATGTAGCTAGCTTGAAAGAAAAACTCACTACCGATGCTGAAAAAATACAATGTGTAGTTGCTCACAATTTTACAACTGAAGAAGTAGCCTTCGGAGAAACCCAAACCCCCCAATTATGGGACTACGCCGATGGAGTAGACACTCTCAATTTCCTACTCAAATTAGCCTAAAATAATCAAAAAACACCAACTGATAACAAAAATTTTAAACCTTATAAGATGTTAATTATAAGATACTTATAAAATAATTACAACTTTTCTCAAAAAAAAGTACTAAAAAAAATTGCAGATATAAAAAAAAGTAGTACTTTTGCCACCGCATTGAGAGAGAAACAATGCCTAAATAAAGCAAATTGGTCCGTTCGTCTAGGGGTTAGGACGCAAGGTTTTCATCCTTGTAACAGGGGTTCGATTCCCCTACGGACTACAAGCCATAATTTAAATTTTTTAAACGGTTAAACAAAAACTTAAGGTCCGTTCGTCTAGGGGTTAGGACGCAAGGTTTTCATCCTTGTAACAGGGGTTCGATTCCCCTACGGACTACTACACTAAATGCACTATTCGTATCTAAATGATACAACTTAAAATTAAATCAGTAAAGGAAAATGGCAAACCATAAATCAGCATTAAAAAGAATTAGAAGAAACGAAGCAGCTCGCTTGCGCAATCGCTATCAACACAAAACGGCTCGTAATGCCGTTAGAAAACTACGTGCTTTAGAAAATGTAGAAGAAGCTAAAACACTTTTCCCTAAAGTAGTTTCAATGATCGACAAGCTCGCTAAGAGAAATATCATTCATGCTAATAAAGCAGCGAATTTAAAAAGCAGTTTAGCTAAACATATCAATAAATTAGCTAAATAGTCATTTAGGTTTTAGATTTATCACTTATAGCCAGATTTATGCAAGTAAATCTGGCTTTGGTGTTTTAATATTAAATTTATAAAATTATGAAATATACATCTTATGCCCTACTCTTTTTGCTATCAGTACTTGTTTCTTGTAACAACACAAATCAAGATAATAACGAAAAACAAACACATAAAACAAAGTCTATAGAGTTCGAAGAGTTCAAACTCATCGACCTAACACCTAAAGCACAGGAAGATATGAGACACTGGAAAAGTTTCCAATCACTGATGCAAGTAATCGTTTCTATGGCGCCTGCCAAGATTAAAAACACCGATGATTTGATGCTCTCCAATCCTGATAGCTTGTTAATATACAGCCGTTTATATCCAGTTAATTCCAAAACTGAAGTTATCAATAGCGTTGTAGAACACGATTGGAGAACCCCAGCTGATGCTACTAAAGATACCGTTTTCAGGTTTGAAAAAAAGAAAAATAACGCAGAAAGTTTTCTACAATGGCATCGCTTTTTGGTAGCCAATATCCCTTATACTTTTTCAGTAGTTTTGAAAAAAGTGAATTATCCCAATGTAAAACTGAACTTTTTGGAAGGAGAAAACAATGAGTTATCCGCTACTTTAGCCCTTGATACCCTGAGCACTTCTACTAACAACGTAAAAAGAACTACCCTCTCCGACGATTGGTACAGTTACCAAATTAATTTTTTACCAAAAAAATCAGCGTCATACGCCATTAGGCTTTCCTTAGACGAAAATGCTAAAGAGAACGACAATGTAATACTATATCGCTCTATTTTAGAACTTCCTGCAAAACACTTTCACCAAGTAGGTAAATTTTCTGATAAGATTGTAGGAGAACACTCCGATGTTGAAAGCTCTTATTACTCTGTATTTTTTTGGTTAGTACAAATAGAAGATGCTCTCAAAGAGCTACTCAACAGCGATACTTTTCCCGAACGTATTGATGTTCCTACTGTAAAAGCTCGTTTCAGGCTTTTTCAAACACAAATTAAATCATTAGCCGATAATGTTAAAAACAATCCTGATTTCAACGAAAATGAGCTTAAAAACAACATTTTTTTATTAGGAGAAACTTTCAATAGTATTATAGCTCGTATCAACAATATATACAGCAACGACTTAGACGATCGTATGAAATATATCGATACTCAACAAGATTCTATTCCTTCAACTAATAATTGAATCTAAACACATTCATTAATTCAAAAGCCAATAATACCTTTATAAGATGTTATTGGCTTTTTCAAAATTTAAATTAGTCCCATATTCTTCTTGTTTAAAAGTAATTCGTAATTCATTTCTATTCAAAAAAGTCAGCAATTAGTAAAAACTAACTACTGACTTCTATCTCATTTGCTAATTTTCAAATTTGTTAACTAATTGCCTGTGCGACTCGCACAATATATCAACAATAAAAGTAGGTTGACTCCTCCCAAAACGTCTTCTTTATGCTTTATCGTAAGAAAATCAGAAGTTACTTGGTTCATTTCGTACTGCTGAAAAGCTAAAAGTGAAGTTTCGTAAGATAAGGGTATGATAAAAAACTCACCCAATACAAATACGGCAATTGAAAGTATAAGCAATAGTAAGTTTTTCCGAGTTCTTTGGCATAAGTAAATTACAATATTGCCTATAAGGAACAACCACATTCCTTTAATCATTCCCAGTTGAACCATCGCATCTATAAATCGGCGTTGCCATAAGAAGAATGAGGTATCTTGTGGTATAGAAAGCATATTCATCGCTATAAAAGCCGAAATATTCCCTATTAATAAACTAAGCCCCACAATAGCAATAAATTGAGCTACTCGTTGAAGAAGATTTTTACTTTTCATCTGTTATTCTGTTTTTAATTTCTGAGATGCAAAATAACACAGAAGTGGTGAGATAAAAATTAACTTTGGGTAATAAATTACAGATAGGCTATTCTTCTTCTAATTCTACTCAATGATTGTGGAGTAACTCCTACAAACGAAGCTATGTATTTCTGTGCTACTCGTTGCTCAATATTTTTATATTGTTTCATAAATTTCAAATAACGCTCTTGGGGAGTATCTGTAAGTCCCGAAATGATGTATTGTATAGCTTTAATAAAAGTCTCTTCAAGTAGTAACCTACCAAACCGTTCACCATCTTCTATTTCTTTGTAAAATCGTTGTAGATTAGCATAAGAAATCATTTGCAAAACAGTATCTTCAAGAGCGACAATTGTTTTCTGGGAAGGTATTTTAGTTATAAAACTCTCATAGTCACAAACAAAAGTATTCTCTTCGTTAAAATGTATAGTAAGTTCTTTTCCATCATAATTCATAAATTGCCTCAGTAATCCCTTGTTTACATAATAAAAATACTTACAGATATTGCCTTCTTGCAATAGTACTTCTCCTTTGGAAAGAAACAAAGGAACAAAAAGTTTTTCTATAAGAGTACAATCTCTTCTTAAAAGAGTTATATACTCCCTTATCTTGTTTAAAAGTAATTCGTAATTCATTTCTATACAAAAAAGTCAGCAATTAGTAAAAACTAACTGCTGACTTCTATCTCATTTGCTAATTTTCAAATTTGGTAATTATTTTCCTTTACCACCGATAGCAGGGTCTTTCATTCCCTCTTCAATCATAGTGTAGAATTGGTCGAGTTTAGGCAATACTACAATACGAGTACGGCGGTTTAGAGCGCGTCCGTTAGCATCGCCATTGCTTGCTAATGGCACGTAGTAGCTACGTCCGGCAGCGGTCATACGCTCAGGAGCAACACCGAAATCTTTTTGCAATACACGTACAATCTCGGTAGCGCGCATTACGCTCAAATCCCAGTTGTCGCGGATACAACCTGTTTTGATGTTTACATTATCAGTGTGACCTTCTACCATAAACTCAAAGTCGGGTTTGTTTTTCACTACTTTAGCTACTTTTTCGAGTACGCTCTTAGCGTTTTTAGAGATAGTGTAGCTACCACTGCTAAAGAGCATTTTATCGGAAATATTGATAAATACCACTCCTTTTTCAACTTTCACATCTACATCTTGGTCGTCTAAGTTCCCCAACACACCTTTGAGGCTTTGTACCAAGGCGAGGTTTACAGAGTCACGACGGGTAACCGCATCGCGCAAGTTTTTGATAGTTAAATCTTTTTCGCGCAAGCTTTCTAATGATTTTTCGAGGTTTTCAGCGCCTTTTTGGGTAAGCGTTGTGAGGTTACCCATATTGTTGATGAGCTGCTGGTTGTTCTCTTTGAGCAAATCATTTTGGTTTTTCAAACTCTCAATTTTATATGCCAAATTGTTCTTTTCGTCTAAACACATATTGAGTTTTACGGTAGCAGTGTTTAGCAAATCTTCAGTTTGTTTGTTTCTTGCTTCTAACTCAGCATACTTCTTTTTAGATACACACGATGTTGTAACTAATGCCAGCATCGATAGTGCGATAATAAATTTTTTCATATAGTTTATGTTTTATAATTAATGAATATGTTACAATAAGAGTGCCAAGATTATCTCTTACTTGTTTTTTGCTTGGCTTTGTTTTTTTCTTTAGCGGTTTTGAGTTCTTTTTTCAGAGATGGATTGGCTAATATCATTTCGTCTTCATCTATCTCTTCAGGGGTTTTCATTCCCTTTATTTTTTTAGGTTTTATCTTTTTCTCGGCATCGCTGTAAATCTCTTCTTTGCGATGAATACGCTCGTTGCCACGCCAGACAAATTCTTTAAACTTGCGATCGTTCATGTGTAACTTTTCTTCTGGGTATAAATTCCCCGAAGGTTGTGTAATAAACACAGTTTGTTGGAGTTGTTGTTTTTTATCCAAATAAAGTTTGATGTGGCTACAGGAGAGTTTGTTGATACCTACCAATTCTTTAGCATCGTTGTACACATAGTAAATAGACTCGGTATTTTGCAGAAAGTCTATTTGTCGTAAGGCGTTTTGTTTAAACTTTCCGTACAAGAATTTTCCTTTCACTTGGTTATACCCATCGCCTAAAGTATCTTTTTCTACCACGAGAGCGTTGTTGAACACTTTGAGGGAGTCTAACTGTTGAGTTTTTGTATTGGCAATCAGGTGGATATTATCGCCCGTCATCTGGCTTACGCCTGTCCATGCTACGGGTTTGCCCACCAATTGGGTGAGCCCGTTAGCTTCATCGGAGTGGATAGAGTCGCATTTGGCTTGCATATCGCTTTTGAAGATATGGGCATCGGGGTAGGCGCGAATCACGCGGTGTTGGGGTTTGCCCGTTACCAAAATGCGTTTGCCGTGCATATACATTGAATCTTTTTCTACCAGCGTAATTACCACTGCTTTTTTAGTGATAAACATTGAATCTTTAGCTTTGTGAATTTCGCCGTAATGTCCACGCACAAAGGTTTTGTTTATGGTATCGGAAATGAAGATATTGTTAGAACCTGAGGAAAACTGTCGGCGTTTATCAAAGTACAAGCTGTCGCCTACTAAGGTTTTGAGGTCGTATTCTATTTTGGCGTGTTTCATAAAATAGCCCAGTTCGCGACGTGTATCGTAAAAACCGCGTTCGCAATACACCTTGTAATCAGCGCCCACAATAGTAGTTTTACCATAAAAATAGGCATTGCCCGAATTGTGGTAATAGTCTAACACTTGTGAATTGACTGTAAAATCGCGATTGACAATCTTTACTGAATTGGTAAACTGATTTTTTTTAGTAGTTACATAATATTTGCCTGTTTGGCTGGTGAGTTCATTTTCAGCATTGGTAATTTTACCGAAATTATTGTAGTAAGCTTCTTGTTTATTGCGGTCAAAGAAGAGTTCTTGGGTTTCGAGGGTCATATTGCCGTTGCGCAATACTACATTTTCTTTAGCTATAGCGGTTTTAGTATTTCCTTTGTAGGATACGTATTGGCTGTTCATCTGCAGGGTATCGCCTTGTTGCAACACCACATTTCCGTGAGCGATTACCTCGTTTTTTTCCTCATAGAGCACTGCTAAATCGCACCACACATCCAATCCTTGGTGGCGGAATTGTACCCGCTGTCCATCGGATTTAAAAATAGTTGCACCAGGGTATTTCACATTGTCGATGGTAAACTCTCCTCCGTAAACAATTTCGATACGTTTAGTTTTAGGTTCGCTTGTTTGTGCCACAAGGCTTTGCAAGCTAAGAGTAAACATTGAAAATAATATGTAAAAAAACGTTTTTTTCATTCAGAAATGTTTTCATTGAGAATGCAAAGATAGTAAATAATTGATAATTAACAATTGATAATTGACAATTAATTGGCAAATTGTTCTTCCTATTGGAATTTACAAAAACTTCATTTTTAGAAAAAATCGTTTTTTATTATTTGTAATTTGCAATTAATTCATATTTTTGCACCAAATAAAAACAATTGAGATATAAAAGAATAGAAAAATACACATAAGATTTAAAGAGAAAGTTGTTAATATCCTTTTAAAAAGAATCTGGTAAATTCAATAGAAACAGAGGTGAATTAACAAAATGTTTCTCGCCCCATAAGGGCGTGAACTGTTTTTGTTACATACCTGTTTCGGGCATACCAGAGCCTTTTTAAAGTGTGAACAAAACATTCACGCTTTTTTTATGCTCTAAAAGTTGCCCTTATTCGTTTTGTAATATTAAAATTAAATCAATAACAAATGAAAAAAATCGTTTTATTCAGTGCTTTGGCACTACTGTTAGCGAGTTGTGGTGTAACAAGAGAGTTATCACACAATGTAAACAACCATACTACTCAAGTGGTATTGGCTAAAAATAACTTTAAAGTAGTAGAACACGTGAAAGGAGAAGCCTCTAATCAATATTTATTTATTATAGGAGGTGGAAAACGTGCTTTGGTGGAAAAAGCAAGAGCTAAAATGCTTCAAAATGCCAATTTGGTAGGTTCTTCAAGAGCGGTTATCAACGAAACTGTAGAAATACATTCTTTCTTTTTCTGGTTTGGTATGCAATACACAGTAACTGTTTCAGCTGACGTAATCGAATTTACTGAATAGTAAAAGTAAAAAGAGTCAGTTTACATTTTTAGGAAACTGACTCTTTTTTTATTAGTAAATTATTCTACGGTTACTGATTTGGCTAAATTACGAGGTTGATCGACATTGCAACCGCGCTTGATAGCGATATAATAGGACAGCAACTGCAAAGGTACTGAAGCTAAAATAGGGGTAAGCGCCTCACTGATTTCGGGTATTTCAATCACGTGGTTTGCTAAGCCCGCCATTTGGGTATCGCCTTCGGTTACTACGGCTATAATTTTACCTTTGCGTGCCTTTATCTCTTGTGCATTAGAAACTACCTTATCATAATGTCCTTTAGACGGTGCGATGAATATCACCGGCATATTCTGATCGATAAGGGCGATAGGTCCGTGTTTCATCTCGGCAGCTGGATAGCCTTCGGCGTGAATATAGGATATTTCTTTGAGTTTTAAAGCCCCTTCCAAAGCAGTAGGGAAGTTAAAACCACGACCTAAATACAAGCAATTGGTAGCTGTTTTATAGCTTTCGGCTATCTCGGCTATCTTGTGATCGACTGTTTTGATAGTGGTTTCAAGCAACTGGGGCACACGTTCTAATTCCTTGCAAAGACGGTGATAGGTTTCCGTACTAAGGGTACCCTTCTTATGTCCTAAATGCAAAGCGATAAGGGTAAGCACCGTGAGTTGGGTGGTAAAGGCTTTGGTAGAAGCTACCCCTATTTCAGGGCCTGCGTGAGTGTAAGTGCCTGAATGGGTGATACGCGCAATTGATGAACCCACCACATTGCAAATACCGTAGATAAAAGCTCCTTTTTCTTTCGCTAATTTGAGGGCTGCTAAGGTATCGGCGGTCTCGCCTGATTGTGAAATAGCAATGACGATATCCCCTTTATTGATAATAGGGTTACGATAGCGGAACTCTGAGGCGTACTCTACTTCTACAGGAATGCGCGCGTATTCTTCTAACAGATATTCACCTACCAAGCCTGCGTGCCACGAAGTCCCACACGCTACAATAACAATGCGTTTGGCATTGAGGAAGGTCTCTAAATGATTATCTATTCCTGATAGTTTGGTAGAGTGGTTGGGCAAGAGGCGACCGCGCATCGTGTCTTGGATAGACTTAGGCTGTTCGTAGATTTCTTTGAGCATAAAATGGTCGTATCCGCCTTTTTCAATTGCTTCGAGGTTGAGTTTGAGTTGTTGTACAAACGGACTCACCTGCTCATTACTGCCTATTTTAATCACTTTCAACGGTTTGTTGAGGTGAATGGTAGCCATTTCGCCATCTTCTAAATACACAGCATTTTGGGTGTACTCTATAAAAGGAGAGGCATCGGAGGCGATGAAAAACTCGCCATCACCTACCCCTATTACCAACGGACTACCCAAGCGGGCTACTACTATTTCCTCAGGTTTACTTTCCTCCATTACAGCAATGGCAAAAGCACCAACCACCTCGTTGAGCGCATAGCGCACCGCAGTCTCTAAATTGACGTTTTCTTTTTCTTTGAAGTATTCGATGAAGTTTACTAATACCTCGGTATCAGTATCAGAATGGAATACAAATCCCTCTTTGATGAGGTTTTGCTTGATACTTTCGTAATTCTCAATAATTCCGTTGTGTACAATGGCTATTTTGCCAGAATTAGAGCGGTGAGGATGTGAATTAACATCGTTAGGCACTCCGTGAGTAGCCCAACGGGTATGCCCCATACCGCAACCATAAGTAGGAACATTTTCTCCTGCTTTGGCTACCAAATCGGATACTTTGCCCTTGGTTTTTTCTCCGTAAAAACTCTCAGCGTTTAAGATAAAACCTGCGCTGTCGTATCCACGATACTCTAAGCGTTTTAACCCATCAATCACGATGGGAAAAGCGGCACGTTTGCCTAAATAACCTACAATTCCACACATATTTTTAAGTTCTTTTTATTATTTATTAATTTACACTCTTACACTTTCGGGCACTAATACGGTATAATCACCGTGATTGCGAATGACATCGCGCACAATAGACGATGATATAAACGAAGTACGTGCTGCCGTTAGTAAAAAGACAGTTTCTATTTGAGATAATTTGCGGTTAGTGTGTGCAATAGCTTTTTCAAACTCAAAGTCGGCTGGGTTGCGCAAACCTCTGAGAATGAACTGAGCATCGATTTCTTTGCAGAAGTCTACTGTAAGCCCTTGGTAGGTAGTAACTTTTACTTTGGATTCATCGGCAAAGGCTTTTTCGATAAACTCTTTGCGTTGTTCTACCGTAAACATATAGTTCTTGTCGCCATTAACACCTATGGCAACCACAATTTCATCGAATAGGTCTAAAGCACGTTTGATAATATCGTAATGACCTAAGGTAATGGGGTCAAACGACCCTGGAAATAAAGCTCTTTTCAATGATTAACGATTAATGGTTAGTGATTCAATACTCGTTCAATTTCGCTTTCGAATAGTTCTTCAAGACTGATACCTGCTACTTTAGCTTGTTGAGGCAGTAAACTAGCTTCTGAAAGCCCTGGTGTGGTATTCATTTCAAGCAAATAAGGCGTGTCGTCTACGATGATGAACTCACTTCGGCTGAAACCTTCCATTTTTAACAATCGGTATACGCGTTCCGCCAAAGCGTTGATTTTAGCAGTCATTTCGGCAGAAAGGCGCGCAGGGGTAATTTCTTGCGACTTACCATTATACTTCGCATCATAATCGAAGAAATCATTCTCGGATACAATCTCAGTCATTGGAAGAACTTTTATTTTCCCGCGATAGTTGATTACCCCGATAGAGATTTCAGTACCTTTCAAGAAACTTTCGATGAGGATTTCGTCGTCTACTTCAAATGCTTTGTCTATATACATAGGCAGTTGAGCCTCTTCATATACTTTATACACTCCAAAACTACTCCCTGATTTATTAGCCTTCACAAAGCAAGGCAAGCCTACTTTGGCTACAATATCAGCAGTGTTGTAGTCTTCACCTTTGTTGAGATAGTAAGAAGGGGCAGAAAGAATTCCAAAAGGTTTGAGTACCGATAGCATATCACGTTTGTTGAAAGTAAGAGCCGAAGCATACATACTGCATCCTGTGAGAGGTAAGCCAATCAAATTGAAATAGGCTTGCAAATAACCGTCTTCACCTGGGGTGCCGTGAATGGCATTGAAAACAGCATCAAAAGTAATTTTACGTCCGTTTACTGTTACCGAGAAGTCGTTTTTATCAATAGGATGTTCGTTGTTTTGAGCATCTACATACACCCATTTATCGCGGTCGATACGCACGGGGTAAGGTACATATTTATCTTGGCTGAGATGTTTGGCTACTACTGCAGCACTCTTTAAAGAAACGGGAGCTTCATTAGAGTATCCTCCCATTATGATTGCTATATTTTTTTTCACTTTTACAAGTATTTTTTATATATTTTCTATTTTTTCAATGAGATAGTGATGTGTCCATTCAGGGATAACATCTTGCAAAATCTTCATTTCAGTTCCTTTTTTCTCTATTAAGAGAGAACGTTTATCTGAAAAAGTTGTATCGAAAATAAAAGCTCTATCGGCTATCATAAAAGCTTCGAACAATAAGTCCATTGATCTATAATAACGCTCTATTACTTTCTTTTCTAACACATTATGGCCTCCTTTAGTCACTCTTAGTCCAATGCGTTCTATATTAATTTTTGGATCACGTGTGCTTACAAAATACAAATACGTTTTAAAGCCTTGTTTTTTTACATTCTTCAAAAAATCAACTTTTGAAGGGTGTGACATTACCGTTTCAAACGAAAAAGTACTTTCTGTACACAGTAATATCTGTCTAAAAAAGTTGGCTATACTTGCTGCTATATAGCTATCTATTGGAGTATTTAACACCAGAATATTATCAGTGATAACAATACTTTGGAGTTTTTGCTTATCAATTTGCTTATTTTCAGCATTTAGTTGAAAACTTTCCCAGTCATATTGTGTGATAGGGGTAGGTAGATACTCCTCACAGTTGATAAACCCCTGTGTTTTTAGTTGCTTTTCAATAATATCAGCATTTACAAAATAACCTACGTTATAATGTTTTTTCACATCTTCTATAAGAGTAGACTTTCCCGAACCATTAGGTCCTGCAAACATACGAAAGCGTTTCATATCGCTTTTTTTAGTTTATAAATACCCTTTTTAACCTTTACAGTTCCAAACTGAGCTTTTTGTCCTAAAGGTACAAGGGTACCATCGGGTTTTTCTTCCACTAATTCACCATCTATTACGGTAATATTGCTAAGCCCTAAAGCGCGATTTTCACGGCGCGCTCTTTGCATTGCGTTATAAAATATTTCATTTAAGGCTTCTGTAGGTATTTCTTGTTTCATATTAGGTCTTTACTTTGTGGTTGGGACACAAAATATTTATCTTTGTTTTGTTATGTTCTAAAAAATGATTTCATTATTTCTGTCTGAAATACACATCAATAGGCACACCGTTAAAATCGAAGTTTTCACGGAGTTTGTTTTCTATAAAACGTCGGTAGGGGTCTTTTACGTATTGTGGCAAATTAGCAAAGAAGGCAAATTGCGGCATAGGTGTGGGCAATTGAGTACAGAACTTTATCTTGACATATTTTCCTTTGATCGCAGGGGGTGGATAGTTCTCAATAATAGGCAACATCACCTCGTTGAGTTTGCGAGTAGGGATACGCTTGGTGCGGTTGTTATACACAGCTACAGCCGTTTCTATCGCTTTGTAGATACGTTGCTTATTCAATGCCGATACAAACAAGATAGGTACATCGGTGAAAGGTTCTATTTCTTTGCGGATAGCCGCTTCGTACTGTTTAGCCGTATTGTTTTCCTTCTCTACCAAATCCCATTTGTTTACTAATATCACGATGCCTTTGCGATTGCGTTGTGCCAACCAGAAGATATTAGCATCTTGGCTTTCAAAACCACGTGTAGCATCGAGCATCAAAATACACACATCGGAGTGTTCAATAGCACGAATAGAACGCATCACTGAGTAGAACTCTAAATCTTCTTTTACTTTAGATTTACGGCGGATTCCCGCTGTATCAACTAAATTAAATTCAAATCCAAAGCGGTTGTACTTAGTATCAATAGCATCGCGTGTAGTGCCTGCAATATCGGTAACAATATAGCGGTCTTCGCCTATAAGGGCGTTGATAAAGGACGATTTACCCGCATTAGGTCTCCCTACTACAGCAAAGCGAGGCAAGGGGTTTTCTTCTTGTTTTTCTTTTTCGGGCAAGAGAGCGACCAAATCGTCGAGTAGCTCTCCTGTACCACTACCATTTACACTTGATAGGGCGTAGAGATGTTCAAAGCCTAAGGCATAAAATTCGTGCATATCGTTGCGACGATTGTTGCTATCCACTTTGTTTACTGCTACTAATATTGGTTTATGGCATTTGCGCAACAACTCGGCTACAGCTTCGTCCATACCGGTAAGTCCTTCTTCGACGTTTACCATAAAGATAATCGCATCGGCTTCGTCTATGGCTAAGGCAACTTGTTTGTTGATTTCTTTCTCGAAAGAATCGTCACTACCTGCTAAGTAGCCACCCGTGTCGATCACAGAAAAAGAAACCCCATTCCAGTCGGTTTTACCATAATGGCGGTCACGTGTAACGCCACTCACGGCGTCCACGATAGCCTCACGGCGTTTTATCAAACGGTTGAAAAAAGTGGATTTACCTACATTGGGGCGTCCCACTACAGCTACTATAGCACTCATAATATACCTACTTATTTTTTGCAAAGATAGAAAATAATTAACAAATGGCAATTATCTTCTTATAAACGCTGTTCTTTTTTATAGGGATTAGGACGATATCCTTCCATTAAAGCATCGTTTTCCATTATAAACGGAATGGCATTGGGTTGCTCCCACTCTACATCATATCGGTTCATTAAATAATCGCTGAGCTGAGTGCGATTAGCAAATTTTATCGCCTGATAAGGTTCTTGGAAAGCGAGTTTTTCGATAAAGAGTAGCTTGCCTTCAAAAGGTACTAATACCCCTACGTGTCCCACAAAGAGAGTGTTCTCTTCTGGGGTGATTTGGGAATGGAAGACTGCCGATATGAGCGATGCCTTAGTAGGGTCGTTTTTATAACGGAAATCAATACCGCGTTCTTTCCACGCCTGTTGCATCGCCTGCAAATGAGTGTTTATATCTTTAGTATTAGTAGTGGGCACCTCGGTAAAGAGGGTGAAAAAGTTGTTTTCTTCCTCTGGGGTAAAGAACTTTTTAGGGGTATTGTGCAAGGACTCTCGGTCTATAAAAAGTACTTCGTCTTCCTCTTTGGTAGCAAACTTTTTATCTGCAGGAAAAGCAATCAAATCACGCAAGAGGGTAAAAGAGGTAAGACGACAGTTATAACCTTGAAACATAGGGTATTTAGACGTCCAAATGCTTTGTATAGCAACCTCATCATACTTAGGTAGCAGGCTATCAATAGTTACAAATCCTTTGGGTACTAAGCCTGCTTTATCGCCTACGGTTTGGTTGAAAAGGGCTACACTCTCCAAAAAAGAAGCCACATTTTGCTCAGATATTCCTGCTGCTGTAAGGGCTTTTTGCACTTCGTCTTGAGTAGCGGTATCTACCAAATTAGAATAAGTGAGAGTAACAGCTGTCTTTTCAGTTGTTACTTTCTTCTGCTGGCAAGAAATTGCTCCTAATGAGAGAATTGTTATTAGTAAAAGTTTTTTCATTTGATGTTATTTTAGACTTTTCTTTTTAGTTTTAAAACGTTTTTCCTTAGTATAAGTAGTATATCTTAATCCTGTGCCACAAATGTACATAACAGAACTATAGTAATCCTTTTTCCAAATGCCATTCTCTTTTTTATAAACGGCATCTATCTTTTTGTCGGATTGACCAAAGCTAAAATATGCTTTATTTCCTCCATCAAAGAATATGGGTTCTGAAAAAGTGAAACATTGTAGTTTTTCTGGTCTGTAAATGAGTTCTTTCAATTTTTTGTATACTTTCCAAGCTTCTTTTTCTCTTCTTTTTTTACTCCAATACCATTTTACAGTTACAAAAAAGGTATGCGGACGAACAAAACGTTCTTTGTCTTTTATGTTTCTCTTTGTAAAAACAAAATCTTGAGTATCAAATGATGGCAATAAACTATCTTGAAAACATTCTCTTGCTTTTTTGAATGCTTGAAAGTCCCAATACGATGATTCTGGATTTTTTTTTCGCTCCTCAATAGCTTTTATAACACCTTCTGCATCGTTAGATAATGCTGAGCTGCGACCGTAAAAAGGCTTTTCTTTTGCATACTCAAATTCATAAGCTGAAGGTATATAGGGCGGTTCTAAGTAAAAATATTCATAATCTTCAGGAATAAAATCCTTATATACTTGATTAAAAAATTCTTCTTTGCTTTCCTCTTGCGAAAAGAGCAATTTAGAACAGAACAACAATAAGAAGGTTATTTGTTTTTTCATATTTGTTTGATATAATTAAAGTTATATGTTGCTCTCATAATAATAAGACTGTTCTATACCTTTAAAAATTACTTTACGGTCATTTACTTTATCAGTAAGGGCAGGTTGCAACAAAAAGCGCAATTCCAAATCGTTGATAGGGCTACGCTCCATTGCCTTTCATATACGGTGTTCACATTTAAAAGCCTAACCCCCGTTGAGGGTGTCCGAAAAGTTTTATTTATGTGGGCGTTTGCAGCACATACCCAGCTATCGCTGGCTTTCCTACATAACATACTACAAAAGCTATTGATAATCAGAGTAATCAACTTTGCCAAAGTTTCAGACTTTGGCAAAGTGTAGCGACGCAATATTTTTAATCTCCCACGAATTACACGAATTTTCACGAAATTGAGAGTGCATAAAACTCCTTATTTTATATTATCTCACAAATTTTCACCTGACGATGAATTATTTTGTGAATATATTATGATACAAAGCTATAAAATCAATGTTCTGTTATATCGAGCTGACATTATTTTATAGTTTTTCTAATGTATATATTAAGCTTGTATGTTTCTCTCCTATAAGTGGAAACAAGAAATCTTCAAGGGTATGATGATAACGGAATCCACATTTTTCAAGTACTCGCTGTGAGGCAATATTTTCCTCGTATGCGCTTGCCCATAGTTGAGTAAGGTTCAACTGTTCAAAAGCATATTGTATTACCCTTAGGGTAGCTTCAGTAACATAGCCCTTATCCCAAAAGTCTTCTCCAAGCCAATAGCCTATTTCGGCTTCATTTTCTCCTATAGAAAGATTGCTCTCTCCTTGCAAAAGCAAGCCTATACTTCCTATGGGAATGTTGTTTGCTAAACAAATAGCAAAACTATGAGACTTGCTAAGGACAACCTCAATAATCTCTCGGCTCTCCTCCACACTTTTGTGAGGAGACCAACCGCACCTCTTGCCTATAATAGGGTTGTGCGCTTGTGTGTATAAGGCTTCGGCATCGGTAATTTCCCAAGGGCGAAGCAAAAGGCGTGTTGTGTGAAGTGTTTCCATAAACTTAGTTATAATTGTTTTAAGCGTTTTCTACTTTGATATAAGTAATTTATTAATTAACGTGAGTTCGGCGTAAGTAATTATTTAAAAATCAGAAAAAATATTATAAATCTCCCACAAAGCCAGCGAGGGCTCACAGCTGGGTATGTGAACACACGAATTTCCACCTGATGGTGAATTATTTTGTGAATATATTATGATATAAAGCTGTAAATCAATATTCTTTTATATCGAACTGACATTAAATAACAATTATAAATTTAACAAAGCTAAATATGATGGAATAAAAAAATGACAATTAGAGCAAAAGTTGTTTTTTGTTTTTGTGAATGTAGAAATAGAACTATATTGTCCCGAATTGCCAAAGTGCAAAGATAGTGAATAACGAGATAAAAGCAAATAGAAAACAAAATTATTTTCGTCAAGAGGAATTTACCCTAACTACCAACAAATCTACAAAGAAATGGATAGTTATTTAGGAGAAAAAGGGTATAACCGACAATTGTTTGAGCGCGACAAAGAGACAATACGCGATGAATGGCACTATGATTTGAGATTTGAGGATGAAACTTATGCGCTATACGAAGATGAAAATCAGCTGATAGTAGATGACCTATTGGCAGCTTACATCTTGTTTATCGTGCAAAACCAAGACGGCAAATTACCTGAATGCGTGATTACAGAAACTCGTCAGCATACGGGTACAAACCATATAGCCGACTGTATAGAGGCTATAGAAGCACATAAAGAACTGCACATCACTTACTACGACTACCGCGATAAGCAAAGCAAAGCCTATACGCTACAACCTTACAAACTAAAGCATAAAGACTATAAATGGTATGTATTGGCTGTAGATAAACAAGATAGCAGTGTGCCTTTTAAAGCTTTTGCCTTAGAGCGCGTGCGTTCGTTAGAAATAGGTGCTACTTTCCGTCCTAATAAGCAATTAGACTTCTACAGCACGTATTACAATGCTTTTGGGATGTTTACCGATGCCAAAGCCGAAAAGGTAGTGTTACAGTTTGATCACCGCGATGGCAACTATCTCAAAGCCTCGCCTATTCACCACTCACAGACGGTTATAGCTGAAACCGCAACGCATATCACCTTTGAACTTTATGTAAAACCCACTCTCGACTTTATTATGGAACTGATGAAACGCAGTTGGTCGCTTACTATATTAGAACCTACTCACTTGCGAGATACTTTTGTAAAATATTGGCAAGAAGCAGTGAAGAGAAATTTGGAAGTGGATTAATTCGCTGATTTAAGTTTTAAAAAAGCTTGAACTTCATCAGTCTTTATTAGAGGAAGTTCTATGGTCTCGCGATTGATTTTTTGATGGTATAAATCGCTCCATTCTTGTAAGGTTATTTTGAGTAAGTTGGCTCTTTGTACTAAGTTATCAGCGACTATTAGAAGATAGTTACACAGTCCTAATAACTTAAAATAGTGCTTAAAATAGTGTTTCCTTTCTATTTTACCGATTGATAGTACAAAGTAGATCCCTACTTTCTGACTTATTTCGAAGATATTTTTTAAAGTCTCAAAGTGAGTAATGGCAAAGTTCTCTATATTTTCTATAAACACAATGATATGAGGAGCTTTATAGTGCTTACTATGCTGCTTTTCATATCGATTTGCTATTTCTTTTTGTAAAATAGCAAGCATTTTGAACATTTTTTGTTCATCTTGTGCATTGATAGAGAACATTCGTACATTTTTAGAATGCTTATGGTAGAGCATTGTCCAGCGTATTTCTTGTACTAATAGTTGTCTTTCATCAGGATTATTACCCTCAATAAGTATAGGACTTATTTTAGCAATATCTACAAATTTCACTTCTTTGATAAATACACCTAAAGGTACGGGGAGTGTCATTTTTTTAGGAGCTCTAACTTGTAAAAGTTCTTGAAAGGTTTTCATATTGTGTGATATTATAAGTTATTGAGGGCAAAGGTAATATAGGAGGTGTATCATTTTGTGATACTATAGTAAAAAAAGAGCCTGTCCGAAAAGTTTTAACAGGCTGATTATCAGGAATGAATAAAAAAGAGGCTATCTGGCAAAAGATAGCCTCTTATTATTTGGTGTTTTACCACAAAAGTTGTATCTTTGTGGTTCCTAAAAAAAACACTATGGCAAAAGTATCATTTAAATCTGAACCTCACAAATTTTTAACACTTTTCCCCGAGAATATTTTTGATAAGTTAGATAGTAACCACCCTGCTAAATTAGTAGAAATGGTTGTTAATCAGTTAGATATAACTGATATTATTCAAAAATATAAGGGTGGAGGCTGTTCTGCATACCACCCTCGTACAATGATAAAAATAATCTTCTATAGCTATCTTTCTAACATTTATTCTTGCCGCAAAATGGCTATTGCTGTCAAAGAAAATCTCCCCCTTATGTATCTTGCAGGAGGTACAACTCCTGATTTTAGAACAATCAATGACTTTAGAGGTAAAATTTTGAAAGATTCTTTGCAAAAACTTTTTGCTGAAATAGTAAAACTCTTAGTAAAAGAGGGTTATCTAAGCCTTGATGTACAGTATATTGACGGTACAAAAATAGAATCAGCTGCTAACAAATATACTTTTGTGTGGAGAGGTTCTGTAGAGAAGTACAAGGAGAAGTTAGAGGCTAAAATAAATAAAGTGCTCTCTGATATAGAAGATAGCATACAATCAGATAATCAAGAGATTACTAAGCAAGAACTTCCTAAAGAAATCAATACCAAAGAGCTTAAAGAGAAATTAGCTGAGATTAATAAAAGGCTAAAAGAACCTACTAAAAAACAAGCTAAGGAGTTAGAAAAACTTCAAAATGAGCATCTTCCAAAGTTAGAAAAATATGAAGAAAGTCTAAAAATAATGGGAGATAGAAAATCTTATAGCAAAACAGATACAGATGCTACTTTTATGCGAATGAAAGATGACCATATGAAAAACGGTCAGCTCAAACCAGCTTATAATGCTCAAATATCCACTGAAAATCAATTTATTACTCACGTTAGTATACACCAAACACCAGGTGATACCAATACTTTAGAGAGCCATTTAGATGGTTTTGAAAAGAGCTATCAGAAACAAAGCAAGGAGGTATGTGCCGATGCAGGTTATGGTAGTGAAGAGAACTACGAAATGCTGAAAAAGAAAGAAATAGAGGCTTATGTGAAGTACAATTATTTTCATAAAGAGCAGAAGAAAAAACAAAAAGAAGATCCTTTTTCGGTTCAGAATATGTACTATAATCTAAAAGAGGATTATTATGTATGCCCAATGGGACAGAAATTGAGTAATGTAGGGAAAGGAAAACGGACTTCAAGTAATGGATATGAATCAAAAGTCACTTATTATCAAGCACAAAGGTGTGAGGGGTGTCTACTAAGAGGCTTATGTCATAAGTCAAAAGGCAACCGAAGGATAGAGGTCAATTATCGATTAAATCACTTAAAAACAGAAGCAAGAACCTTATTAATGAGTGAAAAAGGGCGGTATCATCGCAGTAAGCGACCGATAGAAGTAGAAGCGGTATTTGGTCAACTAAAAAGTAATAATAAGTTCAATCGGTTTACACATAGAGGCAAAGAAAAGGTAGAAATGGAGTTTTTACTAATGGCAGTTGGGCATAATTTTAGAAAATTAGTATCCAATAGGGCAACTACTGCCAAAAAAGAAGCAAAAAGCAATGAAAATATGGTAAAAACACCTCAAAATACTACTTTTTCATTTTTTTTACCTTGCCCAATCTGCTTAGGAACTCTAAAAACAATCTTTTTTAGCCAACCATAGAGTAATCCTCAAAAAAAAGGGGCTGTCCTTAAAAGTTTAAACTAAACTTTTTGGACAGCCTTTTTTTTAGTGTTGTAATATATTCACTACTTAACCTTATTGCGTTTGTAATTTTTACATCATAAGCTTTGCTAAAGCTGAATGATTGATAATCAATTATATTTACATTATACTTTTTTGTAAATGTTTTCACAAAATAGAATTTTCAAATAGTTTTTGTAATCAAAACTATATTGTTTTATCCCGTTTTTGGTTGTTATGGGAACCCTGCATTAGCTGCAATTCCATTTTAGAAACAACATTCTCAAACTCTTCTTTAAGTTTTGCTTTGATAATACTATTTCTAAACTCTATATTGTCTGAAAGAATAGTCCCTTTCTTAGCAAGCTTCTTGTTCTCACGCTTTCTAATGTTTTCATTTAAAGCGTTTGTTATTTTTACTAACTGAGAATAATTCTCTCCCTTCAAGTCTTTGAGAATTTTACTCATAGAAGTTCTGTGATCAATATCTATTTCTGAAAGATCGACAACTTCAAAAGGAATGTAAGCATTATTGTTTTTTGGAGACTGAGAGAAAATCATATTACCATTAATGAACACTTGACCTTCTTCAGAAATGCTTAATTCTTTCAAATTTCTGACTTCATCACATAGAGTCCCTTTATTGTAAAAGAATTGAATCCCTTCGATTTGTTGATTGATGATATTGTCAAAGTATTTCTTATCATCTGTTTTGTAAAAATATTGTTGAAGGAACCTGATAGGAAAATAAAAGTCACTTCTCTTATTGAATCGATTTTGACTTGTTAATCTTTTGAAAAAATTCTCACGTATTTCTTCATATAAATGGCTCTTTTTGGGAATAAAGAAAAGTTTTTCTACTTCTTCTTCCTCTAATAACTCTGTTTCATCATCGATATCAGGGTCACTTATAGTATCAAAATCATTATAGATGATTTCTTCTATAAAATCAAGGTATTTTTTGAATCCGGATATGTATTTAGAGATAGATGTTACATTTTTGAAGGTTGAAGATAAATACTTCTCACTTCCTTCTTTTAGGTTTTGTAATAATTGAAGTGTTCGTAATTGATAAATCTCTTCAATTATAGGAAATAGTTCACTTCCTAATAATTTATATACATTTTTTACATAGTTAATGTAATCATTAACACTTTTAATTTTCTTAGCCAAAAAAGTTTTGTACTCTTCTTCTTTAAAGATATGTATGCCACTTAAATCTACTCTTTTATTTTCTATTTCATAAGAAGCTAAAAAAGCAAAATAGAGTTTTATAGCATATTTATAGGTATGAGTACCTGTGTAAGGATTGCCATTGATAGGTATGTTATGTAATGGTTTAAAACCATTATCCATATCCTTGGTAGTATAGGTAAAGAGCCTATAAATTTCTTGGGTATTCCCCTTAGTAAAATACTCGTACAAGTCGTACTTTTCATTTACCTTTTTGCAATTGGTAATACGGCTTTGAATAGTTCCTTTATCATAACGGTTTTCTTCAAGCCACTTTTTAAATTCATTTTCGTATTTCATTCGATTTTTGTTTTTATTAACGCCCCAAAAGTACTAACTATTTTTCTTGCTGCCAAATATAAAATGTTAAAATTTGGGACGTTAGGGTGATTTTTTTACTGTTTATTCACTATTTGAAATGCTTGTTGTGATAATAGCTTTTCTATTTCGGCAATGAGGACTGTAGGGTTGAGCTCCTTAGCAAGCTTTTTGTCGCGGAAGATATTCTCTGTAACTTCCTTTATTTCACGAGGTTCTGTGATGGTTGAAGTATGCTCTCTAAGGGCGACTACTATCTTACTCAGTTGCGGATAGTTGTTATTGGGCAACGCATCAAAAATGGGAGAGATAATTCTCTTCGGATGAATAGCTATTGAAAAAGAGGGTGGATAATACTCACTGTGGTCGATTACAAAGGGAACTATTTCGCTATTGGGCATAGCACTGTACACCGCTTCTTGATTGATGAGCAACTGCCCGCTTTTCTTTAGAACATCTATATATGCTACATTACTGATTTTCTTAGGGGTATCGCTGATAAGATAGGTAGCCTCATTGCTGATGCGGAGAAGCATTTCTTCAAAAAGATCACGCTCCATACTGTTGAAAAAACGCCTTATCAAAAATAATGAAAACGCTACTTTCTCATCACTACTACATAATTGAGTGTATAGCAAGCTATTGACTAAAGTGTCCTTAAACGTTTTAACGCTGAGCTTTTCATTAGCTTTGCGTTTGCCGTCGCGTTTTCTTCGCTTTAAAAGTTTGTTTATGTATTCGCCAAGTGCTTGTGCTCTATGCAAGTCGGCTACAATCATAGTTTTGCGCGAAATCTCTCCTTTTTTAAAGGCTACAATCTTTTCAAAGATAGTTTCTTCAAAAGAAGGGGCTAAAATCTCAGTCCGCTCATACCACAGAGTGTTATCGTGCTTATACTCAAGCATTGTATCAAATACCTTGTGAAAATCGACGACCTTTTTTACGGTTGCTTGCTGTTGCACATAATCGGCAAAACTACCGATGAGGTGGATGCCTTGTTTAAAACTCTCCTCTAAGGTGTCCCACAATTCAGAATATTGCTGATACAATGCGTAAGCATCACTGATAAACACTATTATACGTGGCTCACAACTCTCACATTTCAAGCGTTTTTCATTTTCGGCAATTAGTGCTTGCAACACCTCTTGAGGTTCGGTAGCGGTAGTAAAAGCATAAGGTGCGATAACTTCTTGTAGAGCATTATCCGAGGTATTGTTACTATCTATCCATACCAACTGAACGTTTTTAGGCGTTTGCCAAAACAACAACGACAACAATACGAGTTGTAACCCCTTGTAGTTGTTGACTGGGGTATCGTTTTTAATAGACCAATGTGTTTCGGTAGCTAAATCAACGAGATGTAGGTTGTGATTATCGATTCCTAAGGCAATAGGCAAGGTCATAGCTGCATTTCTGAATTGTTGAGCGCAGAACAATTCGCTCAAATGTACCCAACGAGTACTTTGGTTAGGAATCGCGATGTGTACAAATTGTTTTTCTATGCGCTCACCTATAAAACTGTTGGGAGATAACACATAACCTTTCGGAAAGGCTTTTTGCACTCTTTCAAAATCATTTTGCCGAAACAACGATTTCATTTTCACCGAGAAAGTGTTCTGCTTTCGTTCAATAGTGGGGTGAAAAGTCTCTTTGAAAGGCAGTTCAAGCAATTGGAGCGTTTCCTTAATATAACGCTCTTGTTCAACAATTTCGCGTTCTAAAAGCACGCGCATAGTCATTTTTGACTGACCGAGCAGTGCCACTGGCAACTGCATTAATGATTTTTGTTTTTCCATAAGAAAAAAAAATAATAATATTATCTATATATATCGTTTTTTCTCTCAGATATAAGTAAAACGCAAAAAAGTTATTAACAATTTTCTTATATTGCTGATTATCAATGCTATATTTTTTATACTTTTTTCTTGCTTAACTTACAACAATACACACCAGAGTTTTTTAGTATAAAAAAACTTTGCTAAGAGTTTTGGGACTCTTAGCAAAGTCTAATTTCTATTTTCTAATTCCTAACTGCTACTTCTTGTACAATTCCAAAAACTCTCGGACGGTTTCAAAGTCGTCAAAATGGTGTTTTACGCCTTTAATTTCTTGGTAAGTTTCGTGTCCCTTACCGGCGATGAGGATGATATCGCCTTTTTGGGCGTTCTTACAAACGGATTGTATTGCCTGACGGCGGTCGGTGATGGTTTGTACTTTGTGGAAGTGTTGTGGCTGTACCCCTTGTTCCATTTCGGCAAGAATCGTCTCAGGTTCTTCGTTGCGAGGATTGTCGGAAGTGAGGATGACATTATCGCTGAGGGTTGTAGCGATATCAGCCATTATAGGGCGTTTGCCTTTGTCGCGATTGCCCCCACAACCCACTACAGTAGTGAGTGTCTCGTTGTGAGTGCGTATATCGTTGATGGTTTTTAGAACGTTTTCAAGGGCATCGGGGGTATGAGCGTAATCTACGATGGTAATCACTCCCGTAGCCGATACAGCGTACTGGAAACGCCCAGCCACGGGTTCTATAGCACTGATGAGTGTAAGCGCCTCAAGTTCGTCAATACCTAAAAGTGTAGCTGCTGCATATACCGCCAAAAGGTTGTAGGCATTGAACTCCCCTATGAGTTTTGTCCATACCTCGTGCTGATTGATGCGCAACAGCAAGCCGTCAAATCTGCTCTCAATGATATATGCTTTATAATCTGAATAGGTTTTGAGAGCGTAAGTTTTCTTTTGGGCTTTGGTGTTTTGTAGCATAAAAGCCCCATTTTTATCATCGTTGTTTACTAAGGCAAAAGCGGTAGCAGGCAACGCATCAAAGAAACGCTTTTTCACATCGCGATAGGCAGCGAAGGTTTTGTGATAGTCGAGGTGATCACGGGTGAGGTTAGTGAAAATACCACCTGCAAACTGTAGCCCTTCGGTGCGATGCTGGTCGATACCGTGCGAACTGACTTCCATAAAGCAGTATTTCACCCCTTGTTCTACCATTAAATGCAGATAATGATTTAGTTGAAGAGGGTCGGGGGTGGTGTGGGTAGCTTCAAAACGCTGGTCGTCTACGTATACTGCTACGGTAGAGAGCAAACCTGCTTTTTGTCCTGCTTTTCTAAACAATTGGTAGAGAAGCGTTGCAATAGTAGTCTTTCCGTTAGTGCCTGTAACACCTACTAAGGTAAGTTTTTCGGAAGGATTGCCATAGAAGTTAGCCGCGATAAGAGCTAAGGCACTATGGGTATTAGGTACAATGATATAGCTCACATCAGGGAAGAGCAATTGGGGTAATTGCTCACAGACGATAGCGGTTGCCCCATTGCGAGTGGCTTGGTCTATATATTCGTGTCCGTTAGATTGAGTGCCAGAAATAGCAACAAACATACTTCCTTTTTCCACCTTGCGAGAATCAAAGCAAACAGAAGTAATAGGTTTGTCTTCTTCATAAAGAGAAGCCTTTATAGAGATGTTTTTAAGTAATGTGTTTAAATTAGTCATTAGTTATTAGTCAATTTGTTAATTATAAGGAGCATAGCCAGGGTATTGGGCTTTCATTTCGTTGATAAATTCGTCCCAGCCGTATTTTAAGTATTTCTTATTGGGAATAAACTCTCCTGCCCCTATATCTAAATCACCTGAACAAGGTACGCGATAATATGCCCAACTTACTTGCTGTGTTTTCTGTGTTTGTTTGCTTGTCCACGTTCCAATAAAAGCATTGTTGAAATAAGGGTCAGCTCCTTCATAGAAATCGTTATACTCTAAATTTCCTTTGTTAGAAATAGCCCAACAAAGTAATACTTTCCCCTTAAAAATACCAGTTGCAGGAAGGTTTTCATATTCATCAAAAAGAAAGTTACCTTCAGCAATTCCTTCTTCCTTAAAGTTGGTTTCTTCAGAATTTACGAGTGTTTTTAGTGTGTTTATAATAATAGTTCCTCTAAACTTACGGGTGTTTTTAGCTACACGTGTCCAGCCTTCTACTTGGTATAATGATGGTTGTGTATTATCTTTTTTAATACTTGTAAACTGAACTACCAATCGCTTTTTGTGAGTGCCAATCGCACCTAAAAAATCAGTTTCTTTATATAAAAGAACAGGAGTAAAATCCATTTTAGCAATAGAGAGATTGCAAGGTTTTACTTTAGTATAAAGACTTGTTATTGTTTGCTCTAAATCTTTGTAAGAGCAAGGTTGCGCTACAGCTAATGAGGTGATGAAAACGAATGTTGTGATAAAGAATATTTTCATTTTATCATTTTAAGAGTTCAAGAGGCTGTTCAAAAAGTTTTTCTTTGGGGGCGTTTGCAAAACGCCCTTACACAACGTACTCTAAAAGTGATTGATTATCAGAGTAATCAACTTTGCCAAAGTCTGAAACTTTGGCAAAGTGTAGAGACGCAATCATTTGCTAATTGACAAATTGACTAATTAGTTAATTCTCCACACTGTAAAACTACTATGGTATTGCGCGCTACTTTGGCACCTTTGGCAACCGATTGGCTACTTACTTTGCCTTCGCCCGAGAATTTCACTCGTAAGCCCATATTTTCGAGTAAAGCAATAGCATCCATTACATTCATACCTGTAAGATCGGGCATTACTGTTTTGTATTTTGCAGCCTTAGCATAGTAATCTTCATAGTTTTTAGTAGTTTTTCCCGATACATTTTCCACATCTTCTACGGTGTCCATCAACAGTGAATTAGTATAGATTTTATGAGCTATACTTTTGAATACAGGTCCCGATACATCGGCACCGTAAATCCCCACACTGCGGTCGGGTTCGTGAATGACTACTATACACGAGTATTTTGGGTTATCTACTGGGAAAAATCCTGCAAACGAGGATATATAACTCAGTTTGCTTGCATCCGCATTGGCGTAGTTTTTACGAGCAGTTCCTGTTTTGCCTGCCATCGAAAAATCGGGGGAATAAAGTCGGTGTCCTGATCCATACGAACGTCTCACTACATCGGCGAGCATTCCCTTAGCTTTATCGGCAGTTTGTTTAGAGCAAATTTTTCCGTTGATAATCTCTACATTAAACTTTTCTATTGCTTTGTTCCATTCTTTTACTTCCTTGATCATTCGGGGTTTTACCATCACTCCCCCATTGGCAATAGCGTTGTAGAAAGCCAAGCTCTGCAAAGGGGTAATTTTTACGGCATAACCTATGGCCATAGATTCGAGGGTCACCCCACTCCATAGCTTGTCGCGTGGTGTAGGAATAAAAGGAGCTCCTTCACCTAAGATGGGTAAGCCTAACTGCTGATTGAGATTCATTTTTAGCAATTGAGTGGTAAAATCTGAAGGGGTTTTCGCAAATAGTGAGTGTACTAACTCAGTCATCCCCACGTTTGAGGATACCGAAAAGGCTTTGTTTAAGCTAATGCGCCCCGTGAAATGGTGTTGTGAATCTTGAAAAGTCTTATCGTAGTACTGTTGTTTTCCGTCTTTTATATCCACTACATAAGTGGTATCGATATTGCGGGTTTCCATAGCAGCGACAACTGTCATCAATTTGAATACCGACCCAGGTTCGTGAGCTTCGCCTATAGCAAAGTTATAACGCTCGGCATAGGTGTCGTTTTTTTTGTTTAACTCAAGATTGGAAATAGCTTTTATCTCGCCTGTACTCACTTCCATTACAATCACGCAACCGTGCTGAGCTTTGTATTTCTTAAGCTGGGTAAGTAAGGCGTGGTGTGCAATATCTTGTATGTTGATATTGATAGTAGAGACTACATCATAACCATCTTTAGGTTCTATAATATCAAACCCACTGGCGAGTTTCCACTGTCCTTTGGCGATTTTCTGTTCTAAGCGTCGTCCTTTAGTACCCAAAAGGTAATTGGCATAAGCACCTTCAAGCCCTACACGGGTAGTGTAACCAGTTTCATCGGTACGCGCATAACCAATACTGCGGTGAGCAATCCCCCCTAACGGATATTCGCGTTTGATGTTTTTCTCTATAATGATTCCCCCTTTGTAGGGGCCTTTGTCAAACAGTGGAAATTTTTTGATACGTGCGTATTCACTATAGCCTAAATTACTTGCGATAAGTAAGTATCTGTTCTTTAAATTGCGTTCTTTTTTAAGTAGATTCAAATAGTAGTTACTTGGACGACCAAACATCTTTGAAAGGGAATCACTTAGCGATTTTACATATTTGTTAAAATTAGCTTTAGAAGGGGCTATCCCGTCCCAACGAATATCATAACGAGTTACCGAGGTAGCCAATAGACTCCCATCATCGGAATACAAATTGCCTTGACTGGGGATAATATCAGCCTCACGCAAAGTAGTTTCGTCTACTTTGGCGCGATATTCATCACCTTCTATTTGTATTTTGATGAGTTTTACGGCTATTATTATAATCATCAGCAGGATTACCAATGCTACAAAGTAAGTGCGTGCAGTTATTTTTTTGTCGCTTTTTTCCAATGCTTTACCTCCTTATTGTTTTGTTATTCTTCTACAATTACTTTAATTTTTTGTGGTGGTTTCTCAGGCTGCTTGAGTCCTTTAGATTCTAATTGTTCTAACAGCGACGACTCTAATCGCACCTTTTGTAAGCGCGAACGCACATCTACAAACTGACTTTTGAGTTCATTCACCTCTTCATTCAGTTTAGCAATTTGGTGTACTTTGGCATCTACCCGCTGTGAACTGGTAATCATTATGATAATCAGCACAAACAGAAAGCCTACAAACATCCAGCTTTTAAAAGCGTCTTTGCCTACAAAAAACTTTCCGCGTAGTATATTTTTAATTTCGTCGGTAGCTCTTCCCATTTTTTTAGAATAAAAGTTAAGAATTAAGAGTTTATGCGTTCAGCAATGCGAAGTTTAGCACTGCGAGCTCGGTTATTCATTGCAATCTCACTATCGGTAGGAGTGATAAGTCCGCCTACTTTTTTAAACGGAACTGACACATTGCCAAACCAATCTTTTTCGGGGGCGCCTTCTAATTGTCCGTCGCGTATAAAGCGTTTCACGGCACGATCTTCAAGCGAGTGATAGCTGATGAGACTGATGCGCCCCCCAGGTTTCACCACATCGGGTAGTTGTAACAAAAACGATTCTAAAGCCTCCATTTCGCCATTCACCTCTATGCGTATTGCCTGATAGATTTGCGCCAACACTTTGTTTTCCTTGAACTTGGGTAAAAAACTCTTTACAGCCTCTTGTAACTCACTGCCTAACAAAATAGGCTTCTGTGCTCTATAATTGATAATCGCCCGAGCGATAGCTTTGGCGTTTTTCAGCTCACCATAACTGAAAAACAATCGGCTTAAATCTTCTTCATCATATTCATTTACAATTTCTTTAGCCGAAACCGTTGTATTTTGGTTCATACGCATATCCAAAGTACCTTCAAAACGAGTAGAAAAGCCGCGTTCGGCGACATCAAATTGATGAGAAGAAACCCCAAAATCACCTAAAACCCCATCCACTTGCGTAACACCATAGAAACGCAAGTATTGTCGCAAATATTTGAAATTCTGTTGAATGAGAGTAAAACGGACATCGGCTATAGCATTGGCAGCTGCATCAGCATCTTGGTCGAAAGCAAAAAGTCGCCCCTCATTGCCTAAATGTTTGAGGATTTCACGCGAATGACCACCACCGCCAAAAGTGACATCTATATAAGTGCCATTGGGCTTAATTGCCAAACCTTCAACACTTTGTTGCAACAAAACGGGAATGTGATAAGAGGAATTATCGTTCATATTACAAAATGTTCTAAAACAGAGGGCAAAGGTACAAATAATTAGCGAATTAGCAATATTTTGTTCGTTTCAGTTTCTTTTTGTAATTTTGTCATTACAAAATAAAAATCAATAAGAAATGTCAGGAAATTTAGCTGACTACTAAACACTAATTCTATGTTAAAAGATATTTTAAACTTTCGTAGGGCGGTACGCTATTATGCGCCTACGCCCATCAGTGAGGAAAAGGTGCGTGAATGCCTTCAGCTCGCTACATTAGCACCTACTAGTTCGAATATGCAACTGTATGAGCTGTACCATATTACCAATAAAGAGTTACTTAAAAAGCTCGCTCACGCCTGTCTCGACCAGCGTACGGCTGTCACCGCACAACAGATGGTGGTTTTTGTTACCCGTCAAGACAAGCACCGCGCGCACGCTAAGATGATTTTGGATTTTGAACGCGGTAATGTACAGCGCAACAGTCCGCTCGAAAGGCAAACCAAACGCATTAAAGACAAAGAGGCATATTACGGCAAACTGATGCCCTTTGTGTACAGTCGTTTTTTTGGCTTGTTAGGCGGATTCCGTAAACTATTTGGAGTGGTTACCAGTTGGTTTCGCCCTATGATGCAACAACTTTCCGAAAGCGATATTCGCGTGAGTGTACACAAAAGCTGTGGACTTGTAGCGCAAACTTTTATGCTTGCAATGGCAGAGGAAGGGTACGATACTTGTCCGTTAGAGGGTTACGACAGCAGACGTATTAAGAAGTTATTGCATTTGCCTTGCAGGGCTGAAGTGAGTATGGTTGTCACTTGTGGAATTCGTGAAGAGCGCGGTATCTGGGGTGAAAGGTTTAGATTGCCGTTTGAGGAAGTTTATAGAAATAATTAGCAAATGGGAAAATTAGTAAATATGAAAATTAGCACTTTAATTCTTAGTTTTTTACTTGCCTTTCACTGGGCAAATGCTAAAACAGAACCTGTAACTATTCAAGGAGCTGTGGGAACACTTCACGGAGTGGTAACTACCCCTGATACTGTGAAAAAATCTCAGAAAATCCCTACTGTGATTATCTTTCACGGACTGACCAGCAATAAAGACAAAAAGCTATATGTTACTTTGGCGGATAGCTTAGCCGCACACGGCATTGCCTCTGTACGGTTTGACTTCAATGCACACGGCGAAAGTGAAGGAGATTTTAAGAAGATGTCGTTAGACAATGAGTTAGAAGATGCACGACGCATAATGGCATTTACTAAAAAACTGCCTTTCGTAGGTAAGATAGGCTTGATAGGACACTCGCAAGGAGGGGCTATCGCTATGCTTTTGAGTGCAGAATTAGGGAAGAAAAACGTTAAAGCATTAGGCTTGTTAGCACCTGCTTCTACAATTCACGACATACTATCACAAGGGGTACTGTTCGATGCCACTTTCGACCCATTGAATGTGCCTGAGGAGCTTTCCTTTTTTGGAGGGAAAGTAACTGTGGGGAAAGACTATATCCTCTCAGCACAACGCTGTAAACTTATTCAGAAAGCGAGTACCTACAAAGGCAAGGTGCTGGTGATTCACGGCACAGGTGATCGGATGATATCCTATACCTATAGCGAGAATTTGCCTTTTTTCTACAAGCATTGTAAGGTAAGTCTTATTGAAAGAGGAGACCATTTGTTTACTGCCAAAGAAGCGCAAACAGCAGAGATGATGACACAATTTATGCTGAAAAACTTGAGATAATGAATCGATTAGTCGATTTGTCAATTTGCCGATGTGTCCCAATTTACTAATGACTAAACATTAATAATTAATTTATCAAATGAAAATATATAAAATTACCAATATTGTAAGAAATGGAGATATAGTGTAAAGGTAAAATATAAGTGGCAATGAAAGGAATCATCTTAACAGATAACACTAATTACTTAGGTTTTGATAGAAATATTTCTCTATGGGGGCAAAAATCTTTTCAATATCCTATAGTAGATGATTATTTTGTAGAAACAAAATATCTTGAGCGTATTCTGGAAGAAAAGGAAAGTCTTTTTAAGGATAATCTTCATTTATTATACTTCAGTGAAGATAGTTGCGAACTCCACAATTTTAAACAAATAGGTGTAGATTGTGGCTATTTATATGAGCCAATTGATGATTTCTATATAGGCTTTTCAATCATATACAATGAGATACTAAGAATTGACAATTCTTTTTGTGTAGAATATAAAAAACGACTTAATGAATATTCTCTTTTTTCCTCCGCTGTGCAGGCAAAATCTTTTTTACAAGAAAGAACTCTTTTCTGTGATAAGTATAAGTTTGAAAATGCTTTTCAGAAATTAAGTGTTGTGAATATTTATATATACAAATAGATTATGGCTTATTTTAGAATTATCTTTAAAGAGGATAATAAGTTGTGGCGGAAGTATTTTACTTTTGCTTATCGTTTTGTGATAGGGGATAATGAGGATGTGAAATTTCCTGAAAACTACACGCTTCAGTCTTCGGATGTGTTGAAGATACAAGCGCTTAATCATCAAGGGGAGGTAGTGAAAGATATTTCTTTGTTTAAAAAAGAAAAGATGTCTCCTTTTCAAAGGACTAAGAGACATATTTTGGTTAGGGAGGATATTTTTCAGGAAGAATTATTTAAGGATTTAAAAGGAATTACTTTTTTGACGGTGGTTCCTGATGGTAATTTTCCTTATAAATACAAAATGCTTTCTTTTACAAAAGTGTTGGACTGTGTTGATAGACAACATTCTATAAGAAAACAATTTGATTTTTTTAGTAAACTGGTATTGGATACTTCAAAAATACCAGAAGGCTTAAATGGTTTTTATCTATCTAATTGGAATCAGTTTGGTTATTATACTTGTATTGTGGATGAAAAACTCAAAGAAGCTCTTTTACAATTAGCTGAACTACCTAAATTTTTAGATTTTGCTGAATTATGATTAAAAATATTTATGAACCCGATAATGAAGATATACTTTTTTGGTTAGCCCATAATGAAAAATGGCCTGACTCCGATTGGGATCTTTATGTGGTGAATGGAAAAAATGATGATTTGGTTTTCCAATTAGCTAATGACAAGGCGTGCCCTGAACAAGAATTCTTCCTGCATTGTCTGTATTACTTTGTAGGTGAGGTGTATATCTCAAATGATATGGAGAAGTATCAGGAACGTATAGATAATTTATTTAGCAAGACTGCTCTTTTGCCTTCTGTGGTGCAGTGGAAAGACAAAGCAGTGCTTTTATTGGCTGAAAAGATTACTTTTGACAGCGATTTTTGGCTGGATTATCTCTTTTATCAAGATATTAGAAGATTTATTATATGAACCCAATTCTGTAGAAAAATTAAGAGAATATGCCTTGCTATTGTATACAAAAGGCTTTTCTAAAGAGGAAATATATCAGATATTCCTTAAATCCGACATCGAATTGCAGAATGATAAAACAGAAGAATCATATATAGATACATTGGAAGATGTAATGGATATGATAGTAGGTTGGTATCCAAGTAGAAATATTGATTTTGAAAATGAAGTAAAGAAAATATGAACCTATTCACTAAAAATATAAAGCGCAATGGCTATATTATAGTCATTTGCTATATAATATTAGTTTGTTTCTACAATGTATTCAATCATATAACAAAACTGGGAATGCCTGAGCTACATTCCTTTTCATTAGAAGGATTACAAGCCCTTGTAGGAACTTTTGCTGCACCTATGATGCTACTTTTTGAATCGTATAGACACGGTGATTGGGTGCTGAATACTATCAACAAACTCTTAATTATTGCTCCATTCCTACTTTATATACTCCTCCCTATTGTTCTGAAAAAGATAACTTCTTTCAATTCCAAAAACTATTTTCTCACCATAGATGTTATTACATTTGTGATATACGGACTTATAATGCTGCCTACTTTAGCTGTGGGTTTATCGGCTGTTATAGCAATTCCTGCCTATATTTTTATGCTGTATTATCGAAATCAACAGTATAAGAAACGACTATTTAATTGAAAAAATCGTCATTCATTATCCGTCATTCGTAATTATTTATTATCTTTGCCCTGTTTAATTAACAACCTTAATAAAAATGTATCCAATAAAATTTAAACCAATCCTCAAAGAACGCCTTTGGGGAGGCACTAAACTAAAAACATTATTCAACAAACCTATTGAAAGTGATATTACAGGCGAAAGCTGGGAAGTATCAGGAGTACCAGGCGATATCTCTGTAGTAGCCAATGGAGCTCTTGAAGGTAAAAGTCTCCAAGAACTCATTGATTTATACCCTAATGAACTGCTCGGCAAACACGTACACCAGCGTTTTGGTCGCGATTTCCCTATCCTTATTAAATTTATAGATGCACGCGAAGACCTTTCTATACAAGTGCATCCTAACGATAAATTGGCAAAAGAACGCCATAATTCTTTTGGTAAAACCGAAATGTGGTATGTGCTTCACGCTGATGCAGGTGCTGAATTGATTGTAGGCTTCAACAAAACAGTAACCAAAGAGGAGTATCAACAGCATTTAGACAATGGTACGCTTACTGATATTCTCAACTACGAAAAAGTGAAAGATGGCGATACTTTCTTTATCAATACAGGTAAAGTGCACGCCATAGGTAAGGGAATTATCATTGCCGAAATACAACAAACCAGCGATATTACTTACCGCGTATACGATTTCAACCGTCGCGATAAAAATGGCAACTTGCGCGAACTCCACACTGAACTCGCTCTCGATGCAATCGACTATGAGAAGAAAGACGACTTTAAAGTGCAGTACTCTCAAAATGCTAATGAGGTGAACAAAGTGGTGAATTGCCCTTATTTTATCACCAATTTACTGCCACTTACAGCAGGATATGAAAAACAACTCTCTGCCGATGATTCTTTCCATATCTATATGTGCGTAAAAGGTGAAGGTACTATTGGTGATGGCACTACCGAATTGCCTATCAAACAAGGTGAAACAGTGCTTTTCCCTGCTTCTTGCCACAAATTAGAGGTAAAGACCAAAGGAATGGATTTATTAGAAGTGTTTATCTAAAACTAAAAATATGTATACATCAAGAATTAAGGGATTAGGATTTTACGTCCCTGACAATGTAGTTACTAACGACGACTTATCCAAACTAATGGATACCAGTGATGAATGGATTCAAGAGCGCACTGGTATCAAAGAGCGTCGTCACGCCCTAAAAGGCAGTGATACCACTACCTCAATGGGGGTAAAAGCGAGCTTAAAAGCTATTGAAGCTGCTAAAATCAATAAAGAAGAAATAGACTTTATTGTGTTTGCAACCCTCAGTCCCGACTTTTATTTCCCAGGTTGCGGGGTATTAGTACAAAAAGAATTGGGCTTGCCTAACGTAGGGGCACTTGATATTCGCAACCAATGTTCGGGCTTTCTTTACGCGCTCTCTGTAGCCGACCAGTATATCAAAACGGGGATGTACAAAAATATCCTTGTGATAGGTGCTGAAACCCAATCGCCTGCGCTGGATATGACCACTCGCGGTCGCAATATGGCTGTGCTTTTTGGCGATGGTGCAGGGGCTGCTATCGTTTCTCGCTCTGATGAACCCGAACGCGGTATTCTTTCTACTCACTTGCACAGTCAAGGTGAGCACGCCGAGCAATTGGCAATGATAGCACCTGGGGTAGGTACCAAATGGGTGCCTCAAATATTGGCTGAAAACGACCCTGATGATGTGAGTTATTATCCTAATATGAACGGTCAGTTTGTATTTAAAAATGCTGTAGTGCGCTTTGCCGAAGTGATTGAAGAAGGACTAAAAGCTAACGGACTTTCTCGTGAAGATATCAATATGCTGATTCCTCACCAAGCTAATTTGCGTATCTCACAATTTGTACAACACCAATTCAAACTCACTGATGAGCAGATGTTCAACAATATAATGAAATATGGTAACACTACCGCCGCTTCTGTGCCTATTGCTCTTACCGAAGCAGTTCAACAAGGCAAAATCAAGGACGGTGACCTCGTAGTACTTGCTGCTTTTGGTAGTGGTTTCACTTGGGCAAGTGCCATTATAAGATGGTAGCCACAGCGTGGCAGACAATAAAAAAGCTGTTGAACATTACAATTTGTTCAACAGCTTTTTTTTATCTCTCTAACAGCTATCTTCTAACTCCTAATCTCTAATACAATAGGGCAATGGTCGCTGTGTTTTGCCTCAGGAAGGATAAGCGCACGTTCCATTCGGTTTTCTAAAGGGGCAGATACTAAATGATAGTCAATCCGCCAACCTTTGTTGTTGTTGCGAGCATTGGCGCGATAGCTCCACCACGAGTACTGATGTGGCTCTTTGTGGAAATAACGGAAACTGTCAATAAAACCACTCTTCATAAACTTGTCTAACCACTCGCGCTCTACGGGCAAGAAGCCTGATACAGTAGCATTGCGCACGGGATCGTGTATATCGATTGCCTCGTGACAGATGTTGTAATCACCACAGATAATGAGGTTAGGCACTGTTTGTTTGAGCTTATCAATATACTTTTGAAAGTCAGCCATAAAAGTGAGTTTGAAATCCAAACGATCGGGGTTCGTACCTGAGGGCAAATAGAGACTCATTACTGAGAGTGTCTCAAAATCAGCACGAAGCACCCGTCCTTCCTTGTCCATATAGTCAATACCCGTACCCACTTCCACGTGTTTAGGTTCGATTTTAGAGAGAATAGCCACACCACTATAACCTTTCTTTTCGGCACTATGGTAATATTGATAAGTATACCCTAATTCAGTAAATACTTCTGTAGGTATCTGGTCTTCAAAGGCTTTTATCTCTTGCAGACATAATACATCGGGGTTAGCACTTTTCAGCCAATCGGCAAAGCCTTTGGTGAGGGCTGCCCTTATACCGTTTACATTGTAACTGATAATCTTCATTAGTAGCCACTTCCTTTCTCTCCTTTTAAGATAGCAATTCCGTTAGAAGTACCTATACGCTCTACACCAAGGTTTACGTATTGCATAGCTGTTTCATAGTCGCGTATACCTCCAGAGGCTTTCACTTTAGCCTTATGTTGCACACATTCTTTCATCAGTTTTACATCGGCGAGTGTTGCGCCCCCCGTACCAAAGCCTGTAGAAGTTTTTACAAAATCGGCTTTAGCATCAAGGGCTAAACGGCAAGCCAAGCGTTTTTCTTCATCAGTAAGGTAACAAGTTTCGAGGATGACTTTCAGCACACGGTTTTCACCTGTACAGCGTTTAAGAGCGATAATTTCGTCCAATACTTGATTGGTTTTCCCTGATTTGAGCCAACCTACATTCAGCACCATATCAATTTCATCAGCACCATCGGCAAGGGCTTCACCTGTTTCAAAATATTTAGCTTTAGCCGACATTGCTCCTAAGGGGAAGCCTACTACGCTACATACCTTGATATCAGTACCTGTTAAGAATTTTTTAGCGGTTGCTACATAGCCACTATTCACACATACCGAATAAAAATCGTACTCCACAGCCTCTTTACAAAGAGTTTCAATCTCGCTAATGGTAGCTGTAGCTTTCAGAAGCGTGTGGTCAATGAGTTTGTTTAATTCCATAGTTTTTTTAGTTAAGAGGTAAGAAGTAGGAGGTAAGAGATGAGTACGATACTAATTTCTAACTCCTAATACCTATTTTAATATATTCTCGTTGATTGTAATTTTCTTTAAATGTTATAGATATATACAGATAGTTGTTTTTGCTAAAGAATATTGCTTCTTTTTCACTGTAATCAATTGTCCAATATTGAGGGCTAACAGTAATAAGTTTTTTTAAAGTGAATGATTTCGCTTGTTTTACTTTATAAAACATTAAAAATGTTCCCAAAACATCACTATATGTCCCTATTACATAGTTTCTATCAGGTGATAAGAGCGGTTCGCCTTCCATTTTAGTCTGATTACCTGTTTGTTTATCAATAAAAAGAATTTCTTGAGCTCTATAAACTGTATATCTCACTAGATATTGATTTAAATCAGGTATTTCACCTAAATAATCATATCTTTCAGCATCTCCAAACTCCTCTGATGCTTCTGTATCTTCAAATGTAACAGTTTTATTTTTACAAGGAAGCTCAATCACACCATCTTGTTTTTCAATTCTTAAATTGTCGTTAGTGAGAAAATAATAGCGATGTTTCAATGCTTGTAGGTATTCCTGCTTCGAAACCTTTTCTATAGTAAAATATTTCCCCAAAGCCTTAGTATCAGAAGTGTCTCCCATTGTTTCTAAAAGCTCCTTTTCTGTAGGTTTATCCTCTTTAGCAGAATTTTCTATTTGTATTTGAGGTTCTTCAGTAGGAGCAACACTTTCCCCTGCCTGCTGTTGCCCTTGAAAGAGGTTACAACCAGCTAATAATAGTGTTAAAATAAAAGAGATAAAGTATTTCATAGATTAGTTATAATGCTATTTACTAATTTCTAATTTCTAATTTCTAATTCCTATCTTGATATACATTCGCTGATCATTAAGTTTAACTTCTTTCCTTCCTTCCCAAAAAAGCCCTTCAACATTAAAAGAGGCGTAAATATTTCCATTACTGCTAAAAAACAAAGGTGTTTCTTTTGTGTGATAAGGCATCCAATAATTAATTTCTGTTTGAGCTACCATTTCAATAAGAGGAATGCTATCTTTTCGGATATTGTACAAAGATATTTTTGTGTAATTCATATATGTGGGGTTCGTTGTACAAAATAAATACTTGAAATCAGGAGAAAGAAAAGGTTCTTGCTCTAATTTTATTGTTTCTTTTGTGTCTTTCTCTATCAAAATAAAAAATCCATATGCTACATCTCCTTGGTATGTTATGTAGGCAAGATAACGTTGTAAAGGTGCTATCCACCATACTTTTTCACAATTACTCCATTCTATATTTTCTTTCTCTACTTCATAAGCTTGATGATTGATGTAAAGCACTCCCTCTTTGTAGGTGAAATTTTTTATCGGAGTTCTGAAATCTACTTTATTTTTCAATTCTTTTTGGTACTCTTGCTTTGATATGAGTGAAATAGTAAAATAATCAGATAGATTTTTCCCTTCTTTAGATATATCAAATTCTTTTTCATCTTCTTCTAACTCCTGAACTGCTTCTAAAATCTCTTTTGTAAGTGGGATTTCGTTATATGCACCCATATTCTCTTTCAGTAAATAACAATCCGCAGGTGATTTTATCTTATAGAAATGCTTCGACTCAGCTTCTAATTCTACAAGCTCTCCTAACTCACACTTTAAGTTGAGTTTAGCCGTTGTATCAGGGGTAGAATAAATTTCAGTTGTAGGATTTATCACATACAACTCCTTCTCCACTGGCACAAACGTTTCTACCTGCTTTTCCTCTACCGCAACACTTTCCCCTGCCTGCTGTTTTCCTTGAAAGAGGTTACAGCCAGCTAATAATAGTGTTAAAATAAAAGAGATAAAGTATTTCATAGATTAGTTATAATGCTATTTACTAATTTCTAATTCCTAATTCCTAATTCCTATCTTGATATACTTTCGCAAAGGATTATATTTCGTATAATTTATATAAAAGCACGTTTCTTTATTGATAGAAACATAAAGATTCTCTTCCTTATCCCAAAATATATCTTTTCCTTTATCATCATAAGGTGTCCAATGTGAGAGTAGAATATGCAATTTCTTCTTTATTTTAAAAGGTGAAAGACTTTTTATTTCATAAAGAATTATAAAACCTGACATATCCATTCCCTCTATTAAGCAAATGATATGCTTTTTATCAGGTGAAGCATAAGGAAAACCATCTATTTCTATCTGTTTCCCCGTTATTTCATCTATTAAGATATATCTTATCCACCCCGAAGTTGATTGTGAAACCACATATTGCCCTAATGATTCTATATACCCTTCATATTCATATATTTTAGAATCATCTTGCTCTTCCTCCAATTCATCTTTGAATTTTACAATCTTATTTTTACAATTAAAAACAAGCGTTTGATTGATTTTAGAGTGCAAAAGGGTATCTTTTTTCAATAAATCAATTCCATTTTCTTGTTCTTTCAAATATTCTTCCTTACCAATAGGTGTTACTGATAAGAATTGTGAGAAATCTGTATGATCTTTTTCTCCCTCTCCATTGATAAAAATGTTATCACATCGTTCCAAAGATTCCTTTGTAAACTCTATTTCTTCACATTTCCCTATATCTTTCTTGAGAAAAAAGAACGTTTTTTCCTCATCTTCTATTCTATAAAAATGCTCTGACTCTCCCGTTATTCTCTGCCAATTCCCAAAATATCCTTCTGCTTCTTCTGTAGGAGAATTTATATCAGGAATTCTATACAAAGGTGCCTTATAATTGATTACATAGCCTTCTTTTTTTATAGGCACAAAAGTTTCTCCCTCTTGTTGTATCTGTAAAGCCTCTTCCTGCTTTTCCTCTACCGCAATACTTTCCCCTGCTGGTTGTTTTCCTTGAAAGAGATTACAGCCAGCAAACAATAGTGTTAAAATAAAAGAGATAAAATATTTCATTAGTTGTAATTCGTAACTCGTCATTCGTAACTCGCAACTCGTCATTATTTCACCAGTTTCATTTCGTTTAACAGATAGCCTGCTCCAGCGTATTTATCTATAATGAAAAGCACATAGCGTATATCTACCATTATGTTGCGACATATTTTAGGATCGTAGTGAATATCACTCATTGTGCCTTCCCATACGCGGTCGAAATTGAGCCCGATGAGGTTGCCTTGCGCATCAATAGCAGGACTTCCTGAGTTTCCTCCTGTGGTGTGATTGGTCGCTATAAAGCACACGGGCATTTTGCCATTAACGCCATAAATACCGTAGTCCTTTTTCTCATAGAGTTCACGCAATTTAGCAGGTACATCAAACTCGTAATCGTTCGGTACATATTTTTCCATTACCCCGTCTAAATAGGTCATATAATCATAAGTTACAGCATCTAAAGGTGAATAGCCTGCTACCTTGCCATAAGTAACGCGCAAGGTGCTATTAGCATCGGGGAAGATGCGGTCTTGAGGTTTAGAAAACTCTAAAATAGCTTTCATATAGGTGCGTTGTAGTGCTGTAATTTCATCATCTAAGTTTTGATAAGTAGGCATTACAGTTTCGTAGAAATGAGAGATGATTTGCTCTACAAATTGCACTCCCACATCGTTTTTGAGACGTTTTTCAAAAGCGTCATCGGGGAGGTTGAGTACTTTATCCATTTCGGCTTTAGAGGCTAAAAACGATTCTTTATAGAGTTTATCAGCCAAAGCGTGTGCGTCAAATTGCTGAAGATTAGGAGATAGCAAGGCTTTAGGCATTGTTTTAGCATAATAGCTAATCGCTTGTTCAAACACAGCTTTATCTACATTGAGGTCGTAGTTTTTAAATACAGTTTCAAAGTTGTTTAAAAGGTTTTTCTTTCGGTCAGCAAACGATTGAGAGCCTTTTTCACGCAGCGCATTGCGGAGTTGGAGTATTTTATAACCATTAGCAATCAGGTCGATATTGCGCATAGCGAGTTCCGAGTAGAGACCAGCTGCTAAAGCGTAATCTTGAATTTGAGTGTATTTTTCGGCAAATTGAGGTAGAATATGTCCATATTCAGCATTTTTACCGCGTTTTTCAACTTCTTTTATGAATTTTTGTTCTTGAGCACGCTTGATAGCCACAGCGTTCGATTTTTTCAAACCTTGAGTTTCGCCTATCCATTTTTTCCAATAGTTGGCAACACTGGCATATTTAGAGGCATATTTTATTTTAATTTCGGGATTGGAGCGCATAAATGCGTCTTGTGTTTTAAGTACCACATCGCGAATGGCTATTTTAGCAGGGTTGAGTACATTTACAATTTGCTCTACAGCAACTGCTGGGAGGTATTCTTCAGTGCGACCAGGATAACCAAAAACCATTGTAAAATCACCCGCTTTCACTCCTTTGAGCGAGATAGGAAAGAAGTATTTAGGGCGATAGGGCACATTGTCTTTGGAGTACTCGGCAGGACGATTGTTCTTATCAGCGTAGACACGGAAGAGAGAAAAATCACCCGTATGGCGAGGCCACACCCAATTATCGGTATCTGAACCGAATTTGCCAATAGCTGAAGGGGGAGCGCCTACCAAACGTACATCTTTAAAGGTTTCAACTACAAAAAGGATATATTGGTTACCCTCATAGAATGCACGAATGCGGTTTTCTTGCCAACTTTCTTTAGGTGAGTTTTGTACCAAAGAGGCTATATTGCGTTCAATTTGGGCATTGCGAAGAGTTTCATCTTTGAGGTTTTGTGTATCAGCGAGTACTTTTTTAGTTACATCTTCAATACGAACGATAAAAGTAACTTCTAAATTCTTGTTAGGCAACTCATCTGATAGATTTTTAGCCCAAAAACCATTAGTGAGATAGTCATTTTGTACTGAAGAATGCGCTTGTATTTGTCCGTAACCACAATGGTGATTGGTGAGCAAGAGCCCTTGATTAGAAATCATTTCAGCAGTACACCCTCCATTGAAGTGGGGCACAGCATCTTTCAAACTCGATTTGTTGATGTTATAAATATCGCTTACCGACATTTTCATTCCTAAGGATTTCATTTCCTTGGCATTCATACCTTCAAGAAGAGAAGGAATCCACATACCACCTTGCTGAGCTGTTAAGGTAAGAGGTAAGAGATAAGAGATAAGAAGTAGTAGAATGAGGTTAATTTTTCTCATAGTGTTGATTTAATTAAAGTGCAAATGTAGGGAATATTTTTCTAATAAATAACTAATTGACAAATTATTTGTACTTTTGCCGATTGAACACTACACGTATTATTTTTTAATTGTCAATCGTTAATCAAAAAAATATGATTTGGGAAAAATTACTTCCGTTGAATAAATATGGCGATACAACACCACGACCTCGCCTCAAAGAGGACGAAACGCGCCTTAGCTTTGATATGGACTACGATCGTGTGGTCTTCTCAAGTGCTTTTCGCAGTTTGCAGGACAAAACACAAGTAATTCCGCTTTCTAAAACAGGTTTTGTGCATACTCGCCTCACTCACAGTATAGAGGTGTCGGTGGTAGGACGTAGTTTAGGGCGTGCCGTAGGGAAACATTTGCTCACCAAATACCCTCATTTGCGCGAATTAGGCTATCAAACTAATGATTTTGGGGCTATTATTGCAGCGGCAGCCGTAGCTCACGATATTGGCAACCCACCTTTTGGGCATAGTGGCGAAAAGGCAATAGGCGAGTTCTTTCAGTTTAAAAAAGGAACAGCCATCAAGCACTTGCTTACCGATGCCGAGTATGCCGATTTGTGTAATTTCGAGGGGAATGCCAATGGTTTTAGGATTCTCAACGAAACGCGCTTAGGAGTAGAGGGTGGTTTGCGCCTTACGTATGCTACCTTGGGAGCTTTTACTAAATATCCTAAAGAATCATTGCCTATACGCCCTACTAATAGAATAGCTGATAAAAAGTATGGATTCTTTCAAGGCGATAAAGTTTTCTTCAAAGAAGTAGCAGATATTTTAGGACTCAAATCAAATAGTGAAGCTGGTGAATTGCGTTATGCGCGCCATCCGTTGGCTTTCTTGGTAGAGGCTGCCGATGATATTTGCTATACTATTATCGATTTTGAAGATGGTATCAACTTGGGGCTCATCAGCGAAGAAGTAGCTTTAGAATACTTGGGAGCAATTATTGATAATCGTATCAACACTCAAAAATACAGCAAGTTGCAAACAAAAGAAGAGCGCATTGCCTATTTACGTGCGGTCTCCATCGGGGCATTAGTGCAAGATGCTACCGATATTTTCTTACAAAACGAAGAGACTATCCTCGCTGGCAATTTTCATCAATCCTTATTATACAATAGTAAATACCGTCACCAAATCACCGATGTAATCGATTGCAGTGTAGAACACATCTATCAATCGGATGAAGTAGTAGAGAAAGAAGTATCGGGTTATGTGATTTTACAGCATCTATTAGACATCTTTTTTACAGCAATTATCAATCGTGAGAATGGACGAGAAACCTCATTTGATAAACTTTTGCTCAAAAAACTACCTGAAAAATACCGCAAAGAGGGGTCGATATACGACAAAGTGATGGGTATTACCTGCTATGTAGCAAGCCTTACCGATAGCAATGCACTCGAATTGCACTTAAAAACTGCCAGTCGCACCTCAAATATGTGATAATACAAAACGTTCATTATCAGTAATATTTGAAAAAAGTTTTAAAAAAAAATAAAAAAAAGTCTTCAAAAAATTTGCAGGTATTGAAAATAGTTGTACTTTTGCAACCGCAATGAAGAAATGAATTGCACAATTTATTGATAAATGGTCTGGTAGTTCAGCTGGTTAGAATACATGCCTGTCACGCATGGGGTCGCGGGTTCGAGTCCCGTCCAGACCGCTTCATAAGATTTAGTTGTGTTGTTTTGTGTAAATATTTTTACACGGGTTTATAGTAAACCAATGAAAGCTTTCCTTTCTCCAAGGAGAGCTTTTCTTATTTTAACATCAATACATCAAAAATTAGCAAATTAGAAAATTGAAAAACAGCCGGTGCGGATCGCACCAAATTATAATATGATCAAGCTCATTGTTTCCGACATAGATGGTACTTTGGTGAATAACCAAAAGGAAATCCCCAATAGTTTTTGGGAAGTGTTCAAAACTATTGAACAGAAAGGTATTCTTTTTTGTGCAGCAAGTGGCAGACAGTTGCAGAGTTTGCACGAACTCTTTGCGCCTATCAAAGAGCGCATTGCCTATGCTCCCGATAATGGCGCATCGCTCATCTATCAGGGAAAAACGCTTTTTGAGCGACCTATCGCTTTTACTTCTTTCTTTCCTATCCTGCGCACTTGTAACGAAATTCAGCAAATAGGTGTAGCCCTTTGTGGCAAGAAAAGTGCTTATATAAAAACCGACGATGAGTGGATTTTTGATGAGATTGCTCGTCATTATCCTGCCCATACTCGTGTAACCGATTTTGCTGCTATCGATGATGATATTTTTAAGATAACAGTCTGTGATAGAGGTATTTCTCGCCTCAATTCCTTTCAGTATCTTAAAAAATATGCTAATGAGTTTAATGTAGTGGTATCGGGTGAGATATGGCTGGATATCACGGGTAAAGATGTGAATAAAGGGGATGCTATTGCGCACTTGCAATCACAACTGAATATCTCACCTGATGAAACTGTGGTATTTGGCGACCATTTAAACGATGTAGAGCTCATTCAGCAGGCTACTTATAGTTATGCAATGCTCAACGCACAAGAGGAACTCAAAGCACTTGCTAACTATGTAACCGAATACGACAACAATCACGCAGGTGTAGTGCGTACCCTCGAAAAATTATTGCAATCATAAACCTAAAAATATATTACAATGGACCACAATAAAACAATTTTCACCGAAACCTATAAAGTGCGTAGCACTCAAGTGAATTTAAATAATCAGTTAGGATTATACGGACTATTAGGAATGCTCCAAGATATCGCTGCCGAGCACGCTGCTTATTTAGGATTCGGTTACAAACAATTAGTGCAAAAAGGCTTCTTCTGGGCACTAATTCAGCAAAAACTCAAAATGAACTACTGGCCTCAGTGGAATGAGCGTATCACTGTGAAAACTTGGTCGTTACCAGTGCAAGGAGTCTATGCTTTCCGCGAGTTTGAACTCTATTACAACGACCAAAAAATAGGCGAATGTGCTAGCACTTGGATTACAATGGACATAGCCACCCGCCGCCCTATAGAACTCACTGAACAACAAGAAATTTTCCACCCGCGTACCGATGGAGGTCTTAATTTTCGCACTGAACGCATTGCGTTACCCGATGATATGCAACAAGTTAATCAATTCAAGGTACGTGTGAGTGACCTCGATATGAATGCTCACGTGAACAATGTGAAATACACTCAGTGGGCATTGGATATGATGACTGAACGCAACCACCGTGAGTTCACTATCAAAGAGTACGATATCAACTTCCTTTCCGAAACTTTTATGGGCGATGAGATGCAAGGCTTTAAGAGCAAAGGTAGGTATTTAGATGATGCTCATAATTTAGTAGAACTTTATCACTATGCTCAAAAAGTAGGAGCTTCTAAACCTGCTTTTATCTCACATTGGATAGCTGAAAGAATTTAACAAAAAACACCAAATATGAAACCAGCTATTATCATCACCCTCACTGCTCTACTTTTGGGTGCTTGTCAAAGCACTCAGTACCTCCCTACAACTACTCAATACACACTCAATCAAACTGTTGATAAGGAATTGTACATCTCCAATCATGACCAAACCAACCCTAAAAAAGTAGCGTTCTACTACGAAAATCTGCACAATGTAGTCATTGATGGCAAGGGACAAAAATTAGTGTTTCACGGTACGATTTTGCCTTTTGTAGTGAAAAACTGTAGCAATCTCACCCTTCGCAACTTCTCAATAGATTTTGCAACGCCTTACCTCAGACAGTTACAAATTACCGAAGTAGATAGCTTGCACAATAGTGTAAAGGCGCAACTCTACCCTCAAGGAAACTACAAAATTGAGAATGAAAAACTCTACTTCATAGGTGAAGATTATCAGGAAATGCCTTTTGGAGGAATGGTTTTTTCTCCCAATAAACACTTAGCCTACCGTCGTATCGATGTCCCTTTCTCACCTACAAAAATTGTTGAACTTGCTCCTAACAAGTTTTATATAGAGGGAATGGGTAAATCGCCCTATCTGCAAGTAGGCGAGCGCTTTGTGTTGCGCACTTATTCCCGACCTACACCTGCTATTTTTGTAACCGAAAGCAAAAATATAACTCTTGAGAATATCACAGTACACAATGTGCAAGGGATGGGGCTGTTGGCTCAACTCACTGAAAATATGACTCTTGATAAGTTTCGAGTAGCAATAGAGGAGGGAAGCGAACGTTTTTTCACCACTCAAGCCGATGCTACCCATTTTTCAGCTTGTAAAGGGAAAATACGCTCAGTAAATGGTTTGTATGAAGGTATGGCTGATGATGCTATCAATGTGCACGGCACTTACTTGAAAGTCATTACTCGTGAAAATGATTACACTATCAAAGCGCAATATATGCACCCTCAGTCGTGGGGATTTCTTTGGGGAGAAGTGGGTGACCAAGTGCAATTTGTCGCTGCTAAAACAATGGAAACTATAGGTGATAAAACTTATAAAATTCACCAGATAAAAGCTGTTGATAAACCTACTGAAGTAGGCGCAAAAATATTTGAAATCACTTTTGATAAACCTTTACCTGCTGAGGTAAACCCCGATACGCCTTGTGGGGTAGAAAATCTCACTTGGACGCCTAAAGTGCTTTTTAAAAACAACATAGTGCGCAACAATCGGGCACGAGGAGCACTTTTTAGTACCCCTAAAAAAGTGGTGTGCTGTAACAATCTATTCGACCATACCCACGGGGCTGCTATCTTGCTCTGTGGCGATTGCAATGGTTGGTACGAAACGGGCGCTTGCCGCAATGTGAGCATCAAAAACAATCGTTTTATAAATGCACTTACTGCCAACTATCAGTTTACGAATGCTATTATCTCTATCTACCCCGAAATCCCTAACTTAGAGGCTCAACAAAAATATTTTCACTCTAATATACGCATTGAGGATAATGTTTTTGAAACTTTTGACGAGCCTATTCTCTATGCTAAATCAGTAGAAAATCTTATCTATCGCAATAATAAAATTATCAAAAATCAGGACTTCAAACCGTTTCATTGGAATAAAGAACGCTTTAAATTGGAACGTGTTAAAAATGTAAAGATACAGGATTAGAGAATTAGAAAATTACCAAATTAACAAATCTATCATTATGAAACTATATTATATACTACTGCTTTTAGCTTTTCCTCTTTCAGCACAAATAAATGTAGTGCCACAGCCTAATGAAGTGCATTACTATAAAGGCAGTTGTAAGGTGAATACCCCCATTACTTATATAACAGAACCTACTATTGCCAATCCCGAAGGTTATCAGTTAGTTATTCAACCTCGAAAAATTATCATTAAGTACAGCACTGAAGCTGGAAAGTACTATGCAACACAAACACTTAGGCAATTGATATTTCAGGCAAAAAAAGAACACAAAGAATCCTTGCCTTGTCTCACCATTACCGATGCCCCTCGTTTTGCTTATCGCGCCCTAATGGTAGACCCCGCGCGTCACTATTGGAAAATAGAGGATTTGAAAAAGTATATCGATGTGATGTCGCAATACAAATTCAACTACTTACATTTGCATCTCAACGACGACCAAGGCTGGCGCATAGAGATTAAAAAATATCCCAAGCTGACAGAAATAGGGGCTAAACGAACAGATTTTGAAGGGAGCAAGCGCAATAATGAAGGCTTTTATACCCAAGAAGAAATGAAAGACTTGGTGCGGTATGCTTTAGAACGCAATGTGCAACTTATCCCTGAGTTTGATGTGCCAGGGCATAATGATGCCGCAGTGGCAGCTTATCCATTTCTCAGTTGCAACGATACAATTATAGGAGTGCGCACTACTGCTGGGGTTTCTAAGAATTTGTTATGTGTATCCAAAGAAGAAGTTTTTACTTTTATAGATGATGTTATCAGTGAGTTATCAGAGGTATTCCCTTGTAAATATTTTCATATAGGTGGCGATGAAGCTCCTTTGGATAAATGGCTTGAAAATCCGAAAGTGCAACAGCTTAAGAAAGAAGTACAAATTACGAACGACCACCAACTGATGAGTGAGTTTTTCAAAAGGGTAAATGAGTTCTTAGTAAAAAATGGCAAGCAACCTCTCATTTGGATGGAACTTGAGGTGCCTACTTATCCTCAAAATAGTGTAATGTATTTGTGGCGGATGCACACGACCCCTCAGGTATTAGAACGCGCTAAAAAAGATAACTTCAAAGTAATATGTTCACCGGGGGAGTATGCTTATTTTGATTATCCTCAAGCTAAAGACGATTTGCCTAATGTAGACTGGATGCCTACCCTCACGCTGCAACAAGTATATGAATTTAACCCCGCTTTTTCTCTCACATCACAAGAAGAAAAACAGTATATTTTAGGGGTAGAGGCTACCTTATGGGGCGAAAGTGTAAAAGACCTTTTTAGAGCTTTTTATATGACCTATCCGCGCGCCCTCGCCCTCTCCGAAGTAGGGTGGACACAAATGCAACACCGTTCTTGGAAGTCGTTTACCAATAGGTTAGAAGGTCAATTGAGTTATTTATTGCAACAAGGAGTCAATTACAGACCTCCTGTGGAGTTATCTCCTTTTTTTCGTCATTCGTATTTCGTATTTCGTAATTATTTATTACTTTTGCCCTCTGTAACAAAAATTTAAACCAATGAATACCGTAAATCGTTTATTCGATATACCTTATTATCAACAATCTAAACACCCTTTAGAGGTCGCTTTTGCTACCAAATACAACGGTGAGTGGGCAAAAACCTCTACTGCCGAATATATCCAAAAAGCGAATACCGTAAGCCGAGGCTTATTGCGCTTAGGCATTAAAAAAAATGATAAAATAGCGGTCATTTCAAGCACTAATCGCACCGAATGGCACGTGCTCGACATCGGGATTTTACAAGTAGGCGCACAGAATGTACCTATCTATCCCACAATCAACTTAGAGGATTTTGAGTATATCCTCAACCATTCGGAATGTAAATACTGTGTCGTTTCCGATAAAGAACTATGGGAAAAAATCTCTTCTATCCAAGATAAATTACCTCATCTAAAAACTATCTTTACCTTCAACGATGTACCTTATGCTCATCATTGGCAAGAAATCCTCGATTTAGGCGCCGATGAGAGCAATCAATCTGAAGTGGAAGCGCGCAAAGATAGTATTCAAAAAGACGATTTAGCGACTATCATCTACACTTCGGGCACTACCAGCCGCCCAAAAGGGGTAATGCTCTCTCATTGGAATATCATCTCCAACATACTGAACTGCCAAGACCGTTTACCTATTAGTGAAGGCTCTACAGCGCTCAGCTTTTTGCCTGTGTGCCACGTGTTTGAACGTATGCTCACCTACTTGTATCAGTACGATTGCTTAAATGTTTATTTTGCCGAATCTCTCGATAAAATCAGTGATAACTTACGCGAAGTAAAACCGCATATCATTACAGTAGTACCCCGACTCATAGAGAAGATTTACGACAAAATCTTCGCAAAAGGGGCCGAACTTAAAGGCATTAAACGCAAACTCTTCTTTTGGGCACTCAATTTGGGCTTTCAATACGAACCTTATGGCGCTAATGGTGCTTGGTATGAGTTCAAACTGAAAATTGCACGCAAACTCATCTTTAGCAAATGGCGCGAAGCCTTAGGTGGACGCATACAAATGATTGTCTCTGGTAGCGCTGCCCTCTCACCGCGTTTGGCTAAGGTGTTCTCTGCCGCAGGACTCAAAATTATGGAAGGTTATGGTCTTACCGAAACCGCTCCCGTTATTGCAGTAAACCGCGAATCGGGAAGATTCTGGAAAATAGGCACCGTAGGGAAACCTATTGTGAATATAGATGTAAAAATTGCCGAAGACGGTGAAATACTTGTGAAAGGAGAAAACGTAATGTTAGGCTACTATAAAGACCCTGAGCAAACAGCTGAAAACATCACCGATGGATTCTTCCACACGGGCGATATAGGCGAGCTTGACGCTGATGGCTTCCTTAAAATCACCGACCGCAAGAAGGAAATCTTTAAAACTTCAGGCGGTAAGTACGTATCACCTCAGCTAATAGAAAACCAATTGAAACTCTCTCGTTTCATCGAGAATGCAATGGTAGTAGGCGAAGGTGAAAAGATGCCTGCTGCTATTATTCAGCTCAACTTCCCATTTGTAAAAGAATGGGCACGCCGCCACAAAGTACAATTAGGTAAAACCAACGAAGAGATTATACAAAATCAAGCCGTTCACAATCGTATTGCCCAAGAAGTCGAAAAAGTAAACAGCCATCTCGGCAAGTGGGAACAAGTAAAACTTTTTGATTTCACCCCCGATGAATGGACAATAGATGGTGGTCACCTCACCCCTACCCTCAAACTTAAACGACGCGTGATTAAAGAAAAATATATAGACATTTACAACAAGTTCTACAACAAGTGAGAGAAATAACCGATATTACTACTTTTACTACCCAGCAGCCTACGGTGCTCACCATAGGTACATTTGATGGTGTGCATTTAGGACATCAAAAAATTGTTGAAAGAGTTGTAACAACCGCACACCAAGAAGGGCTTTTGGCTACTGTATTCACTTTTTTCCCGCATCCGCGAATGGTAGTGCAACACGACAAAGGCTTAAAACTCATTCACACTTTGGAAGAGAAAAAGCAACTACTCCAGCAATTAGGGGTCGATTTGCTCGTCGTGCAACCTTTTAATGAGGCTTTTGCCCAACTTACTGCCGAAGAGTTCGTAAGTACTATCTTAGTACAACGCCTCAATGTGAAAAAGGTGATTATCGGTTACGACCACCGTTTTGGGCGCAATCGCACAGCCAATATAGACGATATGCGTTTATTTGGTGAAAAGTATGGATTTGCTGTAGAAGAAATATCGGTGCAAGAAGTAGATGAAGTATCAGTGAGCTCCACCAAAATCAGAGAAGCGTTGAATAAAGGCGATGTTACCACTGCCGAGCATTACCTCGGGACTCCTTACAGCCTCACAGGCACGGTAGTACACGGACTCAAATTGGGGCGCACCTTAGGCTACCCTACTGCTAATATACAAGTAACCGAAGACTACAAACTCATTCCCAAAGATGGCGTATATGCCGTGTATAGCTACATTGGCGGTCGTAAAGTCTATGGAATGATGAGCATTGGCAAGAACCCTACTATCAAAGGAAAAGGAGCGTCTATCGAGGTGTATTTCTTTGACTTCAACGGCGACCTTTACGACCAAAAACTCACCATTGAGTTTGTACAATACCTACGTGAAGAACAGAAATTCGATACTATCGACCTCCTTAAAAAACAATTACAAGATGACGAAACAGCAGCGCGCAAAGCAATTGCGGTATGACAAAGCCTATATGCGTATGGCAATGGAATGGGCTAAACTCTCCTATTCACAACGCAAGCAAGTAGGTGCTATAATGGTAAAAGACCGTATGATTATTTCTGACGGTTATAATGGTACACCCACCGGTTTTGATAACTGTTGTGAAGATGAGGAAGGCAATACTCACTGGTATGTATTGCACGCCGAAGCCAATGCAATAATGAAAGTCGCCTCATCTACCCAATCGTCAGAAGGAGCAACGCTCTATATCACAATGTCACCTTGCAAAGAGTGCAGTAAGCTCATCTACCAATCGGGTATCAAGCGCGTGGTGTATAAGGAAGGCTATCGCGACAACGAGGGCTTAGCTTTTCTCGAAAAAGCAGGTGTAGAAGTCGTCCATTTAGAAGATGTAAGTGAATAAAAAAATAAAAATAAGTGCTATTTCTTTGGTAGTTAGAAAATATTTACTACCTTTGCGCCCGAAAAAATTCGTACATAATAATCATTAAATTAATATTGGAATGTATTTAACTAAAGAAGTAAAAGCGGAAATTTTTAAAAAGTACGCAGGTTCAGAAACCAACACTGGTTCAGCAGAAGGGCAAATCGCTCTTTTTACCCTTAGAATCAATCACCTTACAGAACACTTAAAGGTAAATCGCAAAGATTTCAATACCGAGCGTTCATTGGTGAAATTGGTAGGTAAACGCAGAAGTTTGCTCGATTATTTGAAAAATAACGATATCGAGAGATACCGTGCGATTATCAAAGAACTAAACATCAGAAAATAAGCAATACTAAGGAGGCTTTGTGCCTCCTTTTGTTTATTACAGCAGTTTTTCATTGGTTAATCCCTAAAGCCCTCAACACAACAATTATTAATTTATTAATTCACAAAAAGAATGATTCCAGAAGTTAAAAAAGAAATCATCGATTTAGGCGATGGTCGTACCATCTCTATCGAAACTGGCAAGTTGGCTAAACAAGCCGACGGCGCTGTTGTGGTGCAAATGGGCAATGCGATGCTATTGGCAACCGTAGTATCGGCTAAAGAAATCAATCCTGAAACTGACTTTTTACCTCTTACAGTAGACTATCGTGAGAAGTTTGCAGCGGCAGGTCGTTTCCCTGGGGGCTTCTTCAAACGCGAAGCACGCCCTAGCGATCAAGAAATCTTGACAATGCGCTTAGTTGACCGCGTATTGCGCCCGCTATTCCCCAAAGATTATCACGCTGAAACACAAGTGATGATCCAGCTTATCTCTCACGATGAGAATGTAATGCCCGATGCTTTAGCAGGTCTTGCTGCTTCTGCTTGTTTGGCTGTGTCTGACATTCCGTTCGATGGTCCTATTTCCGAAGTACGCGTAGGTCGTGTGAACGGTCAATTTATCGTAAACCCAAGTCGTGAACAATTAGAAGCTTCTGACATCGATATTATGGTAGGTGCTTCTAAAGACTTTGTGGCAATGGTAGAAGGTGAAATGGACGAGGTTAGCGAAAAAGATATGGCTGAAGCTATCAAATTTGCACACGAAGCTATCAAACCTCATATCGAAGCGCAATTGCGTTTGGCTGAAAAAGTAGGTAAAACTGAAAAACGCACCTACGAGCCTGAAGTAGAAAACGAAGAAGTAAAAGCAAAAGTATACGATTTTGCCTATAATAAATGTTATGCTATAGCCAAAGAAAACACTACTAAACAAGAACGCGGTGAAAAGTTCGCCGCAGTAAAAGAAGAGTGTTTGGCGCTCTTTACTGAAGAGGAATTAGAAGAGCTTACTCCTATCATCACTCGTTATTTCGGAGATGCTGAAAAAGAAGCTGTTCGTAATCTTATCTTAAACGAAAATATCCGTTTAGACGGTCGTAACACTACCCAAATACGCCCTATTTGGTGTGAAGTAGGCTATTTGCCATCAGCTCACGGTTCATCTATCTTTACACGTGGTGAAACCCAGTCACTTACTACCGTTACCTTAGGAACTTCACGCGAAGCAAACGTAATCGATTTACCTTCAGAACAAGGTGAAGAACGTTTCTACTTGCATTACAACTTCCCTCCTTTCTCAACAGGTGAAGCACGCCCATTGCGCGGAACATCACGCCGTGAGATAGGTCACGGTAACTTAGCACAACGCGCCCTCAAACGTATGATCCCTGAAGATTGCCCTTATACCGTTCGTGTAGTTTCTGAAATCTTGGAATCTAACGGTTCATCTTCAATGGCAACTGTGTGTGCAGGTACTTTAGCCTTGATGGATTCAGGGGTACAAATGGTAAAACCTGTATCGGGTATTGCTATGGGACTCATCACCGATGGCGAGCGTTATGCAGTACTTTCTGATATCTTAGGTGATGAAGACCACTTAGGTGATATGGACTTTAAGGTAACCGGTACAGCCGATGGTATTACCGCTTGCCAAATGGACATCAAAATCAAAGGTCTTTCTTACGAAATACTCGAAAAAGCTTTGAACCAAGCCCGCGAAGGACGTATGCACATCTTAGGCAAAATCACTGATACTATTGCCAAACCTAACCCAACAGTGAAACCTCACGCACCTAAAATTGTTAAGATGGATATGCCTAAGGAATACATCGGAGCATTTATCGGTACGGGTGGTAAGAACATTCAAGATTTGCAAGCGCGCACAAATACTACTATTGTGGTAGAAGAAGTGGGCGAATTGGGCATCATAGAAATCTTAGGTACCGACGAAGCTGGTATTCAAGAAGCTATTGAGGCAGTAAACGCAGTGAAATTTGAACCTGTAGAAGGAGAAACTTACACTGTAAAAGTAGTGCGCTTGGTAGAATTTGGGGCTTTTGTAGAGTTTGTTCCTGGTAAAGACTCTTTGCTCCACATCTCTGAAGTATCTTGGGATAGAATCGACAAAATAGAAGATGCTCTTAAAGAAGGTGATATCATAGAAGTGAAATACCTTGGTATCGACCCTAAAACCAAGAAAACAAGAGTATCGCGCAAAGCCTTGTTGCCACGTCCACCACGCGAAGAGCGCCCTGACCGTCCAGCGAGAGAAGACCGCCCAAAATCAGATAAACCTTACAACGGTAAACCTCGCAATGACCGCCCTAAAGGACACAATAATAACCAAAAACCACGTCAAGAATAGCAAAAAACTTTGTCAAAGTCTCAAAATTTAACAAAGCCTATCATAGAATTTTTGTATTCATAATATTTTTTAAACCGAAGATTTGGTACTTTTATAGTATAAAGTTTTCGGTTTTTCTTTTTTTTAGTATCTTTGCCTTCAGATAAAAGATTTCAAAAATGAAACCCTTTCTAATTTCAATAATAACTGATGTGATTGATGCGCCTATAACATTGGTATATAATATTGTTACTGATAACAAGAACTTTCAGTGGCGAAAGGAAGTGGAGAATATTGAGTTATTAGAAGACGGATTTATTGAATATTACAAAGGCGGAGGACGCACACTTTTTAACAATATTCAAAAGAAAGAAAATGAGTATTATGCCTTTATAATGCAACACAAACTATTTTATGGAGAATGGGAAGGAAAGTTTGAATCGTATAACGGAGGTACTAAAGTTTGCTTTCAAGAGAAAATACATATCAAAAACTTCTTTTTAAGACTCATAGCGCCTCTCTTTTGGAATTTAAAACGGATACAACAAAACTATATTACCGCATTAAAAGTAGAAGTATATGGAAACAAATAAATATATACACTTGTGGTTACCTATAATGGGACTACACGCTTTACATCAAGTAGAAGAGAGTATTTCATTCTGGCAATGGTATATTGACTTTGTGGATAAGATACCCCAATGGTTGCAACTCCCCAGAATTGCTGAGAGTGCTCATTTAGCTAATGAACACCCTGAATATTTTATAGGAGCTTCTATAGGACAACTCACTTTGGTAGCGGTCATTGCTTTTTTATGTCGAAAGAGCGAAAAAGCTACAAGAATTGCTCTTAGCTCATACCTTGCAGGATTGACTTTCTTCTTGGTATGGCATATCTTGGTAAGCTATTTCACCCATTCTTATTCTCCCGTAATGGTAACCTGCCTCATAGGCGTTTATCTCATTCCAAAATGGGGGTATATGTTGTTTAAAAGATAGAACCCAATGACTATTTCAGAAATTATACAAACTTACAGAGCACTTGGTTTAGAATCCTCGTTGAATTATAATGAGTTCAACAAAATTCTCATTACCAGTCACTCTACCCGTATAGAAGGCTCTACTTTAACTTTAAACGAAACTCGCGTACTGATTGAAGAAGGCAACACTCCTAATGGTAAGCCTCTATTGTTTGCCAATCAAACCAAAGATCATTATGAGGCATTAAATTTTGTACTAAAAGAAGCTACACAACAACGACTTCTATCAGTAGCTTTTATTCAGGAAATAGCTGCCAAAGTTATGAAAACTACAGGAGAAGTGCTTACTAATGCCTTAGGTACTGTAGATGCCAGCAAAGGCGAATTGCGTAAGGTGAGAGTAACCGCAGGAGGTGTATCGTTTATGAGTTTTGAAAAGGTACCAGCAGCGTTAGAGCAGTTAATAAAAAAACTAAATGAACTACTCCCTGAGCAAACTACCGAAGAAGCTCAATTAGCACTGTCATTTTATGCTCATTATGAGTTAGTGAACATTCACCCTTTTCTCGACGGTAACGGCAGAACCTCACGCCTGCTGATGAACTTTATTCAGCAGTGGTATGGTCTGCCTTTGGGTATTGTATTTGCAGAAGATAAAGCTGCTTATTACGAAGCTTTGAACTCTGTGCGAACAAACGAAAACTTTGAGACATATAACGCTTTTATGTTTAGTCAGTATACTAAACATTTGCAAAATGAGATTGCTAAAGAAAAGGAATTTCGAGAAAAAGAAGACAAAATCATAGAATGGAAATTTTAAAATAAATATGAAGAAAATTGATAAACTATATGAGCAATGGCAAGCTCTGCAACCTTTGAGAGATAACAAACAACACTTGCTCTGCTAATATATGGTGCTATGGTGGATAACACATCACTTCTTAAAGTCTCTCCTCAACAAAATAGAAAATATATGAACAATACAGATAAAGAACAATGGTTTTGGAATATTATAGCTAATGCTAAAGAAGATAGAGAGCTATTGCGAACCATTCTTATGGAATTTAGCAAGGATAATATCGTTACATTTCAAGAAATTTTTGTAGATTTAGCAGCTGAATTGCAATGTGAACCCTTTACCGATTATATCGAAGAATCTGAAGATGGTGTGGAAGATGTGTCACATTGGGTAGTGAGCAAAGGTAGAACATATTATGAGAAAATACTCAAACATCCTGAGCTAATACCCTATAGTATAAAAGGAAATGATAGTGATACTATTCTTTATGGAATTGCCGATGAAGTATGTTTAGACAAATATAATGATGTAACGGGTATTTATTGATAATAGGTTCAACTCTTAATTTGTGATTTTAGATAATAGGTAAAAAAGATAACAACAAATAGAAAAACAACTATGAAAAAATGGATTATAGGAGCGGTCATAGCCGCTGTAGCCGTAGTAGGCTTCTTTATTTATCGCGCTGTATTGGTAGGCAATACAGCTTTTCAAACCCAAGAAGAAATAGTATATATCCCTACAGGAGCTGATTTTAGCGAGGTATTACACCTGATAAGTCCACTACTGAAAGACCCTACCTCTTTTACTCAAGTAGCCAAACGTATGGGCTATGCCGATAAAGTAAAAGCAGGTAAATACATCATCAAAAAAGGGGCTACCAATATAGATATCGTACGCACACTTCGCAATCGCAATACTCCTGTAAAACTCAAATTTAACAATCAGGAGCGATTAGAAGACTTTGCTGGGCGCATTGCTGCTCAAATAGAACCCGATAGCGCTACTCTAATGCGTGCTTTCTTAAACCCTAACTTCCTCAAAGAAAACGGTTTCACCGATGCTACTGCATTGGCGATGTACATTCCTAATACCTATGAGTTTTATTGGAATACCTCGGCAGAAGAATTTCGCGACCGTATGCTCAAAGAATATGAACGTTTTTGGACACCTGAACGCAAAGCTCAAGCCCAAAAGCAAGACCTTACACCTATAGGAGTCAGTATATTGGCTTCTATCGTACAAAAAGAAACTGCTAAAGTTGATGAGCGCCCACGTATTGCTGGGGTTTATCTCAACCGCTTGCATAGCAATATGATGTTGCAAGCCGACCCTACTGCCATTTTTGGTTACAAAAACCATCTGGGAGACTACACACTCGTTATCAAACGCGTTACAGGACTGCATACAAGTTTGGAAAATCCTTATAATACCTATCAAAATTACGGTTTACCTATAGGTCTGATCACTATGCCCGATATTTCGTCTATCGAGGCGGTACTCAAGCCCGAACAACACGATTATTTCTTCTTTGCTGCCGATACCGAAAACTTTGGTTATCACAAGTTCTCACGCACCTTTTTGCAACACTCTCAAGAAGCTAAAAAATATCACAAATGGGCCGATGAAAAAGGCGTTAAATAGTGTAAGCCTCAAGGGCAATAACCAAAGATAAATAATGATACAAAAAGCCTTCCCCTCTTATTTACGCAAAAATGCTACTAAAATTGCAGATTTCTTACAGCAAAGTGACCCTAAAAGCTTCAAAACTATAGGAACGGAAGTCGTTTGCCTCAATGGGGAAGTTTTAGAGTTACCTCAAAGAGTCTATTTTGGGGAGTTCAACACCCAAAACCTGACTTTAGTCCAAGAGCAAATGCTTAATTGCTTGTATTTGTGTCATAATAATGGTCATTTAAGAGAATTTTATCTAAGGGAATTGTTAGCAGTAAAAGAAGATTTTGTCTTGCCCTTTATAGCCAAACTTTTTGGTGATTATGTTATAGAAATATTAGAAGTGCTCCACCGCGAACTTCCTAATAACACTCGTGATAAATTAAAGGTCTTCTTTCGTGCAAATTCTCTCTACCAAAAGTGTATAGAAAGCCGTATTGCCAGTTATTGGGACTGTTTCTATAGAAATGCACATCCCAATTTCAAAAAATATATAGGATATAAATTATTCCAATCAATCACTAACAACTAACAAATTTGCTAATTTGCTAATTAACCATTACCTTTGCCTCATAATAAAAAAATATACTATGGATTTTTTAACAGGAAAACCGCTATCGGATACTATTTACGACACTCTTTTTAAGGCGGAAAAAGAACTTATCATCATTTCACCTTATATTCAGTTAGGTGATTACCTCAAAGATAATATCTTTAAACAGCTTTTAAACAACTCCAAACTGCATATACTTATTGGGTTTGGAAAAACTTCTTCCAACGGAGATGATAACTTTAAGCGTGAAGATATTGAGTACTTCTTGAACTTCCCGAATATCACAATGGTGTATATTCCACAGTTACACGGACAATATTATGCTAACGAGAAACAATCGGTGATTACCTCTATGAACTTGTTGGATTACTCGCTGGAAAACAAGGTAGAGTTTGGCGTACTTGCCGAAAAAGCCCTCACCGACCTTGTAAACAAAAACAACTTCTTCGAGACTTCCAAAAATACCATTATGAGTGTACTCGATAGCGGTTACACTGTCTTTGCCAAACGCCCTAACTACAACAAGAAGTTTTTAGGTCTGGCAAAAGACTATGTAGGCTCTACTGTACATTTGGATTTGGTAGATGATGTACTCTCAAACAGAGCCGTGAAGCCTATCCGTTACTCTTCTTTTGTGCCTGAAAACTATGTAAATGCGGAAAACAGACAACGCACAGAAAGAGAGCCTGCACCTGAAAAGGTAGTACAAGAGGAGGCACCACAAGCTACCCCACAAGAAACAGTACAACCTATTGCACAAGCTGCTCCACAAGAAAAGAAAGGACATTGCATTCGTTGTAACACAGCTATTCCTTTAGACCCACTGAGACCTCTATGTTATAGTTGTTATCAGGAGTGGGCGAAGTATGGTAATCGTTTTTATGAAGAAAAGTACTGCCATTGTTGTGGTGAAGAGAAAAAAGTAACCGTAGCAACGCCTTTGTGTTATAGTTGCTATGCCAAACAATCATAAAATAAAACAAATGTCCCAATTCATTACTCAAAAAGACCAAATCATCGCCCAAATGCGTGCGGAACTCTCAACAACTATCGAGGAAGACCGCTATTATACAGAAGAAAATATCACCGATTGTAACACATATTTGGAGGCTTTCTTAACTAAATTAGAAAAAGCTGACCAAGCCACAGACAAACAGACTTACCTCGCAGAAGCTATACAAACCCTCTGCGAGCAACTCTCTACTTTTAATAACCCAGAGGAAGAAGAAATGCCTGAATTCCTTTGGGGATTTTTGTATCTTGGCTATACCAAAGAGCTTACTGATTTTATTCGTGAAGCTGCCTTAGCGTATGGCTTTAAGCCTATCCCTACAGTAATAGATTTGTATTATTGCAGGGTAGAAATAGGTAGTTTTGATTGGTTTTCAGTAGTATTAGGAGGTATAGAAGAGGAAAACTTTGCGTGTTTGGATTATAATCCTAATACACATCAATTCTATTATGATGAAAACCCTTATGGCGACCCTTTCCCTCTACCTCTTTACAATGTACAAGTAAAACCTGACTATAGCGAATTATCTTTTGAAGTGCTTTCAAGAGATAAACTTCAGCACTTCTGCTTCTTGGCACAATATCCATCGGATAAGGTGTGGATTAAAACTATTTACGATTTACATACTGGGCAAGTACTCTTAACCAAACGTAAAAAACAATGGAGTAGTATTACATTGGTTACCGAAAATGGCAAAGTGAGTGAACTGGGGGCTACTCAATATAATAATGAGGGAAATATCATACCTCGTGCTGAAGAAGGCGGTGGCTTTAGTGTATTTACTACGGGAATTAATGAAGAGAACAAACTGCAAAGTCGCAATGAAATTGCCGATACAAAGATTCTATTTGAAAAAACATTCTTTACCAATCCCCGTGAAGAAGAATGGCGACTTTATGAACTTCAGCATATTGCTATACAAAATGGAGTAGTAACCATTACTTCTACTGATGTAGTTAGAACACGTGACAAAAATTGGCAACTGATAACCGGAAGTATCACACCCATAAGCCTAAGTTACGAACTGAAAAACAGCGATTTTGTATTACACTTCATTGAAGAAGTAATCAATGTAACAAACCAATGAAAAAACTAAAATTCCCTACTCCCTATACGGTACTAATGTTGGTAATTATTTTAGCTGCCAGCCTTACTTTTTTATTGCCTTCAGGAACTTATAACACCTTACAGTATAACAAAACAAACGATACTTTTGTAATTCACACTTCCGATAGTACTTATGTGCTACCTGCTACACAAGAACAGCTCAATCATCTGGGTATCAATATTCAATTGAGCAAATTCAAAGAGGAGAAAATACGCAAACCTATCTCAATCCCCAATACGTATGTACAGAGCAAACCACATCATCAAGGCGTTAAATCCGTGCTCTTTGCCCCTATCAAAGGGATTTACGACACTATTGATATTATATTGTTCGTGTTAGTATTAGGGGGCTTTATAGGGGTATTCAACAGTTCGGGAGCTCTAAATATGGGAGTTGGCTATTTGGCGCACAAACTCAAAGGGCGTGAGGGGCTCCTCATCATTCTGCTCACTACACTTTTAGCATTAGGAGGAACATCTTTTGGCTTAGCCGAAGAAACTTTTGTATTCTACCCTATGATAGTTCCTATTTTTTTGGCAGCAGGCTACGATCTAATGGTACCGTTGGCTGTAATCTACATAGGTGCTAACATAGGTACATTGGCATCAACTACCAATCCGTTTGCAGTGATTATCGCTTCCGATGCCGCTGGGGTAGATTGGACATCAGGATTGAGTATTCGCATCATAGCTTTGGTTTTGTGTATTGTGATAAGCATTATTTATATTATCCACTATGCCGAAAAAGTACGCAAACATCCCGAAAAATCAATTGTATATGGAGTAGCCATCCCCGAAATATACACTTCTAACAGCTCCGAACCTACCACTTCACTCAAACTTTCTACCAAAATAGAGCTCTTAGTATTTGCGTTCTCATTTGTGATTATGATCATAGGTGTATCGCAATGGGAATGGAATTTTATGGATATGACTGCACTGTTTTTGGTAGCTGCTATTGCTATTGCATTCTTGCAACGCTGTGGCGAACAGCAATTCATTTCTCAATTTATGGCAGGAGCCCGCGATTTATTAGGCGTTGCTTTTATCATTGGGATAGCCAGAGGAGTATCGTTTATATTAAACGACGGACAAATATCAGGTACTATTTTGCATTATGCTACCGACCTTGTGCAAGGAATGTCGCCAATGGTCTTTCTACCAATGTTAATGCTTATTTTTGGGCTACTCAGTTTGTTCATATCCTCCTCCTCTGGAATGGCAGTGCTTACGATGCCTATCATAGGAGCATTAGCTTCGGTTGTAGGAGTAGAAGGACATAGTGTGGTGAGTGCCTACCTCTTTGGAATGGGAATAATGGCTTTTATCACCCCTACCGGACTCATATTGCCTTCACTAACAATGGTAAATATCAACTACAAACAGTGGTTGCGTTTCATCTCGCCATTAGCACTCATTCTTATAATAGTACTCACTATTTTATTGCTGTTCTAACTAAATATATTTATCTAACCAAACTATTATAAATATTTTTTTATTCAAGATAAAGTTATACCTTTGCAAAAAGTTTCATTAAATTTTTTAAGGGTAAGGGCTTTGCCCACCAGAAAATGGGAATGCGATACTATAAGCAATTGATAGTTATTAAGCCGAGTTTTCGCCTTTAAAAAACTTAAAATCAAACACTACCTTGAATATCTTTATTTGAGGTAGTTTTTTTATTTAAAATAAAAATACAGAACTTATGAATATCACTTTTATCATTATTCTTGTTGCTACAATTGCAATAAGTTATCACGGTTTCAACAACCCTACTTTCTTCAACCGCTACAAGTTCAATGTAGGAGCGGTGCAAAAAGGCGATTATGTGCGCCTGTTATCTTCTGGTTTCCTCCACGCCGATTGGCAACATCTCATTCTTAATATGGTTTCACTCTATTTCTTTCAAGATGTGATTATCGGTTCTATGGGTAACCTACTATTCTTGCTCATCTATTTTGGCTCAATGCTACTGGGGAGTTTCTTTAGTTTGCGTATCTATAAACATCAACCCTATTACTCTGCCATAGGAGCTTCGGGAGCTGTATCGGGGATTATCTTTGCCGCTATTGCTCTATATCCTAAAACGTTAAGTGTAAACTTCTTACCGGGTTGGCTCTTTGGAGCATTGTACTTTGGCTATTCGGTATTTATGATGTTCAACCCACAACAAGGCGACAACTTAGGGCACGCAGCTCACTTAGGAGGTGCACTCTTTGGCTTAGCGGTCGTTGTAGTTTATGCCCCTGAAGTAGTGATACACCACGCTTTCTATTTAGGAGTTATGGCATTGCCTTTAGGCTATATGGGAGTGCGGTTGTTGAAAAAATGAGGAAATTAGAAAATGTGAAAATTAGAAAATTATGGGCTCTTCTATTATCTACATACTTCTTTTAATAGCAATTATTCTCACTTATTACTTTGTAAAGCGATTTCGCCCTCAATCAGGTATTTTTACTTATCTTATCACTTTTGCAATAGTATCCCCCATTACTTTGGCTGGAATATTGCTCCCTATAACTGTTTTTGAATATGTTAAAGATCTATACCAAAGTGAAACTTACAACGCTAAAATAGTAGATTTCACCTACGAAACGAGAGAGAGGAATGACGACGATGGTAACCATTACGAAATAACCGTAAAACTCCCTATTGTTCAGTTGGTCACAACTCAAGGAGATACGATTACAAAGGAAGTTGTGCATTACAATAGTTTATATTCCTACAAGGGGAAAGCGATGTATTGCAAAGTAAACTACAATCCCTCTACAGGAAATGTCTTTATAGCAGATAAAAGAGGATTCTATAAAATGCTATCAATAATGGTTTTCTTTGCCTTATTTTTTGATTTTCTCCTTGTGGGAATTGTGCTTTATGCCTTGGGTAAAAATATGACGCGTTATAAGCAAATGTTGGGGATTGTACTTTTTCGTATCACTATTCCAACGGCAATACTTGGCTTTGCGGCAGTCCTTTTGTTTGCTGCCTATGAAGAAAGTGATATGTCCTTACTTGTCAAAATAGTTTGTATTGTTTTTGGAGTACTCCTTTTATTAACTTCTATAGGTTTAATAATACTGTCCACCTCTAAAAACAAAAAGAGAAATAGAAAGAGAAATAACAACAACCATCAAAACAACCCCCATTCTCGCCCATCTTTCTTAGAATTCAGAAATTAAAATATAAAAAACTTTATACAACGCTGATTTACAACTATATTTACAGATTGTCCCTCTTCTGGAAAGCTAACGAGTGCTCACTATTAGATATTTGGAGGACAAATTGTTAATTGTCAATTGTTAATTGATTATGAGTTATCTACAAGAAGTTATTACCGATGTTTTAGAAAACTATCCCGATAAGATAGAACGCCTTGTGTTTGTTACTACAGGGAAACGCCCTGCGCTCTTCCTCAAAAAACACTTTGCCGAGCAGGTAAAGCAGGCTACTATTGCTCCTGAGTTCATCGGTATAGCCGACCTATTTACGCGTATTTCAGGGGTACAGCCTATCAGCAATTTGCCTTTGCTTTTTGAGTTTTACGATTGCTACACAAAAACTTGTAAAGACACCCCCGATAGCTTTGAAGAGTTCCTCAGCTGGGGACAAACGGCTCTCAAAGATTTTAGCGAAATTGACCAATATTTGGTAAACCCCGATAAGATTTTTCCTTATATCCACGCCCTCAAAGAAGCCGAACACTGGTCGGGTATGGATGAGCTTAGCGAGATGCAGAAAAAGCACTTAGCTTTCTGGAATAGCCTTGGCGATTACTATTTCGCTCTCAACAGCAAACTCACCGAAATGGGTAAAGGCTATGGCGGTTTCATTGCTAAAAAAGCTGTTGAAAAACTCCCCGAATACCTGCAAACACACAGCAATAGCATTCATATATTCGTCGGTTTCAACGCCCTTTCCAAAGCCGAACAACACGTCATTCAATCTATATTAATGGATATAGGCGGTGAAATTTATTGGGATGGCGATACTTATTTTTTGAACAATCCTACTCACGATGCAGGGTTCTTCTTGCGCAAATATACTAATAGTTGGCGCTATTACCAAACCCATAAACCTAAGTTCATACAAAGCAATTACGAAAAAGAAAAAGAACTCTATGTCACGGGAGTACCCAAAAGCATCAATCAGGCGCATAGTGTAGCCGAACTGCTCAAAAATACGCCTACCAAAGCATTGGAAAAAACCGCCCTCATCATCGCCGATGAAAATCTGCTCATCCCTGTACTGCAAGCTGTACAACCCAAAACAAGTGTGAACATCACGATGGGTTACCCTTTGCAACAAACGCCTCTCAACGACCTTTTTGTCGCCTATTTCCGCTTGCATCTCTCCAAGAGTTTTTACCATAAAGATATACTGAACCTGCTCTCTCAACCTTTCTTGCACACCTTGCTAAAAGAAGAAGTGGTACGCCATATTTCGCAGTATATCAAAACGCACAACCTCACTTATATCACCCGTAAAAAGCTATTCGAGTCGGTAGATGAAACCGAACACGAAATGCTTACTTTGCTATTCCCCGATGCCAAAGGCAAAGCTCTCATCACTACCCTTATCGACAATGCTATTACGCTTATCTATCGCCTAAAAGCACAAATCGACCCTGAGAGCAATACTCACCTACTCACTCAAGAGTATGCTTATCGTTTCTTTCAGTTATTCAATCAGTTGAAGCAGTTGCAAGAGCAATACGGCTATATCGATTCGGTGAAAACGCTTTATCATTTCTATTTAAATGTCTTACAGAAGAGTTCACTCAATTTCCGCGGTGAGCCTTTGGAAGGCTTGCAAGTAATGGGGGTGCTGGAAAGCCGTAGTTTGGATTTCGACCGCGTGATTATCACCTCAGTAAACGAAGGGGTACTTCCGTTAGGCAAAAGTGGTGATTCGCTTATTCCTTACGATGTGAAACACGTGTTAGAACTGCCTACTTTCAAGGAACGCGATGCCGTGTATAGCTATAACTTCTACCGTATTTTGCAGCGTGCCAAGCAAGTACACTTGTTTTACGACACCGAGATGGACAGCCTGAAAAGCAAAGAAAAAAGTAGGTTTATCCTCCAAGTGTTAGCTGAGAAAATCCCCACCCACAAAGTCATACACCAAATCAAAGCTCCTGAAGTATATCCAGCAGTACTGCGACCGCTTACCATCGAAAAAACAACCGCTGTAATCGATGCGCTAAAAGTCCTTGCCGAGAAAGGCATTTCACCTTCAGCACTAACTACTTACATCCGCAATCCGCTCACTTTTTACGAGCAACAAGTACTGCATATATACGAAGAAAAAGAGGTAGAAGAAACTGTTGAAGCTCGTACTTTTGGAAATATCGTTCACGGTACTTTGGAAGATTTGTACACACCTTTCTTAAACGAAATACTCACTGAAGAGCACATCAAAAAAATGCAACCTTTGGTACTCCCTACTATCGAAAAACGCTTTGAAGAAGAGTATAGAAGTACTGATTTCAGAACAGGCAAAAACTGGCTCATCTTCAATGTGATAGAAAAGTATGTACGCAGTTTTTTAACTTTAGAACTCAACGAAATAAAGAGTGGTACCGAAATTATTCCTCTCTATTTAGAACAGAAAATAAAAATACCTTTCCAAGCTCCTCACCTCCCCTTCCCTATCTATTTCAAGGGGATTATCGACCGTGTAGATAGACGCAATGGAGTGTTGCACATTATCGACTACAAAACGGGTATTGTAGAAGAAACCGATGTTCGCATCAAAGATTGGAATAACCTCATTACCGATATTAAGTACGGCAAAGCCTTCCAGCTGCTCACTTATGCTTATATGATTACCAAACACTTAAATATCAATGAAAAAATGATAGTTGCCAACCTATCATTCAAGCGTTTACAAAAAGGTCTCTTGCCTTTCCATACCTATATCGACAAGGAGAAAGATTACGATGTAACCGCTCAAACTCTCGCTTTGTACAGTGAATACACCGAAGAACTATTGTGCGAAATCTTTGATATCGACACCCCTTTCTATGAAAAATCCTAACAATTGACAAATTCACAAATTGGCTAATTGACAAATTATTCGTAATTTTGCGACTTGTAATTCAAAACTCAAAAAATGTCTAAACGTTATACCATTACAGCGGCTTTACCCTATACGAACGGGCCTATCCATATTGGTCACTTGGCGGGAGTATATGTGCCAGCCGATATTTTTGCACGCTATCAACGATTGAAAAACAACGATGTAGCCTTTATTTGCGGGAGCGATGAACACGGAGTAGCCATCTCTATCAAAGCTAAAAAAGAAGGTACTACCCCTCAGGCTATTATCGATAAATACCACGCAATTATCAAGCAATCATTTGCCGATTTTGGCATTTCATTCGATAATTATTCGCGCACTTCTGCCCCTATTCATCACCAAACAGCTTCCGATTTCTTCAAAAAACTATATGAACAAGGTGATTTTATCGAAGAAATATCCGAACAACTCTACGACGAAGAAGCGCATCAATTCCTTGCCGACCGCTTTGTGATTGGTACTTGTCCAAAATGTGGCAATCCTGAGGCCTATGGCGACCAATGCGAGCGCTGTGGTAGTTCACTCAACGCTACCGACCTCATCGACCCTAAATCGTCAATCACTGGTAGCAAACCTACGCTAAAAGCTACCAAACACTGGTTTTTGCCCCTCAATCGCTACCAAGAGTTTTTGGAAAAATGGATATTAGAAGGTCATAAATCCGATTGGAAACCCAATGTATATGGGCAAGTGAAAAGTTGGCTCGACGATGAACTCAAACCACGTGCTGTAACCCGAGACCTCGATTGGGGAATTCCTGTACCTGTAGAAGGTGCTGAAGGTAAAGTGCTCTATGTGTGGTTTGATGCGCCTATCGGTTATATCTCATCTACTAAAGAATGGGCTGAACGCGAAGGCAAAGATTGGCGTCCTTATTGGCAAGATAAAAACACTGAATTAGTACACTTTATTGGAAAAGATAACATCGTATTCCACTGCATTATCTTCCCTGCAATGCTCAAAGCCGAAGGCAGCTATATATTGCCTACTAACGTTCCTGCTAATGAGTTTCTCAACTTAGAAGGCAACAAACTCTCTACCTCCAAAAACTGGGCAGTGTGGTTACACGAGTACTTGCAAGATTTTCCTAATCAGCAAGATGTATTGCGCTATGCCCTTACCGCCAACGCTCCTGAAACCAAAGACAACGACTTTACGTGGAAAGACTTTCAAGCGCGCAACAACAACGAGCTTGTGGCTATCTTTGGAAATTTCATCAATCGCGTGGCTGTGCTAACGCAGAAATATTACGAAGGAGTTATACCTGCTGCAGGAGAATTCAACGATATAGACACCGAAACGCTTCGCCAAATCACAGAACTTACTGAGAAAATAGAACAATCATTAGAGCGCTACCGTTTCCGTGAAGCTCAACAAGAACTGATGAATATGGCGCGCTTAGGCAATAAATATTTAGCCGATGAAGAGCCTTGGAAACTCATCAAAACCGACCCTGAACGCGTAAAAACAGTAATGTATGTCGCTTTGCAAATTGCCACTGCTTTGGCAGTTGCCAGCGAACCTTTCTTGCCTTTCACATCCGAGAAATTGAAACGTATGTTGCAATTGGGGGCTATCACTTGGGAGAACCTAAAAACAAATACCACCGAATTGCTAAAAGCAGGACATCGCATTGGTACTGCGGAACTTCTTTTCGAAAAAATTGAAGATACTGCTATCGAAAAGCAATTACAACGTTTAGAGAATACCAAATTAGCGAACAAACAAGAAGCCCAATCTAATACCGAAGTAACTGTAGCTCCACAAAAAGAACTCATCAGTTATGATGATTTTGCAAAAATGGATATTCGTATTGGTACTATTTTGGAAGCTGAAAAGATGCCTAAAGCCGATAAACTCCTTATCTTAAAAGTAGATACAGGCATCGACCAGCGCACTATCATCTCAGGAATTGCGCAAAGTTTTGCTCCTGAAGAGGTTATTGGCAAAAAAGTAACCGTATTAGTAAACCTTGCCCCTCGCAAACTACGCGGTGTAGAAAGTCAAGGAATGATACTAATGGTAGAGAATAGTGAAGGCAAATACACCTTCATCAACCCTGATGCCGAGGGCATTGCCAATGGTACTGAAGTGAAATAAGTTTTTTCATTAAATAAAAATCCCCCAAGAGCGAATGCTCTTGGGGGATTTTTATTTTCAACTAATTTATTATTACGCTGTTCGTTCAAATTCTTTGAGTACATCTACTAATACTTGTACACTTTCTAAAGGCAAAGCATTGTAGATAGAAGCGCGATAGCCTCCTACACTGCGGTGCCCTTTTATCCCACTGATATTCGCTTCTTTACACAAAGTATCAAAGCGTTCTTTGGTGTTTTCGTCAGTGAGGTTGAACACTACATTCATTAGAGAGCGGTCTTCTTTGTTAGCATAGCCTACTACTAATGGGTTGCGGTCGATTTCTCCATAAAGCAAATCGGCTTTAGTTTGGTTGCGTTTGCCTAAAGCTTGCAATCCACCTTGTGCTTGTATCCACTCAAGTACCAATAGGTTTACATATACTGCAAAAGTAGAAGGTGTATTGTACATACTATCGTTTTTGATATGCAACTGATAGTCCATCATTGAAGGTAGTTTACGGCTTACCTTCCCCAATATATCCTTCTTCACAATCACCAAAGTAGACCCCGAAGCGCCTAAATTCTTCTGTGAACCTGCATAAATCAAACTAAACTGTTTGTAGTCTAATGGGCGTGAGAAAATATCGGAACTCATATCGGCTACCAAAGGAATATCTGTTTGTGGCAAGCTGTGAAATTCGGTGCCATAAATTGTATTATTGGTAGTGATATGCAGATAGTTAGCATCTGTAGGGACAGTCACATTTTTTGGAATGTACTTATAACCATCGGCTTTAGAGGAAGCAATTACTTCGGCATTACCAAAGAGAGCAGCTTCTTTTTGTGCTTTGTTAGCCCAAGTACCTGTATCTATATAAGCAGCTTTGGTTTCGAGAAGGTTGTAAGGTACCATCAAGAATTGCATACTAGCACCTCCTTGCAAGAAGAGTGTAGTGTACGAATCGTCCAATCCGGCGATTTCCAATGCCAATGCACGAGCGCGTTCTATCACACGTACAAACTCTGGACTGCGGTGAGATATTTCTACTACTGATAAGCCAGTTCCTTCAAAGTCTAACAAGGCCTGAGAGGCTTTTTGGAATACCTCAGGTGCTAAGATAGAGGGACCAGCGCTAAAATTATGCTTTTTCATTTTGTTCGTGTTCAGCCTTATATTTTACTATAAAATCTTCAACTTGGCGTTTGAGGGTACGCCATAATTTATCTTGTGCGTACTCACTTGCCCAAGCTACGTGAGGGGTATAAATCACACGAGGGTGGTCGGTTATTTTTAGAAGAGGATCAGTAGCCAAAGGAGGTTCACTTTCAAACACATCGGTAGCAAAGCCCATAATACGGTTACTTTCGATAGCTTCGTATACTGCTTGAGGATCGACTATTGCCCCACGTGCCATATTGATGAGCAACGGTTTTTTGCGAAGTTTAGACACAAACTCTTCATTTACTAAATGTTTAGTTTCAGGGGTAAGCGGGCAGTTGAGGGAAATAATATCACTCTGTGCTAATACCTTATCAAAATCAGTATATTCTTTGCTGCGTGGTACTCTGCCTTGTCGTTCAGCCCATAGCACTTTCATACCAAAGGCTTCAGCTACTTTGCTAATAGCTTTACCGATATTACCTACGCCTATGATTCCTAAGGTTTTGCCGTGCAGTTCAAACACTGGAGGCTCAGTAAGACAAAAGCGACCATCTTTTTGCCAAGTGCCATCGCTTACATTTGCGTGATAGGTTTTGAGAGAGCGCATAGCTGAAAGCAACATCATAAAAAAGTGTTCAGTAACACTCTCGGTAGAGTAGCCAGCTACATTTTTCACTTCTATGCCCAATGCTTTGGCTGCTTCTTTATCAATATTATCCATACCCGTAGCGGTGAGGTGAATGAGCTTGAGGTTAGGCAGCTGCCTGAGGATACTCTCATCGAGTTTCACCTTGTTTACGATAGCTATATCAGCGGGTTTAAGGCGTTGAACAATTTCGTCGGGGGCAGTTTTTTGGAATGCGACCCATTGTACTACCCCTTTAGGAATATCCACATCTATACGCTCGGAGAGCGTATTGCGGTCTAAAAATACGGCTTTCATATAATTGACAATTAATGATTAATAACTTTATATTCGGATGCCAGCGGGTAATACATCTTTATATTCCTTATTGCGTTTAAAAAAAGCTATAGCCACAGGACATACAGGCACAACCCTATATTTTTTTTGAGCTACCAGCGCTAAGACCCCTTTGAAGAACTCATCGATAAGGGCTTCATCGGTTGCTTCGGGCAATAAGGTTTTGGTAAAGAATATTTTGCGCTCTTGTATAGCGTAGTCTACAAAGGCAAGTTCACCATTGATTTTGGCTTGGTACTGGCGTGAGAATTCACTGTCTATTACTTCCATTGTATTGCGTTTTTTAGTTTTTCAATTAGTAATATGTATTATTCAACAAAAAGTTGTAACTTTGCTTTTGTTAGGAAAGAGATAAGAGGTAAGGTTCTTACCAAATTATTTCGCTGCAAAGTTACTAATTTTTCGTAAAAAAACAATATCAAATGAATATAAAAGATAATCTTTCTATTTATTTAATGCCTGGAATGGCTGCCAGCCCTAAGATTTTTGAGCATTTACAATTCCCGAGCAACTATCGCGTGCATTTATTAGACTGGATTACGCCTGAAAAAAACGAGAGTTTGGCGCACTATGCAGGACGTATTGCTGAAGAAATTACTGAGCCGTCGCCAGTGCTATTAGGGGTATCGTTTGGAGGGATTATCGTACAAGAAATTGCTAAACAACACAACAATTATAGGAAGTTGGTAGTTATATCGAGCGTAAAAACACAATACGAACTACCTAAGAAAATGCTTTTAGCGCGCTATACAAATTTGCATAAGTTATTACCTACACGCACTATTAGCAATTTAGAATTTTGGAAGCGATTTTCATTTTCTGAGGTGCTGAGCAAGCGCATAGCCTTATACGAAAAGTACATCGGGATGCGTTCGCCTGCTTACCTTGATTGGTCGATAGATCGCATTGTGAATTGGCAACAAAAAGAGCCTTTACCTCGCACGATTCACATTCACGGTGATAAAGACCCTGTTTTTCCTATTCAGTATATAAAAAATGCCGTTGTAGTAAAGAACGGCACTCATATTATGATTATCAATCGGTATAAATGGTTTAACGAGAATCTAATTCCACAATTAGCAATTGAGGATTGAAGATTATCTAATTTTCAGTGTTACTATACTGATAACTGCTAAAAAGATACCTACAATGAGAAATCGCATTACGATTTTGCTTTCGTGATAGCCTCTTTTTTGATAATGGTGATGCAAAGGTGACATTAAAAAGATGCGTTTGCCCTCACCATATTTTTTCTTCGTATATTTAAAATAGGCTACTTGTAGTATCACCGATAAGTTTTCAATTAGGAAAATGCCGCAAAGTACAGGAATGAGCAATTCTTTGCGTACAGCGATGGCAATTACAGCGATAATCCCTCCTATAGTCAAACTACCCGTATCGCCCATAAACACTTGAGCAGGATAGGTGTTGTACCATAAGAAACCTACCAAAGCCCCTGCAAAAGCAGCGATGAACACCGTCATTTCTCCTACTCTTGGAATATACATAATATTGAGGTATTCTGAGAAGATAATATTACCTGAAATCCAAGCAAAAATACCCAAAGTCAGGACTATAATTGCCGAGCTTCCCGCCGCCAGTCCGTCGATACCATCGGTAAGGTTTGCGCCGTTAGAAACAGCAGTAACAATGAGAATGACGATAGGGATAAAGATGAGCCACACATAGTGGTGATAGTTATCACCCGTCCACGCAATAAGGTCGGCATAGTCGAACTCGTTATTTTTTACAAATGGAATGGTAGTTTTAGTAGATTTTACTTCGGGGACGACCACATTATCGGTATTGTTTTGGGCAACTACTTCAGTACGTGCACGACCAATACCCGTTTTTTCATTTTTAATAGTTACATTGCTATTGAAATAAAGAGTTGCCCCTACGATAATCCCCAAGCCTACTTGTCCTAATACTTTAAAACGCCCTTTAAGACCCTCTTTATTTTTGCGGAAAGTTTTGATATAGTCGTCGATAAAGCCAATAGTTCCCATCCATACAGTTGTGATGATGAGGAGCAAGGTATAGACATTATCTAACTTTGCGAGGAGCAATACGGGAATGAGAGTTGCAAGGATGATGATAATCCCTCCCATTGTAGGTGTTCCTGCTTTTTCATTCTGACCGCTAAGACCTAAATCGCGCACCGTTTCGCCTATCTGTTTGCGTTGTAAGAAACTGATAATGCGTTTCCCATAAATAGTGGAAATCAGCAGAGAGAGCATCAAAGCCAAACCTGCACGAAACGACAAGTATTTATATAATCCCGACCCTGGAAAGTCGTAATATTTTTCAAGATTTTCTAGTAAATGGTATAACATTTTTCAATGAACAATTAACAATTAACAATTAAAATGGGGCTTCTCCTTATTTTACTTTTTCACCAAAAACGAAAATAACGCACCTTCTTATTTTACTTTTTCGCTAAAAACGAAAATAACGTATCTCCTTATTTTACTTTTACCTCAAAAACGAAAATAACAATTATTTTGTTATAATTACAATTTCACTATCACGTTTCTTTTTCTTTTTGCCTTCTGGAGCATTTACATCTATTTTTATAGTGTGTGCATCTATTTTTTGAATAAAAGGATGTTTGCCTTTTATTTTCTTTATTTTATTTTCAAAAACAAGGGTATTATTGAGCTCTATGTTGAACATTTTTTTCATTTGTGCAAGACGCTCTGCTTGTTCATCATCTTTTTTGGAATCGAAAACATTCATATCAATATGCAATTCTTTACCTTCCCATTTAAAAGATGGCAATTGCAGTGGAGTGTTTTTCTGCTTTCCTTTGTCTAAAATAGTAGTGATAGAAGCGAACTGTTTAGGAGGAAAATGACTAAAATGAAGTTCAAATCCCACTTCTTTATCGTCTTTAAACAGTCCTTTAATCATAGAGCGTTTGAACAAATCAGCCTCTTCTTCTGAGATAGAATCCTTACTACCTATATTTTTTTGAAAGTCATATACCGATTGCCATTCTTTAGGAAATTTGGGCATATTCACATTTCTCAGGCTATTTTCACCTTGTTTTGCTTTAGCTTCCATAGCGAGCATTTCGCTCATATCTAAGGTCATATCAGTGGAAATAGTTCCATCGTTATGAAAGGTAAATACATTGGTTACACTGCAAGACTGCAAGGTGATGAACGCTATAGTTAATAGAATAAATTTCTTCATTTGTTATATAAGTTTAAGAAAGCAGCAAATCAAGGCGCAAATGTACAAAATAATTATGAATGACGAAAAATTTTAGGAATTAGGATTTAGAAATTGGGAAATAATTAGCAAAATATCTGTATCTTTGCCCCCTATTCAAACCGTTATGTTTCAATCTATAAAAAAAGAAGCCTTATTATTACTGCGCGATGTGGGGGCACTTATCATTCTCTTTGCAATGCCATTGCTATTGGTGGTAACCATTACGCTATTGCAGGACGGAGCTTTTAAGAATATCAGTGAGCAGAAAACAGCCGTTCTGTTAGTGGATAACGATGGCGGTGAAATTGCCAAAAACATCAGAGAAAGTTTAGAAGGAAGTGCTTTCGAAATGGTGAAAACGCTGGACGGAAAACCTATTGGTGAAGCTATGGCGCGTGAGCAGGTACTGAAAGGCAACTACCTGCTGGCTATTGTAATTCCTGCTGAACTCTCCTCTACCTTGCAAACTAAAGTGCAACAGAATGTAGAGACGATTATCAGCACTTTTGCAGGTGAGACTGTAACACCTACTGAAACGGCTTATACTACCAAAGAAATACGCCTTTATTTTGATCCGACTTTGCAGACTTCGTTTAAAGAAAGTGTGAAGAGTGGCATTGACAAATTGCTATACCAAATAGAAAATCAGTATATTTATAAAGCCTTTGAGAGTCAGTTAGAGGAAGGGGTGAGTTTACCAAAAACAGAAGCATTAGTGAGTTTTAGAGAAATCAATCCTAATACGGCTACTGTTGCTATCCCCAACGCTACCCAGCACAACGTACCGGCGTGGGCTCTCTTTGCTATCTTCTTCATTACCATACCACTATCGGCGAGTATTGTAAAGGAAAAAACACAAGGCACAGGACTCCGACTCTTCACGAGTCCCCTACCCTACTGGGCATTGCTCACCGCTAAAATCATTGTTTTTCTGATGATTAGCTTACTACAATTCGCTTTGATGGTAGTAATGGGCGTGTTAGTATTTCCTTACTTAGGCTTACCAATGTTAGAAGTGGGAGGTAAACTTTTACCCTTGTTGTTAGTCGCCATAGTCTCAGGGCTTTCGGCTATAGGCTTGGGGGTACTCTTGGGGACTTTAACAAAAACCCAAGAACAATCAGCGCCCTTGGGAGCTACCCTCACGGTACTTTTTGCAGCCATTGGTGGGGTGTGGATACCTACCTTTGCAATGCCCCACATTATGCAATTGCTTTCTAATATTTCCCCTATGAACTGGGGATTACAAGCCTTCTACGAGGTATTGCTAAGAGGCGATTCTGCGAGTAGTTTGCTACCTAAAATAGGAGCTTTACTGCTCTTTTTCATCAGTTGTATTCTTATCTCTATTTATTATGACAAAGCCAAAAGAAACGTATAAACCTGCGAATTTATCTGAGAGTCTTATTATTACGGTACGCTTTAGTGAAACTGACCCGCTTGGTATTGTGTGGCACGGCAACTACATCAAATACTTTGAAGACGGACGTGAGGCGTTTGGGAGAAAGTACGGTATTTCTTACCTTGATGTAGAGCGCGAAGGCTATGCAACACCTATTGTGAAGAGCGTATGTGAACACAAGAAAATGGTGCGCTATGGCGAACGCTTGCGCATAGAAACTCACTATATTCCCTCCAATGTAGCGAAACTCATCTTTCAGTATTTTATCTACAATGAAGCCAATGAATTGGTTTGTACGGGAGAAACTGTACAGGTATTTACTTCTCTAAAAGATAATAGCTTATCGCTGTATAAACCTAAGTTTTTTGAAGAATGGGAGAAACAAATAACAAGTAACAGGTAACAATATACTACTGCTAATAGTTTTTTTGTTTTCATATACAATTTAATTTAACGGTTTGCGTTTATCTACAAATTTCATCGGTTTGCGACTGCCCAACGGGTAGAGCTGCTGCTCAATAAGGGCTATATCGCAGAACTCAATCTTAGGGACGACCCTGAGTTTAGCACGGAAGTGATGACTTATTTGCTCGCGAAGGGCTTCGGTAGGAGTTTTTGTCCCTATTTTGATAAGAATTTCATCGGTGAAGATATCATTGGTATTGATTTCTATAATGTAATTCTCTATAGCCTCAAAGCCTGTAAGCAAATCCATTAGGGCTGGCGGGTAAAGAGTAGTTCCTTTGTATTTAATCATCTGCTGTTTGCGGCCTAGTACAGGACTCACTCGTGCCGTATGTCGCCCACACTTACAAGGGGTACTGTGCATCGCTACTATATCGCCTGTGCGAAAACGCAACAATGGCATACCTTCCACTCCCAAGGTAGTGATCGTGAGCTCTCCACTCTCACCATCGGGTACGGGGTGCCCTTCGTCGTCTAATACCTCAGTGATGATGAGCTCAGGGTGGTGATGCCCTCCGTGCTGGTATTCACACTCGGTGAAAGTAGTGCTCATCTCGGTAGAGGCATAAGTGGAGTAGAGTTGCAATCCTTGCCATTTTTCGGTAATCTTTTTTGCTAAGAGTGTAGGGCTAAAATCCTGATTGCGCAACGCCTCTCCTATACACACTACTCCCTTTACGGAAGAAGCGCGATAGTCGATACCATTCTTTTCGGCATATTCTATCATTTTCAGCACAAAGGAAGGAACCGCAATAAGGTATTTAGGTTCGTACAATCGGATAGAATCCCATTGCAATTCGGGTATTCCTGCCCCTACCCTAATGATGCTTGCTCCCATTTGGCGTATGCCTAAGAAATAAGCCAAACCTGCCATAAAACGGCGGTCGATAGTAGTCATCAGTTGGACTACATCGCCCTTTTGAATGCCTGCACAAGCCAATGAGATAGCTTCGTTGTACGCCAAACGGTCTAAATCCTTATCGGTGAGACCAAAAGTAACAGGCGTTCCCATAGTGCCTGAGGTAGAAGCATAGTCTACAATAGCACTTTTAGGCACACAAAGGAAAGCATCGTTTTCGCGTTGCAAATCGTCTTTATGAGTAGTGGGTATTTTTTGTAAATCGGCAAGGGTGCGGATATCCTCTATACGGATATGGTGCTTGCGGAAGAGATTTTGATAAAAAACCGATTTTTCATTGAGATATTGCAATAGCTCTCGCAGTTTTTCTTCTTGAAAAGCTACAATCTCGGCTTCCGATTGGGTTTCTATGGTTGGAATAAGTGCACTCATTATTTTTGTTAATAAAACTTTGCCAAAGGTTCTAATGTCCGTGTGGCTCACACCTTTGGCAAAGTTGTATGTAAATTTCCTTATTTAAAAAGTCGTTTTAAGGAATTTAAGAATCCTTTTTCTACCACATCGATACCGATACCAAAGTTGCTATCAGCCATAGTGTGATAATCTTCACGGATAGGTTCTAACTTGTGCAATGGCAATTCGATATTTGTGAGCGGATTGTACTCTACAATTACCTTACCAGAGTTTTTAGTGATGAATTTTTGGGTTTTATGAGTAAAATACTCATTTTTGATATCACACTCTTGTACGGTGTATTTTTCCTTAGTATCGATATTTTCATCGGTTTTGAGTTCAATTTCATAACGCTCGCTATCGAAGTTGTGCCAGAAGCTCGCATCGCTGTGCTGGTGTTCACGAATACTATTTTTCAACACACTACCATCGTAGTACATCAAGAAACGACGACCTTCGCTATCAATAAAGTAAGGCTGCTCAATAGTTGCTTCGTACTTCACTACAAATTCGTTTTCCACCTTGTCATCCTTTACTATTTGCAAGGTAGCATCTTTGAAAATCTCGCGGAAATCTTTGCCTTTGCGGTCATTTACATAGTTGAGCGCGTAGAACAAGGAGTTGTTCCAGCTGTCCAAACGTTCGTTTTTATTGCTCGACTTGAAGTAACTACGCATAGAATTAGCGCGATTATAACGATAAGTAGTAAGCAGTTGGATTTTACCTATATTGCCTTTGGCTTCTAAGGTGATGCGTTCATCGATACAAAAATCATCGAAATAAGTAGGTTTACGCACTTGTAACTCTTGGTTAGGCAAGATTTCCATAAAGTGACAGAAAGAAATCACAGCGCGTTTCTCCAATCTACCAAACTCATTACGAGCGGTAGCGTCCACAAAGTACTCTTTCCCTTTATAGTTGATTTTCACTATCACGTGGTTGAACGAAAGCAATGAAGGGAGGTAGAACTGCATATAATAATCGGAATTGTAGTTCACCAATACCACTGAAGCCTCTACACCAAGGTAGTTGAGGATAGATTTTAACAATACACATTTTGCTTTACAGTCACCTTGTTTATTTTGATAAGTAAGTGCAGGCGCTTGAGGTTTGTGTCCGTTCATCTCATCGGCGTTGTACACGTAGTAGATATTGTTTTGCACAAACTCTATAGCGTATTGCAATTTCTCATCGAGGGTAGCCATACCGTTGAGTTTCTCTACCAAATCGGGAGCGAAATCAGCGGGTTGCGCTTTGAATACCTCTTCGTAAAGCGGATAGATATAGTTAGACAAGTCTTTCCAAGTACTATCGGTAGCGAAATCTATAAAAGGGAAGATTTCACGGTTAGGGTCTACTGGGTTGATGTAGTTTTCTTGTACTATCTCAAATGCTTCACCCTGTGCTAAGTATTTCACCTGACTTGGGATTACGTTACCCTGCTCGTCGCGGAAGAATACATCTTTATAAGCCACACGTTTGTTGCGATTGTTGATGAGCTTGAAGTGGTATTTGCCGTACGCCCAATAAGTATCGGGAGTTACATATACATACTTCATAAAGTCACGGCGCAAAAACTCTTTTTCAGTAAACACTTTTTCTTTAGTGTCTTCCAAAATGAGGATATCGTCGAGGTGAAGGTCTTTGATAGAGAAGTTCAGTTTTTTAGAACTGCTGATAATACCACGACCGCTTTGTCCTTCGTTGTCCAATACTTTTATAGTAGTATCAGCTGTTTTGTCAATTAGCTGACCGTTGCGATACACACTGATGCGATGGATGCTAAAGTACTCATTTTCTTCGAGTATCATATCGTACATTGAAGCGCGTTCCAAGTTTTCGGGTTGAGTGAGGGTATAAGCCATCAATGTATAGTCGGAGGTACTATTACCATCTACTTTGCTGTATTTATGTAGGAAATAGCAGTAGTCGCGTCCCTCATCGGTTTGTTCACGAGAGAAGTCGGTTTCTACTAAAAGTTGTACCATTTCGTTATCAGAAAGGGAATTTGTCCAATCAGCTGCTTCGGCGAAGCTGTATAGTTCTTTTTCTTCTGTTTGCACTTTTTTGTTTAGAGTTTAAAAATTTGTATTTTAATTATATAAGAGAGAGAAAGCCCCCGACTCACTTACTCGGCAATTGCCGACAATCCCGAAGGGGACAAGCTGCAAAAGTGAATATTTATAAAGATAAACTATTCCATTGCAGTATTTAAAGCTAATAGGGTGCAAAGGTAATACTTTTTTGATTATTTTGCTAATAGTTGTGCACTTTTTACTAAACGCACGAACTCTTTGCGGTAACCTTCGGGGTCGTTGCCTGTAGCTCCTTCAGCTAATTTTACTACTTGTTCATAGGAAGCATTGGCCTTGTTATCGCTTTCGCGCAACAGCATTCCGAACTCGGCTACACTAGCTGCAAAGCGAAAATCAACAGAAGTATCAGAGAGTTTTTTGTTGTTGAAAGGCAGTGGTTCGGTTACTTCTACACTTTTAGCATCCTTTTCTTTAGGGTCTTTATAACGTATTTTGAGGAAAGCTACCTCGCCACTATTTGCTTGATCGTTAAGGGTTTTATGTTGGTAACGGAGATCTTGAGCTATTTTACCATCAGAAGGTACTAATTCATAGAGAGCAGTTACAGTATGTCCTGCTCCTATTTCACCAGCATCTTTTTTGTCGTTAGTAAAATCTTCTTTGGCAAGCATACGATTTTCATAGCCTATCAATCGGTAGGCTTTCACATACTTAGGATTGAATTCTACTTGTAGTTTTACATCTTTAGCCACTGTGAAAAGCGTACCACCAAACTCATTTACCAATACTTTTTTAGCTTCGGTGAGATCATCAATATAAGCGTAGTTGCCATTGCCTTTATCGGCTATGGTTTCAGCCATATCATCGCGGTAATTACCCATACCAAAACCTAAAACTGACATATAAATACCACTTTCGCGTTGTTCTTCGATGAATTTAGTCAGTTCTTCAGTGTTGTTAATCCCCACATTGAAATCGCCATCGGTAGCGAGAATCACGCGGTTGTTTCCCTTTTTGATAAAGGATTTTTTGGCTTCTTCATAAGCGAGTTGTATTCCTTTTTCACCTGAAGTTGAGCCCATTGCCACCAACTCATCTAATACTTTTACTATTTTTTCTCTGTTTTTTACAGCTGTAGAAGGCAAGGCTACTTTTGTACCACTGGCATAAGTAACAATAGCTACCTTATCGGTAGGTTTTAACTGACCTAACAAGAGTTTGAAAGACGATTTGAGCAGCGGCAACTTGTTAGGGTCGCTCATTGAGCCCGATACGTCAATCAAAAAGACAATATTAGAAGGAGGTGCTTGTGATAAATCCAATTTTTTAGCTTGTAAGCCAATGCGCAACAAGAGATTTTTGTCGTTCCAAGGAGCTGGCGCTAATTCGCTTGACGCACGCAAAGGCGATTTTGTTTCGGCAGTAGGTTGAGGATAATTATAATCAAAATAATTGATCATTTCCTCGATGCGCACGGCATCTTTTTGAGGGAATTGTCCATATCCTATCATTCGGCGTACATTGGTATACGAAGCTCTATCAACATCGGCTGAAAAGGTAGAAACTGGCTGATTTACCACTTCTACAAAACCATTTTCTTTAATTTCTTTATAGGTTTCTCCTTTTTGGTATTCGGGGAAGTAATAAGGAGATTTATCAACTTTTACATTAGCTTTAAGCATCATTTGGTCACTACGAACCATTTTAGGTTTAGCAGCTGGATGACTTGGGCTACGACCTATGAGCTCTCCACTACTCTCGGAGTATTTATTTCTATTGAAACAGCTGGCTAAAAGCAAGGTTGATAAAAGGCAAAGAGTGATATTTTTTTTCATATTTAGGTATTATTTAACTGAGTTGCCATAAGTAATTAAATCTCCCACGAATTTTACGAATTTTCACGAATTTGAGAGTGTATAAAAGTCTTTATTTTTTTATTATCTCACGAATTTTCACCTGACGGTGAATTATTTTGTGAATATATTATAATACAAAGCTGTAAATCAATATTTTTTTATATCGAACTGAGGCTGTTTATGTTCGTTTAAGGATATTTTATTTATAGGGGCGTTTGCAAAACGCCCCTACATAACACACTCTAAAAGTGATTGATTATCAGTTTTATAGACTTTGTCAAAGTTTTGGGACTTTGACAAAGTTTATGATGCAAAAGCGATTTTTAGACTTTTCGGACAGCTTCTACATAAATCATATTCATATACTTATATATCAAAGTCTAAGGACTTTGACAAAGTTTGTGATGTAAAAGTGATTTTAGGACTTTTGGGATAACTTTTTTGAAAGTATACAAAAACTTTTACGCTTCTTTCATTCCTAAGCCGTTGTTGATAGCGTACGCCATATTTTCGATGATATGCTTATGTTTGGTTACAAACGGATTGGTGGTATCCCATACATAACCCGCTAATACAGCACAGATTTTTTCTTTTACATCCTCATTAGTAGGTTGATGGAAGAAGAGTGTTTGCAAACTACCTGTATACCACTCTCTTACATAAGAAGTGAACACATCAATACCACGTTGCATATAGTCAGTGTATTCTTTTTGCCAATCTACTTTTTCTCCGGCAAGTTCGCGTTTTACCAATTTGGCTGCTAACATACCCGATTCGGTAGCAAAAGCCACCCCTGATGAGAATACAGGGTCTAAGAACTCGGTGCTGTTACCGGTGAGTACAAAGCCATTGCCAAAGAGTTTTTTCACTGAACAAGAGTAGCTTTGTATCTTGTTAGGTTCAAATAGAAAATCGGAATGCTGGAAGCGCTCTCTGTAAAAATCTGAGGTTACGATAGCCTTGCGCAAAGCTTCAGTAGTATTGCCGGAAGCCGATAGACTATTGATGTAGTGCGTAGGTCCTACAACCCCTACACTGGTATTGCCATTAGAGAAAGGAATCACCCAAAGCCATACTTCTCTTTCTAAAATATCAAAAGAAATGAGAGTTCCTTCTTCACCTTCAGGACGTACCTTATCTTCTTTGATATGAGTGAATATAGCAGAGTGGTCGTCTAATTTAGAAGGAGCATTGAGGTCTAACAAGCGAGGCAATACACGACCGTAACCACTGGCATCAATGACGAATTTAGAGGTGATTTCATATACTTCCCCGTTCTTGTCTTTTACGGTAGTAACTTGATGATCATCGAAAAACTGCACGTTCGTAACTTCGGTTTCAAAACTAAGAGGTACGCCTTTGCGGATGATTTCTTGAGCCAAAACATTATCGAAATCGGCGCGAGGCACTTGCCAAGTCCAATCCCAACCTTTGCCGTATTTCTTACCAAAATCAAATTGGCATACTTGTTCACCACGGATAAAACGGGCGCCCCATTTTACTTCGTACTTTTGGGCTTCCAAGGCAGGCAAAAGTCCTGCTTCGTCAAAATGATCCATCACACGTGGAATAAGGCTCTCCCCTACTACCAGACGCGGAAATTTAGTTTTTTCTACTACGCGTACTTTTACGCCATTGTTGTGCAAATAGGCAGCTGATACACAACCTGAAGGTCCTGCGCCTATTACCAATACATCAGTTACTTCTTTTTTCATAAATACTTTTTTTTTAAAGCACGGGGCAAATATAGTATTTTTTTACTATTTAGCCAACAATTTTGCACTTTTTACCAAGCGCACAAATTCTTTGCGATAGCCTTCTTCATCTTTGCCTATAGCACCATTAGCTAATTCTACTACTTGGTCATAAGTAGCTTGGGCTTTATTGCTATTGCCGCGCAAGAGAATACCAAACTCGGCTACACTGGCTGCAAAGCGAAAATCTACAGAAGTTTCATTTAAAGATTTCTTAGCAAATAACAAAGGTTCGGTTACTTCTACACTTTTAGCATCTTTTACCTTAGGGTCTTTATAACGTATTTTGAGGAATCCTAACTCATTGCCTTTACCTTTTTCGTTGAGTTCTTTTGTTTGGTAGCGGAGATTTTGAGCCACTTTACCTTCCGATGGAATGAGTTCATAGAGGGCTGTAACAGTATGCCCTGCGCCTATTTCACCTGCATCTTTCTTATCATCAGTAAAATCCTCATTAGCAAGTATACGGTTTTCATAACCTATGAGCTTATACTCTTTCACGTATTTAGGGTTGAACTCGATTTGCAGTTTCACATCTTTGGCTACGGCGAAAAGCGTACCGCTAAACTCGTTTACCAATACTTTTTTAGCTTCGGTAAGATCATCGATATAAGCGTAATTACCATTGCCTTTATCGGCTATGGTTTCGGCCATATCATCGCGATAATTACCCATACCAAAACCTAAAACTGACATATAAATACCACTTTCGCGCTGTTTTTCAATGAATTTTTCTAACTCTCTTGGATTACTAATCCCCACATTGAAATCGCCATCAGTAGCTAAAATAATACGGTTATTACCATTTTTAATGAAGTTTTTTTGAGCTTCTTTGTAAGCTAATTGAATACCACTACTACCTGACGTAGAACCACTTGCATACAGATTATCAAGTACTTTTTCTATTTTTTGTCTCTCTTTTACAGGAGTAGACGAAAGGGCTACTTTTGTACCGCTGGCATAAGTTACAATCGCCACTCTGTCGGTAGGTTTGAGCTGAGTGAGCAAGAGTTTGAATGAAGATTTTAGCAAAGGGAGCTTGTTAGGCTCATCCATTGAGCCCGATACATCAATTAGGAAAACAATATTAGAAGGTGGAGCTTGAGCCAAATCCAATTTTTTAGCTTGCAAACCAATGCGCAATAGCAAATGCTTAGGATTCCAAGGTGTAGGAGCTAATTCGGGGGTCACGCGCAAAGGAGAAGTAGCCTCCTTAGTAGGTGCAGGATAGTCGTAATCGAAGTAGTTTATCATCTCCTCTATGCGAATGGCATCTTTAGGAGGTAACTGACCATAACCTAACATACGACGCAAATTAGCATACGAAGCGCGGTCTACATCGGCAGAAAAAGTGGTAACAGGTTGTTGCGCTACTGCTACAAATGGATTTTCAGAAATCTCTTTGTAGGTTTCATTACTACGCGGTTGCTGTTGAGAAGGTTCTTCAGAATTGGCAATTTCCATTTCTTCTACTACAGCATCATACGCAGGTGGTGGGGGTGGCGGAGGTGGTGTTTCAGGCGAAGCCATTTTGTTCGCTGTAAGTTCTTCCACTGTTGTAGCAGGTGCAGGAGGTGGAAGCTGGTTGGCTGAATTGCTTGAATTTCGGTGACCTTCGGGGTTACCACAAGCCGCTAATAACAAAGCTGATAACAGCATTAAAGATACATTTGTTTTCATAAGGGTAATACATTAAAAATCTTACCTTTATAAAGTCAAATGTTATGCCAAACTAAGCTTCTTCGTTGTGAATAAAGCGTTTTTTAGCATAGAGTTCATCTTCTGTTTCTTGGTGGGCATCATCGGGCACGCAACAATCTACAGGGCACACCGCAGCGCATTGAGGTTCATCGTGGAAACCTATACACTCGGTGCATTTATCGGCAATGATAAAATAAATATCATCGCTAATAGCTTGTTGAGGCTCATCGGCATCTACTTCCAATCCGCTCGGTAATACTACACGTCCTTTTAAGGCTGTACCATCGCTATAGCGCCAATCATCAGCACCTTCGTAGATAGCGTTGTTAGGACATTCGGGTTCACAAGCCCCGCAGTTGATACAATCATCAGTTATTATTATAGCCATTTTTAGTTGTTAGTGATTAGAGAGTTTTAGAGGTTGGGAGGTAGGAAAGGGCGCAAAGATAATATTTTTTTGTTAATTTGCTACTTTTTGAATTTTGGTTGTACCTCGAACCACAAGTCTACAAAGAGTTTAGTGCGTGCTAAATACTCGCGTACACGTGTTTTAAAACCGTAGTAGGCAGTAACATCTTGCGCATCAAAACCAATAGCTTGTATGCCGTGGTGCTTTGCCAAGAAAAGGGCTCGCTCATTGTGAAAACGTTGTGAGATAACAATAAATGTATCATAGCCAAATACTTCTTTAGCTCGTACGACTGAGTCTAAAGTTCTAAAGCCTGCATAGTCTAAGACAATACGTTCTTCGGGGATCCCCTTATCTATTAAGGCTCTTTTCATTTCTTCGGGCTCGTTGTAGTCATTTCTATGATTGTCGCCACTGACCAAAATATATTCAATTTTTCCTGCCTCATATAGTTGCACAGCTGCTTCTATTCTATAAAGAAAATACTTGTTGGGCGCACCACTTTTTAAATAAGGATTGGTTCCTAAGAGCAAACCTACTTTATGTGCAGGCACCTCAGCAACTTGAGTGTACAACAAGTTTTTAGTCTCTTTAGTTACCTGCACGTTACAAGCAATGATTACTAAGAGCAACCACAGTGATAATAGAGCAGTAACTTTCCAGAAACGTTTGGTTTTTAAGGGTTTTAGAAAAGATTTTATTTTGTTCATTTTGTTTAGGTAAGAAGTAAGAGGTTACTTACCGGCAAAGGCTTTGACATCGTCTTCAGAGATTTCTTTACCTCCTAAGATGATAAGCCGTTCTACTACATTGCGCAATTCGCGAATATTACCTGTCCAATCTTGTTTTTGGAGGAGTTCTACCGCTTTTTTGCTAAATTTCTTAGGACTAATACCTTGTTCTTCGGCTATTTTTACTGAAAAATAATCAATAAGCAATGGAATATCATCTCTTCTTTCATTGAGTGAAGGCACACGAATAAGAATTACTGCCAAACGGTGGTACAAATCCTCGCGAAAACGACCTTCAGCTATTTCTTTTTTCAAATCTTTATTGGTTGCAGCTATCACACGTACATCTACATTGATATCTTTATCGCTACCTACACGGGTAATTTTATTTTCTTGCAAAGCACGCAATACTTTGGCTTGTGCAGATAGACTCATATCACCTATCTCGTCCAAGAAAATCGTACCATTGTTAGCAGCTTCAAACTTACCTGCACGGTCTTTTACCGCTGAAGTAAACGCTCCTTTGATATGCCCAAAGAGTTCACTTTCTATCAGTTCTGAAGGGATAGCAGCACAGTTCACCTCTATCATAGGGGCTTCACTGCGCTCACTTTGGTAGTGAATAGCGTGAGCTACTAACTCTTTACCTGTACCATTAGAGCCCGTGATGAGGACACGCGCTTCGGTAGGCGCTACTTTTTCTATCATCTGACGGATTTGTTGCAAAGGAGCACTCTCTCCTATCATCTCATAACTCTTGCTCACCTTCTTTTTGAGGTGTTTATTCTCTGCTACTAATTTTTTCTTATCGAGAGCATTGCGTACTGTATTGAGCAAGCGGTTCAAATCGGGTGGTTTTGAGATATAGTCGTAAGCTCCAAGACGCATTGCATTTACAGCTGTCTCAAGGTCGCCGTGACCCGAAATCATTACAAATGGGATTTCAGGTTTCACCTTCTTAATCTCGGTGAGTACCTCCATACCGTCCATTTTAGGCATTTTGATGTCGCAAAGTACCAAGTCGTAGTCCTCTTTTTTGAGTTTCTCTACGCCTTCGGTGCCATCAACCGCCTCTTCTACTTCGTACTCTTTGCTTTCTTCTACTAATATTTTGCTGAGCACACGGCGAATAGCCGATTCGTCTTCTATGATAAGTATTTTTGCCATAATTCTAATTTGTCAATTTAGTGCGAGCTGCACGGGCATTAATTTGTCTATTTAACGTGAGTTCGACGTAAGTAATTATTAAATAATCAGTAAAATGTTTTAAATCTCCCACGAATTACACGAATTTCCACGAAATTGGGAGTGCATAAAAGTCTTTATTTTTTATTATCTCACGAATTTTCACCTGACGGTGAATTATTTTGTGAATATATTATGATATAAAGCTGTAAATCAATATTCTGTTATATGGAACTGACGTTATTTATGTGGCAAAGATAATAAAAAATTAAAAAACTCTTGGCAAAATGTCAAGAGTTTTTCGCGTGTGTTTATGAAAAAGTGTATTTATTAGTTTTTGAATGTAGGTTTGAACTTTGATTGATATACTTGGAACTCTTGTTGGGTAGTAATACTTTTATGTTCGTCGTTTTTAAACATTTTCAAGTAGAGTTCTAATTGGGTAGGTGACATATAGCCAGTAAGCCCTGTTATCAAATCGTTTTTCTCGTCTAAGAACACCATTGTAGGGTATGCTTGTACTTGCAAGTAATTAGTGAGCGGGTGGAGAGAGTTGCGTGATTGAGCTCTTGCAGGATCATAATCCTTATTCTCAAACTTTTGACCTTTGTAGTTCACGACTTCATTACCTTCGCCATTGAATTTTACAGCGTAATAATTATCGTTCACATAGTTCACTAAGTCTTTGTTTTTAAAGGTGTTGTTAGCTAACATTTTGCAAGGTCCACACCAATTAGTGTATACATCGACGAATATTTTTTTAGGTTTTTTCTTTTGAGCGGCAATAGCTTGATCAAAAGTCATCCATTTAATTTCCTGAGCTTCGAGGGTAGCAGTAGCTGTTAAAACAAAAGCTACAATAGCGATGAGTTTTTTTGTCATAGTTGATAAAAGTTTGTAATTATTTTGTTTTTAGAGATTTTCAAAAACCGTGCCAAATATATGTTCATCAGCGGGGGTGAGGAATTGCATTGCTATAGGCAGGTAATATAAGTTTTGCAAATGAGGTTGGAGGCGCACATAGTCTTTCTCAGTAGTTAGGATGCGTTTGCCTTGTAATTGTTCCAATTCCTTATTAGTAAAATGATGATGATCGGGGAAGTTTAAGTGCTGAAAATCTGCTCCTTGCTCTTTTAAATAGGCTAATAGAGGTTGCGGATTAGCAATACCTGTTACTAAGGTAAAAGGTTCTTGTATAAACATTTCCAACGGGATTAGTTTTTCTTTGTCATACACTTGTTGGTTATAAACTATGGTAGCAAATGCGATAGGTGCTATTGTGTGCTGTTGTAGTTTTTGAGTAATAGCAGTACGTTCGGCCACTGATAAAGTAGGGGGACATTTGGTTACTACTACTATATCAGCTTGTTGCACGCGGCTTACTACATCACGGAGTCGCCCCATTGGCAGTAGCCAGTCATCTGTAAAGAGCTGTGCATAAGCGGTGAGCACTATGTTAAATTTTGCTTTTACGGGACGATGTTGAAAAGCATCGTCTAAGATAATGAGATTGGGAGGGGTAGGTAAAGAGCATATTTTTTGGATACCCTCAACGCGATTCGCACAGACTGCTAAAATAATATCCTTATATTTTTGCCAGAATTGAAAGGGTTCATCACCTAAATCCAAGACAGTAGAGGTTTTATCAGCTAAGAGGAATCCCTTGGTTTTGCGTTTGTAGCCACGACTGAGGACAGCTATTTTATGACGATTTTGGAATTTTTGGATAAGGTATTCTACCATTGGACTCTTGCCTGTCCCTCCTACCGCTACATTGCCCACGCAAATAGTAGGCACCGCAAAGGTATGTACTTTAAAAATGCCAACATTGTAGCACCAATGGCGCAGACGAACTATCGCACCATAAAGCACTGCAAAGGGAAAAAGCAAAAATTTTAAGTGTTTCATATTAAGAATTTTTGTTGATTCGGATAGAATCTAAAATATTATTATTCTCTTTAATTCTCCACTCTACCCAACCATTTGCAGTTCTTCCTAATACAAAGCAAGCAGCACCTGATACAGACTTACATTTTTTATCCTCCTTAAGAATGTAGTTATTTTCTGTTTGTTCTGCAATTTTCTTTAACTCTTTAAGCCTTTGTTTTTCTTGCTTCTTATAGCTATCAACAACTTCTAAAGCTAATTTACTTCCCTTCTTTAATGTAATTTCGCCAGATTGGGTATTATACCAAGCTAATGCATCTACACTCTGTGTTTTTAAAACCACTTCTATAGTATTTTGAGGTAACACATTTGCTTGTAGAACAGACTTAGGAGTATTAGATTCTGTATTTTTAGGCTTTTCGTTAGTGATTGTATTATCTTTTAAAGTTTTTGCATATTGGGCAATCTCTTTGATTAAATCAAATAGCTTTCTAAAATTCTTAAAATCTTCTTTTACAAAGCTATTAGAGTTTTCTGCTAAAATATTTTTTGCCTCTTGTAATACATCCTTACAATATTTATCAATTGACTTATCTTTAGTTTTTCCTGAAGTATGCTGTACAGCTTGTTGGTATGCTTCTTCCCATTTGGTATAATCATACATTGTTTCGATTGTACAATCACAAGTAATTCCTTCAGGTTTAGGCAATTCTACAGAAAAATAAGTGTTGTGTGCCTTATTATTTTCTTTAAGCTTCTTATAGCTTTTCTGACTGATTTCATCAAAGCTTTTATATGATTTATGCCCTGCTTCATCATTATCATAAACCCCTATATAGAGCTTATCTGTTTCAAAATCACTTTCGTACAACCCTGACAAGAAAGGCTGTATCTTAGTTTCACTATTTAAACAGAAGATATCGAAATTCAAATTTGGATACTCTTCTTTTAATGCTCTATAGGCATTATTGATATGTATTTTATCTAATTTACCTTCTACTAATAGTATAATGGGACTTTTGGAAGAAATAAATGTGTTTTGTTGAAATCTATTCCAAAATTCTCCAGAGATACTTTCTAAAACTTTTTGTTTTTCTGCTGAGATAAGTTTTCCTCTATCAAGCATATAGATAGATTCATTGTCTAAGCAATCGGTTAAGGTAGGTGAATGGGTAGTGATGATCACTTGTCTGTTTTGTTCATACTCTTCTAACACTTTTTTGATTTGCATTTTATTGCTAAGATGTATGTGAGCATCGGGTTCATCAAGGATAAACAGACTGTCCTCTTGTGCAGCAAATTCTAAAGCTGCTTTGATGAGTATCATTTTCTTTTCTCCCTCACTAAAATCTTCTATTTCTAAGTTTTCATTGTTGTATTTTATAACAATGTCTTGAAGCATTTTTTGGTCAGCGGGCGTAAAAGCAATATAGAAGAATTTGTAAACATCTATAAGTGTATATCCTTCTTGTTCAATAATCATTCTCAACTCTTCTAAGGTGTACTCTTGTTTTTTATCTATTTTACTGATAAATTGCTTAACAATACTATCTTTATAACTTTTATAATTCGCTTTATTAAAAGAAAACTTAATAGAGTTAGTATTTTCTATCCCCAAGATTTCACTACAAAAAGTATCCTCTAAGTTATTGAACTGATTTAACAACAAACACAACAGAGATATATGCCAATAAAACTTATTGATATACAACATTTTTGGCATATTATTATAGGTTTCAACTCCTATTTTTGCAATGTATTCTTGATAGGTAGGCAAATAATATTTTTTCCACAATCTATCTTCTTCACCACTATAGATAGCTACAATTTGTTTAGGAAGATAGTTATAAGGGTCAGATTTTGATTGGCTATTTATTTCTGTGGTAACAGAAGAGCCCTTTTTGGTAATTTTGACTATATCCTTACTACTTCCTATTATATAGGTTAATGAAAAATTAAAGGGAATATCCTTTTCCTTCTTGTCGTACAAATGCTTAAAAATAGCACTTATAGCTTCTAACAAATTACTTTTTCCACTGCCATTATTTCCTATAAAAGCCATTACCCCTGAAGTATTGTTTTCTAATGAAACATCAAGGTTTTTAAAGGCTTTATTGGCTATTTTAATTTCTTTGATTCTCATAATTTAGCTGAATATAGTTTGTTCAAATTCTTGTTCTGCTTGTTGTTTTAGGAGTGTTGCTCGTTCTATTTTGTTTTTTTGTTCTTGCTTCATTGTTGCTATTGTAGCTGCTATTTCGTTTTGTTTTGATAGTGGTGGAACAGGAATTTTTAAACTTTCTAATTCTGTTTGGGTAATAGCAGGATATAATGCCCCTGTCATTTTTATTTCGAATTGTTTTATTCCAATATCCGATTTGATTACCTCATTGAGAAAATACAAATTATATTTCCCTTTATTTTCTTCAATTACTGAAAAACCTGATGAAGCTACAAAGTCAGAATATTTTTCATCTATAATTGCAAACTTTTTCAAATAGGGTCTCGTAGTCCCAATGATTAAATCTCCTGTTTTTACTATTTGAGTAGCTCTGCTCGGTGATTTTTCAGGACTAATTGTTTTAGTTTCTAATATTCCAAAATTAGCATCTATAGATCCTAATTCTATATATTCCTTATCTTCATTTGCTTTCTTTTCCCAATTTCTTGAAATAAAATCAAATACATCACCAATGGTATTTATTGGAAATTTTGATTTACTTAAATCTTTATAAAATTGCATTTCTATTGAATTATATATCCAATTTTCAATTTCCTTAAACTCTATAAAGTGTAATTTACCTATTTGTAGAAGTTCATATTTTTGAAAACTCACTCCCAACTCCTCAAATAGATAGTTTTCAATGTTTTTTTCTAAGGTTTCAGCTTGTTGCCCATAAGTTGTAGCTTGAGTTATTTTATCGTAATAGTTTTTTACAATGGTTTCTTGCTCGGATAAAGGAGGAAGGGGTATAGAAAAATTTAAAAAAGATTCTTCTTGTAAATAGTTTCTATTTGTTGTGCCAACACTTGCTGATTGGCTTAAGTCTTGAAATTGTTTTGTTTTTGTGATTAATTGTAAAAAGTATGGATTGATTACATTATAATTAACATCAAAAGTCCAAAAATTACCTGTTATCACACCACCTTCAAGTTCTTCAGGCACAACCCCAAAAGCCCCATTTCTAGCATCAATTTTTGACAACAAAAATTGTCCTTTTTTAATAAGGAATTGACTTTTAGTACCTATTTCCTTCCCTTTAACCTTATCTCTTAAAGAAATACCAGCACCATTTATTTTAATAGTAGGACGCTTATAATAATTGTTATCTTCAATTTTTATAGAAGTTTTATTTCTTGAAAGAAAAGTTTTTATCTTTACTAATTTGTATTTATTTGAGAATCTTAATCCTTTTTCTAAGATACTATAAGCACTCCAACTTTCTATATTGCTAAATCCTACAAATTTTAATTTCTTATAAGTTTTCATACTTGCTTTTTTGATAGAAAATTTCGGGTTCACCAACTTCTTTATCTGCTATTTGAATGCGATATACAAACTCACCTTTTACATCGTACTGAACGCTTTCGGTAAGTTTTTCCCACAGATGATTTTCAGAAGTATATTTTTTAAATTCTTTAGCCAAGGGTTTTAATTCGTTATCTATACGAGCCCCTGTCGTACTAATACCTGCTTTTTCTACTTCGGCAATAGGAATAGTATAGTTAAACTCTTCTTTAACAATAGCTTTTATTTCTCGTTCTTTTTTAGCTTCAATATTTTTCAATTCGGCTCTCAGTTGTTTTTTCTCTTCTGCAGGTAATGCTTCTTTGCCTTTTTTAGCTAATTTCTGTTGGATATTTGCTACTTCCTCAGCATATTTAGCTTCTATTGTGATAGTTGCTTTGCTTTTAATACTTGCATATTGTAGCGCTTCTTCTTCTGTAAATTTTTTAAAAAACAACAAACTAGGTTTTACCGTAGCGCCGCTTGCTATAAACACATCTTGAGGAATAGATACGATTAGCAATATTTTTGCCTTGCTTTCTACATAATCTCGTACTTTTTGCAAATTACTATTGTTAAGCACACCTTCAGGAAGTACTATCCCCATTCTACCTCCTGGTTTGAGCAGGTTCAAGCATCGTTCTATAAAAAGCACTTCAGTAAGGGTACTCATTGCCCCCATTTTATAGAGGCTCACGAGAGGTTTCCCTATATTGTTATTCACTTGCTTTAATGCTTTATTATACTCATCACCATATCGTTTTTGGTATTTTTTGATACGTTCTTCATCAGTATATTTATCAGCTTCTGTAATTTTCAGTGATTTCTCTACACGTGCTCCAAAAGGAGGATTGGTAAGAATCACATCAAATCGGTTTTCAAAAATGCCGTTTACGTTTAGTAACCCATCATTGTGGTGTACACCTCCGTGACCATCACCGTGCATTATCATATTCATTTTGGCGGTACGGCTCATTCTAGGGTTGGCATCGGTTCCAAAAATACAATCATAACTCAATGTTCTAATTCGGCTTTTGTCATTGTTGATATTGAGTTCTTCATTTAACTGGGAGAAGAATTTATTTACTTTGTCGTCTATTTTTTCTTTTTCGGCATCTGATAGTTTTTCGTAGGTTTCAGTGTAATATTCTTGTTTGATGAGTTCTTTTTCTTGTTGGACTTTAGCTTCTATTTTTGCACGGACATACTCGAAGGCTTTTATTAAGAAACCACCTGAACCACAACAAGGGTCACAAATAGTTTCTGTTTCTTGAGGATCTAAGACTTCCACCATAAAATCCACAATAGTCCGAGGGGTGAAAAACTGTCCTAATTCTCCTCTGAATGTTTTTCCTAAGAACTGTTCAAAGGCGATCCCTTTTACATCATCGGAAGTAGTGGAAAGATTGTATATTTCCAATTCTTTTACAATAGCTTCAAAGCTATTCTCTCGTATTCTAATGATTTCAGTAGGTTCAAAAAGGTCATCATCTCTAAAATCTTCTTTAGTTTTCTCAAACAAAAGTTGATAAAAATCTTTATCTCCCTTAGATTTATATTTGTCATAACTTTCTTTATCAGCTCTGAATGCTTCTAATGAAAATATTTGATTTTCAGAGTTTGTTCTTTCATATCTAATTTTTATAAATAGTATCTTACTAATTTCATCAAAAGCAGCCTCAGGTGAAAGTTTATCATTATTCCTAATTATATTATGGCATTTAAAAAGTAGTTTAGAAAACTCATCTCGCGTAAACGCTTTAGTCTGTTTTAAGAGCTCGCTTATTTTTTTTTCACTCTTCATTTCTTCAGCAGTAGGAATATTTACTACTTCCTCAAGTTTTTTAGGGATATGCCCTTTGATAACCCTAAATATACGAGTTTCTTTTAGATTGGTTGTTACAAAAAAATCAGCACCTGCCCACGAAGCATAGTTGTAGCCTTGAAAGTAATCCTCTTCGCGAATTGTAATATGTTCAGCTTTACATTCTATTACAATCACGGGACTTTTGGAGGCTATTTTATCAGCTTCGCTTTTATAGACATTAATATCTGCTCTTGCTCTTCCTTGCCCTCTTTGAGAGTTAGTAACTCCTACTTCTTGCTCCATTTGTTTCAGATCAAAGCCATAGAAATTAACCAAACGGCAAATGTATTCTTGTCGTACTTTTTCTTCAGGTTTCAATACCAACCATTTATCCTTTAATGGTGCAAAAATTTTATTATCTTTTATTTGAACTTCCATTTTAAAAAATTAATGTTTATAGTGCCTAAATATTCCTGAATCGGTGGCAGTCCAGAGGGCGTATTTTTGTCCGGCAGCGCGAAGCCCATAGTCCGCCCAAGTATTGCAGGTATAGAGAAAGTTGTAAGTGCTTTTGGCTTCGTAGAAAGCATCGGTAGTGCCATAAACGGCATTGGTGGGTATAGGGATGTATTTACCTTGTGCATCTTTGTCGAACTGCTGGTCGATATAGCTTACCAAACGCTTGTATTGTGCAGCTGTAAGAGTTAGTTGTGCTACTTTTTCATATCCTTCGGTACCTCCTAAATAGGTGGTGTGCATAGCCGAATCACTCATCCAAAAAGCAGCTTTTACTGCTGTAGAGAACTTTAAATCAGCCCAAGTAGGGGTATTAAGGTAAAAGCCTTTGTCGCCCCAACCAAAAGCCAACCAATCGCCTCTCTTTTTTCCTTTGGTATCATTAGGGGAAACTTTGGTAGTCCAATCTATAAACTCATTTTGAGTAGGTAGTACCAAATCGGTGTGCATTCCGTTAGAGAGAAGGTAAATGGTAATAGTTTTGGGTTCAGTTGTTTTTTCTGCAGAAATGGGAATTAATGGCAACAGCAAGCACAGCACCCCATAGAGCACTACAAAACCTACCACAAAGAGTAGGGTTTTTAGGAAATATTTTAAAAGTTTTTTAATCATAGAGAGCTTCCGAGAGTTGTAGTTTTTATTTTATGACAAATCTCTTGGATTACTTCATCGATATCACTGTACTGAAAATCGATAAACTCTTTTATTTTATCGCCATTATAAGTCCTTATTAAGCCGAGAGCATCAGCTGTTTGGAGAGTGAGGGTTCGCTTTTTGATACCCAAGAAACTTAAAAAGCCGTCTAAACGCGCGAAACGACGCAATACTTTATGAGAAATCTTTTTAGTAGGAGCTTTCACTCCTAATCCTTTGGCTATCTTCTCAAAAAGTGATTGATAAGTAAGGTTAGCCGTATTCAGCACAAAGCGTTCTCCCGTAACTTCGGAGAATTGTAAGGCAATCATTGCGCGTACGACATCGTCTACCGCGACAAAACCTGTACCTCCTGTGGGGTAATATTTCTGTCCATCAGCTACTTTTTTAAACCACAAGCCAGAGCCTTGTTCGGAGAAATCAGCAGCCAACACCACTGAAGGATTTACAATAACCACTGGCAATCCTTCTTGCGAGCCGCGCCATACTTCCATCTCACCACCGTTCTTACTGATAGCGTAATCAGTGTTATTGTCCTCATTATTCCAATCGTTTTCCTCGTCAATAGGTGTGTGAGGCGAAGCAGAAAGGGTAGCTACAGAACTCACATAACAGAGTTTTTTTACCTTAAAATCAATACACAAGTTTACGATATTGGCCGTTCCCTCTACATTCACTTTGATGAGCTGAGCAAAATCTTTAGGTTGGAAAGAGATAAAGCCTGCACAGTGAAAAACAAAAGTAACATTCACAAATGCTTTTTCAAGCGCTGGAATGTTACTTATATCGGCTTCTACCCATTCAATAGAGCGGAATTGTTCCGCTCCATTGGGGGATTGTTGTATAAAAAGTTGTTCGATTTTTTCTAACGAATGGGCATTACGATAGATAGCCCTTACTTTATGCTCCTTGTTTTGAGTAAGGTAAAAAAGCAAGCGGCTACCAATCAGCCCTGTTCCGCCAGTTACTAAAATCATTATTTTTCGTCTAAAGGAATACGTTCGTCGATAAGTTTGAGAGCTATAGGCGAATCGTTCTCGTTGTAGAATTCGAAGAGGTCGAGGATAGAGTGTACCAAACGTTCTTCTTCTAACTGTTCTTGAACGAACCATTGCAAGAAGTTTTCGGAAGCGTAATCATCTACTTGGCGTGCTTTTTTGAAAATTGCGAAGATAGATTGAGTAACTTTGATTTCGTGTTCCAAAGTTTTTTCGTAAACTTCTTTAAGTGAATCAAATTCTTGTTGTACCTCACCTACTTTAGGAGCAAAAGCACGTGCGCCATTTTCGTTGAGGAAGCGGAAGATTTTCATCATATGATCTCTTTCTTCTACAGCGTGGTCATAAAAGAACTCGGCACTGCGAGAGTAGCCATTATATTCAGCCCAAGAAGCCATAGCCAAGTAGAGAGAGCTTGCTTCAGCTTCTTTACTTACCTGTTCATTCAATAGGTCGATAATTTCAGGGTGCAAACTAGTTTGCGATCTGGTGTACTTGTGTTTTGTCATTATAAAAAATTGTTTTTAAGTTTTTTAGTGGGCGCAAAGATAGTAATTATTTGCTAAATACGGATAAAAGAGTTGTAATTTAGACGTGTTCTTCCAAATACGCCTTTCGCACTTTTTTGAAGAGTTCCGATGAATACACGAAATCGGTAACGGCTTCATTGTCTGTACGGAAAATAGTATCTTTAGAACCTTCCCACTCTTTGTATCCATTTTTCAAGAAAACAATCTTAGCCCCTATTTCCATTACGGAGTTCATATCGTGAGTGTTGATAACAGTGGTGATATTGAACTCTTGGGTGATTTCTTGAATAAGGTTATCTATTACTATAGAGGTTTTAGGGTCGAGACCTGAGTTAGGTTCGTCGCAGAACAAGTAGTTAGGATTGTTTACAATAGCGCGAGCAATAGCCACCCGTTTTTGCATACCTCCAGAAATTTCTGAAGGCAATTTATTTTCAGCATTTACCAAATTCACCCTACTGAGCACTATATCAGCGCGCTCACGGATTTCATCAGCTGATTTTTGGGAGAACATCTTCAAAGGAAACATCACATTTTCGAGTACCGTCATCGAATCGAACAAGGCACTACCTTGAAATACCATTCCCATTTTTTGGCGGAGGGCTACTTGTTCTTTGCGTTTCATATCGGCGTACTTCACCCCATCGTAGATAATGTCACCTGAATCGGGGGTAAAGAGCCCTAAGAGTGATTTGAGGAATACTGTTTTGCCTGAACCACTTTGCCCAATAATAAGGTTTGTTTTACCTTTCTCGAATGTAGTGGAAATGCCTTTCAGCACTTCAGTTCCATTGAAAGATTTATGTAAATTTTCTACTTGTATCATAGTTCAGCCGAGGCTACCACTGCCTCTTTGTTTATCTTTTTCACCAAACCTTGTAGTACTTTACCAGGTCCCACTTCAATAAATTCGGTAGCTCCATCAGCAATCATTTGTTGTACGCTTTGTGTCCATTTCACAGGAGCGGTAAGTTGCTTAATAAGGTTGGTTTTGATAGCATTTTCATCGCTTACGGCTGTAGTGGTTACATTTTGATATACAGGGCATAATGGTTTATGGAATGCTGTTTGTTCAATTGCTGCAGCTAATTCTTCTTCAGCAGGTTTCATCAATACAGAATGGAAAGCCCCACTTACAGATAAGATAAGTGCTTTCTTAGCGCCTGCTTCTTTCATCTTTTCGCAAGCCGCTTCTACTGCTTTGAGTTCGCCTGAAATCACCAACTGACCTGGACAATTATAGTTGGCAGGAGTTACAATCCCGTCGATTGTTGCACAAAGTTCTTCCACTTTAGCATCCTCTAAGCCCAATACAGCAGCCATTGTACCAGGTTGTAATTCGCAAGCCTTTTGCATAGCAGCTGCACGTTTGGCTACTAATTGCAAACCATCTTCAAATGAGAGGGTTCCATTGGCTACTAAAGCAGAAAATTCACCTAATGAATGTCCTGCAACCATTTGAGGAGCAAAATTTTTACCGAGCACCTTACTAAGGATTACTGAGTGCAAGAAGATTGCAGGCTGGGTAACTTTGGTTTGCTTAAGGTCTTCATCAGTACCACTGAACATTATATCGGTAATGGAGAATCCGAGAATGCCATTAGCCGCTTCAAAAAGCGCTTTGGCTTGAGCAGATTTTTCATATAAGTCAAGCCCCATACCTACAAATTGGGCTCCTTGACCAGGGAAGATGTATGATTTCATTTATTTTATTTTTATTGTTAGAAATTACAAAGCTACTGTTTTTTTATAGAATTACAAAATATTGAGTGGAATATTTTATTTTTTTATCTCACTATAATAAAAATGCAGTTCATATTCTTTTTGATATTCTCCTTGCCGTTTATAGTAAAATGTAGCACTAAAGAGAGCGTGAGTAGAATCAAAACCTACAGTTCCTAATGCACCTTCATCTACTATTGATTTACGCAAGATAGAAGTGTTATACTCATAGATTATTTTATTCTCTTCTTCCCAGTTATCAGTGTCAAAATTATAGCGATAATCAATAGTGAGTATGCGGTTATTTTGTGCGTCGTATTGGTTTACGGTTTTTATTTTATCTTTTTTTACTTCGTTAAAAATAGAGAGTTTTTCAGTCATATTCTTATGAGTATCATACTGGTAAGATTGTTGTTCTATCATTGCAAAAACATCTTTTTCTTTATCCCAGTTACTATGAATATACGCTTGCAAGCAATCATTTTCATTATATTTTTCTTCTAGAAGGTAGTCGTTTTCCCACTGTTGTTGTTTTTCATTCCATTTTTGTCTTAAACGAGATATTTTTGTAGGGTTAAGAGTTAATTTTGTGCTGTTTTTCTCTTTAGGAATCCATTTGCCATTAAGCATTTCACTGTAAATAGAATAAGCGCCAACAATAGTATCCTCAGCATATTCATATTTTGCTTCTTCAACCCATTTATCAGTTTTATAAGTAGATTTTAACTCTGATTTTTTTATAGTATCATTCTCATAAACTGTTATGATTCTCTTTTGAGGCAACCACTGATTTTTATTTTCATCTCTACTATAATGAGTAAGTTCAGTAGTTTTGTTTTGTTTATTCTGTAAGTATATACTTTGGGTTTTGGGTTGCCATTTAGAGCCTTCAGTACATTCATATTTTGTATAAAAGAAGAACTTTCCTTTTTTGATAAGTTCTTCTTTTCGTTCTTTTATCCATTCATTTCTAAAAGCATTATAAGAAGAAGTAATTTTCTTATCTTTATCATTCACATACTCTTCTTTTTTCACTTTTTTCCACTTATCACTATCTTTTTTTCGAGTGTATTCTTCATATAAAACCAGTTGATTTTGTTTATCATAGAAATAAATAGACTTTGTAACATAAGGTTTTCTTATCATCAAAGAATATTCCTTAATAAGTTTACGTTTGGAGGAGTCATAGTATTGTTTAGTAGTATAGCTTCCCTCTCTGTCATATCCATTTATAGCAAAGAGTTTTCTTTGTACACTATCCAAATGCACTTTTTGAGCTTGCAACGTTATACTTGCAAATAAGATCAAAAACAGAGTGATATTTTTCATATATTTAGGCATTCTTTTAAAATATTAAAAGCTACTGTAGATTTATGTTGGAGTGGAAAAGCTTTTTGCTCGTTTTTAGTAATAAAAGTAACTTTATTAGTATCGGTACCAAAACCTGCCCCTGCATCGCGCAATGAGTTGAGTACAATGCCATCTAAGTTTTTTTTCTCCAATTTAGTTTGGGCATTAGCCACCTCATTTTCAGTTTCTAAGGCAAAGCCAATGAGTGTTTGGGTAGTTTTAATCTTACCTAAAGACGCTAATATATCGACGGTAGGGACTAAGGTTAGACTGAGATTACCGCCTTTCTTTTTAATTTTTTCGGGGGCTACAGTTTCGGGGGTATAATCGGCGACGGCTGCGGCGAGAATGGCAATATCGCAAGAAGGAAATTCGGTTACAGCAGCTTCGTACATCTGTTGAGCGCTTACCACCCGATGTAAATGAATTTGTGAGTGAATATTTTTTTCGGAAGAAGGTCCTAACACTAAATGTACTTCAGCACCTTGTCGTACAGCTTCATTAGCAAGAGCAATTCCCATTTTGCCAGAAGAGAAATTCCCTATAAATCGCACGGGGTCGATTGCCTCATAAGTAGGGCCTGCTGTGATAAGTATTTTTTTACCTTTAAGAGGAAGATTTTCGGTGAGTGTATTTTCTATAAAGAGCACTATATCTTCGGGTTCAGCCATACGTCCTTGTCCTACAAGTCCGCTAGCGAGTTCACCATAAGTTGCGGGAATAATGTGATTGCCATAGGATGCTAATTTTGCTAAATTCTCGGTAACCGTAGGGTGGGCATACATATCCAAATCCATTGCAGGAGCAATGAATACGGGTGCTTTAGCGGAGAAATAAGTAGCCAATAGTAAGTTATCACATACCCCGTGAGCCATTTTAGCAATGGTATTAGCCGTAGCAGGAGCGATGAGCATCACATCAGCCCATAGTGCTAACTCCACGTGGCTATGCCAATCACCCTCGGGAGATGAGAAGCTTGTAAGCACAGGATTTTTAGACACAGTGCTAAGGGTAAGAGGCGTTACGAACTCCTTTGCATTTTCGGTAAGGATTACCCTTACATTATATCCTTTTTTAGTGAGCAAGCGCACTAACTGAGGCGTTTTATAGGCGGCAATTCCAGCTGTGACACCAAGTACTATATTCATAATTAAAATAGATTGAAAAAGGCTTTAAACGGCAAGCGAGTGCTTACTGCTTAAAGCCTAACAAACAATTTATAAATACCCATTTTTATTCGGTTTCACGGTAGTATACCTTACCATCCAACCATTCTTTTACAGCGATGGCTTGAGGTTTAGGCAAACGCTCGTAGAAACGAGATACTTCTATTTGTTCTTTGTTCTCAAAGATTTCCTCTAAGCTATCGTTATTAGTAGCGAAAGCCTCTAACTTTTCTACCAATTCTTTTTTAATTTCGGCGTTTATTTGGTTAGCACGTTTGGCAATAATAGAGATGGCCTCGTAAATATTACCAGTAGGTGCTTCTATAGCCGATTTGTTGTAAGTAATCGTAGAGGTAGGAGCATCTATTTTTTTAAAATCCATAATGTAATTATTTTTGTGATGTAAAACTTTTTAGTGATGTATTAATTTTAGCGAGCATATTCTCAGCTTCCTTTTTGAATTTGCTTTCAGGGTAAGCACGCAACAAGTTGTCGTAGGCTTCTTTAGCGGTATTGAGGCGTTCTTCTTTTTTGCTTTCCACACTATTGATCGCCCACTCATAAGCTGAGTGCAAACGGGTGTACAAAGCTTCTTCTCTGAAAGGACTTCCAGGATTATTGGTCAAGAAATTATCTAATGATTTCATCGCTGCCTGATAGTCACGAATCTTATCGTATTGTTTGGCAATTTCAAAATCTTTTTTCTCTAAACGCGTTACCAAATCCAAGGTAAGTTCATTAGCCTCTTTGGTATACTCACTATTAGGGTATCTATCCAAAAAGTACTGCAGTTTTTCGAGTGCCTGATAAGTATAGGTTTGATCTACACTATACTTAGGTGTTTCTAAGTATAGTGATTTAGCTTCTAAAAAGGAAGCTTCGGTAGCTTTTTCACTACGAGGGTACAGCTTCTGCAAACGTTCGAATTGATAGGAAGCTAAACTATACTGCTTGAGTTGATAACAAGCGTCACCATACATATAGTAGATGCGTTCCCCTTGAGGTTTTCCTGCATATTCTGAGGCTATTTGTTCAAAAAGACGATTCGCTTTTTTGTATTTTTTAGCCTTATAGAGCTTTTCGGCTTCGATGTATTTGACACTTCCATCTGTAGATTTGAGGGCTTTTTGGTACTCACCACAGGAGGCAAAAAGCACACCGAGCAGACCGATGATGATATATTTTTTCATTAACATTCGGCAAAAGTAAAAAGTTTTTCTGAAATAACAAAATTATGTGAGCATTCCGCCATCTACATTGAGTACTTGCCCAGTGATATAAGCCGACATATCGGAGGCTAAAAACACGCAAGCATTGGCTACATCTTCAGGCTGTCCGCCACGTTTAAGAGGAATAGCATCACGCCATCCTTGTACTACTTTTTCATCGAGTACAGCAGTCATTTCAGTTTCGATAAAACCTGGCGCAATGGCATTACAGCGGATGTTACGAGAGCCTAATTCCAAGGCTATCGACTTAGTAAAGCCGATAATTCCTGCTTTAGAGGCAGCATAGTTAGACTGACCAGCATTACCTTTCACTCCTACCACGCTACTCATATTGATAATAGAGCCTTTGCGCTGTTTGAGCATCACACGTTGTACTGCTTTGGTCATATTAAACACAGATTTGAGGTTTACTTCGATTACTTTATCGAAATCCTCTTCACTGATACGCATCAGTAGGTTGTCCTTAGTAATACCAGCGTTATTTACAAGGATATCAACGGTGCCAAACTCGGCAACTACAGCATCGACAAATTCTTGAGATTGAGCAAAGTTAGAGGCATCACTTTGGTAGCCTTTCACTTTTACACCTTGTGCAGCTAATTCATTTTCTAAAGTTTTTGCAGCCTCTACTGAAGAGCTGTATGAAAAAGCAATGTTCGCTCCGTGAGCGGCAAATACTTCGGCTATACCACGACCGATGCCACGACTAGCACCAGTGATAATAGCGGTTTTTCCTTCTAATAATTTCATATTATAATTGTTAATTATCTTTAACCTCCTACGCGTTTTACTTTAAATCCTTTTTCTTTAAGGAGTTGCATAATAGTATCGCGGTAATCACCTTGTATGAGGATAGAGTCGTCTTTCACTGTTCCTCCTACTCCAAGGTATGTTTTGAGCTCTTTTGCTAATATTTTGAAATCGCTATCTGCTCCATTATAACCTTCGATTACAGTTACGGGTTTGCCTTTGCGCTTTTCGTATTTACAAAGCAAAGGCTCATCTTGCAACCATATAGTAGAAGGAGTTTCTTGAGGAGTTTCTTCTTCTATATGATCAGGAAAAAGATTTTTAAGTTGGTCTCTTAAGTCCATACTTATTTTACTTTGGTATAGTTGATAATCAATTTTATATCTTTAATCACCACGCCTAAGGGGGTAGCAAGAGCTGTTTTAGCTATTTTACCATCACCACTTGCACTTTTATAACTACCTACAGCAGTTTGCTTGATATTAGATCCTATAGCAATTGCTAAAGGAACATTGGTAGTATTATTTGTTACCATATTGAGGATGTGATTGGTAATTCTCAGTTGATAATATTTACCTACTCCGTTTTCTTTTTGCAATCTACCTAAGTGCACCAAGTGTGAATAGGAAGATTGATTGTTATTAGCTGTAGGGTCGTACTGATAATCGGCTAATACAGCGCCCGTTTGAGTATTGTAGATATAGAGGCGGTCGGGGGTTTTAGTATAAGTAACACTATTATCTACATAGAAAAATAGACTTGCATCGGTAACTAACCACTTTTCAGATTTGATGCGAGCAATATCGGTATCTGAAATGGTAATAGAAGCAGTTTGCCCTAAAGCGCCACTCAAATAGATTTTACTAGTATCGGTAAGGCTTTCACCAGCATTGTTGAAAAGGTTTAGAGCAATGCCATTGAGGGGCAAATCATAACGGCTATATTGTGTTTTAGTAGCAGTGCTACCACTTACATAAGCGGTATAGCTATATTCTAACTGTATTTTGGCATTTGCTATATTGAGGAGCATCATCACATCTTTAGAGAAGTTAGAGGTACTGATTTGTATCCCTTTAAAATACTTTTTAAAGTCGTTTACATTTGTCAATTCGTTGCTTCCTTCCTTATCTAATATTTTTGTTTGGAAGAAAGTAGTGTTAAGGGGGATGCGCAATCCAGGAGCTAAATTATCGTATACTGTTTTAGACTCATCGGTAGTAGTTTTAGGATCATCAAACTGGAAGCGTGTAATCGTTTTATTACTAATAGTAGTAGCTGAAGTAGTAGCTGAAACGATGGAACTACCTAAATTTGTAAGTACTTCAGTATTATTAGAATAATAGACTTTAGCTTTCAGGTCGGTACCTATATCACTAAGGAAGTAATTTGTTTCTTTTACTTCTACACGGAAAGAAGCACTTTTGTCGCCATAAATAGAATCTAATTGGTATTCAGCATTTTGGCTATAGGTAGCATTATTATTTAAACTATTAGGGTTGAAGAAAGGGATGTACAAATATGCCTTAGTTACTTTTTCGTTTTCAGGTTTGTTTTCGCTATTTTCTAACGCTTGAGTTTTGCTACCAAAAGTAGGGGCAGCCGTTGAGAGCCCTACTTGTGCTACAATAGTAGCTGATTTAGTACCAAAAGGCGCTTGAGTGTATTGCCCAAGCAAATATCCACCTAAGCCATTGGTTTGTACGGCAGTTTGTTTGATTTGGTTCACCGAAATAGTAGGGGTGAAGACACTGGTTTCGTAGTTAGGATTTTTGAGGAGTGCGCCATCTATTTCGTTGAAATCGTCGGAAGAGCAGGCGCTAAAAAGCGTTAGTACAGTGAGGGAAAAAAGTAATTTGTAAGTGTTATTCATTCGTTTATTGTTATTTCTTTAGTATTTTAGTGTAAAATTCGCGGTAAGACTCTTGGAAGGTTTCTTTATCGCTATTGTAAATCACTGGTTTTCTCAAGTTTTTGAGATAAGTTTTGAAATCGTCGGGCATCTTTTCACTCACTACAATTACGCCATCGGAATGCTTGATAGCGATGCGCATCAGGTTGTAGTAAGTAGGGTTTTTGAGGGGGTCGATTGTTTTTTTGCTAATGCCATCAAAAGCTACTTTGTTGATTAAGGCAGAATCGAGAGCTCCATCGTAATCACTATCGAACACAGAGGTAATGATTTTACTTTCGGAAAAGATAGGTTCATCTTTATAGTAAGTGCGCAAATAGAGAGGTAACAAAGCAGACACCCAGCCGTGTATGTGGATGATATCGGGTAACCAATTGAGTTTTTTCACAGTTTCGACGATACCTTTGGCGAAGAAGATACAGCGCTCATCGTTATCGGGATACATATTGTTTTCTTCATCAAAGAGTGTGCCAGTACGTGTGAAATACTCGTCATTATCAATAAAGTACACTTGTATGCGTTCCTTAGGGATAGAAGCTACTTTGATGATGAGAGGTACATCGATATCGTTGATGACAATATTCATACCCGATAGGCGTATCACTTCGTGTAGCTGGTGACGGCGTTCGTTGATATTGCCAAATTTAGGCATAAAGATACGTATTTGACCGCCGTTAGCATTCACCATTCTGGGGGCTTCAAACGACATTTTAGCTAATTCACTATAAGGTGAATAAGGCAATACTTCAGACGATACATAGAGTACTTTTTTATCTTTCATAAAGAGTATTTCTTTAAATTATTTTGCTCTTAGAAGGCACAAAAGTACAAAAAAATATGCACATATCCATAAAATTATATAAGTTTGCACCCAAAAAAGATTTTATATCGATGATTTACACACAGCAAAAGGAACTCCATTTACTTATGGAAACCCTTAGAAATCAGGGAAAAACAATAGGTTTAGTACCTACTATGGGTGCTTTACACGACGGGCATTTATCGCTTGTAAAAAAAGCTAAAGAAGAGAACGACATAGCCGTTGTGAGTATTTTTGTGAACCCAACACAATTCAACAATCCTACCGATTTAGAGAAGTATCCACGTACCTTAACAGCCGATGCTGATAAGATTGCCCAATATAGCAAAGAGGTAATTATTTTTGCTCCTGCTGTTAGCGATATTTACGGCGATGAAGTAGTAGCTCAGCCATTTGACTTTGCTGGATTAGACAAAGTAATGGAAGGCACATCGCGACCCGGGCATTTTGATGGTGTAGGTACGATTGTTAAAAAACTTTTCGAAATTGTAATGCCCGACAGAGCTTACTTTGGTGAAAAAGACTACCAACAACTGCTCATCATCCAGCAAATGGTACGACAAACAGGCTTACCTGTGACTATCGTCCCCTGCCCTATCGTGCGCAATAGCGAAGGGTTAGCCCTCAGTTCACGCAATGCTTTACTAAGTGAAGCTATGATACATCGCGCTTCTTTCATTTACCGTACCCTACTCGCTGCCAAAGAGCGTTTCGCTACTCATACTCCTGCTGAAGTAGAAGCGTGGGTGGTGAATACTTTTGCCAAAGAACCCGATTTTACTTTAGAGTATTTTACTATTACTGATGCTCATAACTTGCAACACGCAACTACCAAAGAAGCAGGGAAAGAGTACCGCGCTTTTATAGTGGTACACGCTGAGGGAGTGAGACTCATAGATAATTTATCAATGTGATGATTTGGCAATTAGCCCCTGAAGGGGACAATCTGGAAAAGTGAGAGCAATGGGAGGTGCGGGAGCGACAGATAACGATTTGATGATTTGGTAGGGGCGTTTGCAAAACGCCCCTACATAACATACTCTAAACAGAGTATTCAACTCTGCAAAAGGTATGAGCTCACGGGTAGTTTTTGTTACTTGTTACCTATTGTTACTTGAACTTAATTTCCTTTGGTTACTATAAATATATTTTCTTTCTCAACTCCTATCACTTCGTGTTCTACATCTACAGGGATTTGATAGGTATCGAGGTCTTTGAGTACAACTTCTTCACCATTAATAAGAAAACGCACAGTTCCTTTTACCATAATAAGGGTTGCAGGGATATTAGTAGTATGTTTTTTTAGTACAGCTCCTTCACCTAAAGCTATGGCTACTTGTCTCACATTTTGACCATCTTTTACGAAATAGGTAGTTTGTTTATCGTTGCGGAAAGTAAGTTTATCGGCTAAATTTACTTTTTGCAAAGATTTTATATGCTCTACAGTTTTGCCATTGACGGCTGTAATATTGTGCTTCTTGAGAATATCTTGTGCTTTGCCTGCACGAATGCCTCGACGACAAAAGAGTACAACATTCTCTTTTCCTCTTAATTCTTGCCATCGAGCTCCTATTTCTTCCAATGGGATATTGATTGCTCCTTCGGCTGTACCTTTGGCAAATTCTTCAGGGGTACGCACATCAATTAAAGTAGCATTTTTAGCATTAACACGCTCGGCGAGCGTTTGGGATTTTGCTGTAATCATTGTAAGCAAAAACATTCCTAAAGTTATTGAATATTTCATTATTGTTAGTTTGTTTGTTAGTTTACTATGTTTTAGGGGCAGGGGTTAGTTTATTATTTTATTTTTTCGGAAAGTTCGACCAAGCGAATGAACTCTTTGCGATAGCCCTCCTCATCTTTTCCAGTCGCATTCTTAGCTAAATCTATTACTTGTTTATATGAGGATTTTGCTTTGTATTTAGAATTTCTTAAGAGCATTCCCCATTCGGCAACAGCGGCGGCAAAGCGATAATCATCATCGGTTTGGGAGAAGTCGGTGAGAGTAAAAGGAATAGGAGTGCTTTCTTCTACGCTTTTAGCATCTTTTACCACAGGGTCTTTATAACGTATTTTGAGGAAAGCTAATTCATTAGCAAATCCTTCTTTCACTTGTTTTTGATAACGCAACCCATCGGTAGTAGCTCCTTTGGTAGGTATCAATTCATACAAAGCAGTTACAGTATGTCCTGCACCTATCTCACCAGCATCTTTCTTGTCGTCTTCAAAATCTTCATTGGCTAAAGCGCGGTTTTCATAGCCTACCAAGCGGTATTCTTTCACATATTGAGGGTTGAATTCTAACTGTAGTTTCACATCTTTGGCTACGGTGTAAAGTGTACCACCAAATTCATTTACCAATACTTTTTTAGCTTCAGTAAAATTATCGATATAAGCATAGTTACCATTTCCTTTGTTGGCAATAGTTTCTGCCATATCATCGCGGTAATTTCCCATACCATAGCCCAATACCGAAATATAAATTCCATTGTTGCGCTTCTCTTCTACCAAACGTTGCAACTCATCACGTGAAGAAATTCCTACGTTGAAATCACCATCGGTAGCCAAGATAATACGGTTATTACCTTTGGGTAAAAAGTTTTTTTCGGCTACTTCATAGGCAGTTTGTAATCCTGCTCCTCCTGCTGTAGATCCACTAGCTACCAAATCGTCTATCACTTTGGAGATTTTCTCTTTTTCTTTCGCTGGAGTAGAAGGTAAAGCAATACCTGTTTGACTTGCATAGACTACAATCGCTATCCTATCTTCTGGACGTAAGTTATCCAAAAGCAATTTGAACGATGCTTTGAGTAGAGGCATTTTATTGGGCTCGTCCATAGAACCTGAGGTATCTATTAGAAACACTATATTAGAAGGTGGCGCTTTGGTAAGATCTATTTTCTTTGCTTGTAATCCAATGCGCAACAGATAATTATCAGGATTCCAAGGACAGCTACTTAGCGTTGTTGTAGCATTGAGAGGTGTTTTGCTACCTTCGGCTGGAGGTGTATAGTTATAATCAAAATAGTTGATAAGCTCCTCTATGCGCACAGCATCTTTATGAGGCTTTTGTCCGTAGTTGAGCATACGGCGCACATTGCTGTAAGAGGCTCTATCTACATCGGCAGAGAAAGTTGTTACGGGGTCTTTCGATGTTTTCTTAAAGCCGCCTTCATCTATCGCTTTATAAGTCTCGCGAGAAGTATTTAAAGTATAGCCATTTTTTGTTCCATAATTTCCACTAACACTTCCTGCACCTCTTATACGTATAGAAGAACTAGTTACGTCTCGTCTTTTTGCAGTTTCATAACTTGTTACCACCACTTCTTGAAGGGCAACGTTATCTTCTTCTAAAACTACATTGATGACTTTTTGCCCATTAACTTTCACTTGTTTGGTTTTCATTCCTAAAGAAGAAAACTCTAGGATATCACCATTCTTTACTTTGATAGTGTATTTACCATCAAAATCAGTAGAAACTCCTTGGGTAGTTCCTTTGATGAGTACTGAAACTCCAGGTAAAGGATTGTTAGAAACATCAGTAACCTTTCCTGTTACTTCATACTCTTGTGCGTAGAGGCTTCCTATAAACAGGAAGCAGAATAATAAAATTTGTTTCATACTATTAGTTATTTGGATTTGGGTTATTATTTTAACGTGAGTTCGGCGTAAGTAATTATTTAACAATCAGTAAAATATTTTTAATCTCCCACGAATTACACGAATTTTCACGAAATTGAGAATGCATAAAACTCCTTATTTTATATTATCTCACGAATTTTCACCTGACGGTGTTACAAAGCTGTAAATCAATATTCTGTTATATCGAACTAACGTTATTTTATTTTTTCGGAAAGCTCAACTAAATCTATAAATTCTTTACGGTAGCCTTCTTTGTCTTCACCGAGAGCGTTTTTGGCTAATTCGAGTACTTGATTATAAGAAGATTGTGCTTTGTATTTAGAATTTCTTAGGAGCATTCCCCATTCGGCAACAGCAGCGGCAAAGCGATAATCATCATCGGTTTGGGCGAGGTCGGTGAGAGTAAAAGGAATAGGAGTGCTTTCTTCTACGCTTTTAGCGCGTTTGATGTAAGGGTCTTTATAGCGTATTTTGAGGAAAGCGAGTTCATCTTTATGAGCTTGTGTATTTTGCTTTTGGTAGCGCAACTCGTCAGTTGTTTTTCCTTTAGCAGGCACTAATTCATAGAGCACTGTTACAGTATGTCCTGCACCTATTTCGCCAGCATCTTTACTATCATCTTTAAAGTCTTCATTGGTTAAGGCACGGTTTTCATAGCCTATTTGGCGGTATTGTTTCACATATTGGGGGTTGAATTCTAACTGTAGTTTCACATCTTTGGCTACGGTGTAGAGCGTACCACCAAATTCATTCACCAATACTTTTTTTGCTTCGGCGATATTATCGATATAGGCATAATTACCATTTCCTTTATTGGCTATAGTTTCGAGCATATCATCGCGATAATTACCCATACCATAGCCCAATACAGATATATAGACTCCGCTTTGGCGTTCTTTTTCTACCAAGCGTTTCAATTCGCCATCGGAGCGCACACCGACATTGAAATCACCATCGGTAGCTAATATAATGCGGTTGTTTCCTTTTTCGATAAAGTTCTCGCGGGCAATTTGATAGGCTTTTTGAATACCAGCTCCTCCAGCGGTAGAGCCACCTGCTTCTAAGTTTTCTAAAACCTTAATAATTGTATCTTTTTCTTTGGCAGGTGTAGAAGGCAAAGCTACCCTTTCAGCTCCCGCATAGACTACAATCGCTACCCTATCTTCAGGACGCAAGCTTTCCAAGAGTAGCTTAAACGACTCTTTAAGTAAGGGCAATTTGTCGGGTGAATACATAGAGCCAGAGGTATCTATCAAAAACACTATATTAGAAGGAGGTGCTTTAGTAAGGTCTATTTTTTTAGCTTGCAACCCGATACGCAACAAATAGTTATCTGTATTCCAAGGACATTTACTTAGGGTAGTGGTCGCATTGAGAGGTGTTTTACTACCTTCGGCTGGAGGAGTATAGTTATAGTCAAAATAGTTGATAAGTTCCTCTATGCGCACCGCATCTTTATCGGGTTTTTGCTTATCATTGAGCATACGACGTACATTGCTGTAGGAAGCATTATCTACATCGGCGGCAAAGGTAGTAAGAGGGTCGGTAGCAGTGCTTTTAAAGCCATTCTCATCAATAGCTTTATAAGTTTCGGTTAGTCTTCTCCCTTGGGGTTTACGTTTTCGTTGTCTTCCTGCTGAGTAGCTTTTTACGGCTACTGCACAAGAAACAACAGATGCTTTCCTTACAGGAGCATAGCCAACTAATACGGTTTCTTCTATCTCGGAAATTTCTTCTAAAGCTATATCAATTACTTTTTGCCCAGTAATTTTGACTTCTTGAGTTTTATAGCCCATAGCAACAAATTGCAAGGTTTTTCCTTTCTTTACCTTAATGGAGTATTTACCTTCTTTATTGGTAGTAACTCCTTGAGCAGTACCTTTAATCACTACTGATACGAATTGCAAAGCTCTGTTTGAAGTATCGGATACAGTACCCGTTACTTCGTACTCTTGCGCGTGGAGACTTCCTATAAACAGAAAGCAGAATAATAAAATTTGTTTCATATTGTCAGTTATTAGATGTTAGTTTATTAGAGGTTAATTGTTAGTCCTTAGGGGACTACCTAACAATTGATTGAGTATTAAAATTTATTTTATTGGACAAGTTAGACGAGTCGGACAATTCGGACGGGTTGGAGGGGTGTTTTACAAAGCAAACGTAGTGTTAAGAGGGGACAACTGATTATCAAGCAATCAACCTTAACTAATCGCAGCCATTTCCTCCATAAAGCGGGTGGCTAAAGCATCGGCTTCTGCCTGAGTTTTAGCCTCAGTATAGATACGGATAATCGGCTCGGTATTCGATTTACGCAAGTGTACCCAGCTGAAAGGAAAGTCAATTTTGAGTCCGTCGATAGTGGTGATTTGCTCGTGTGCGTACTTTTCTTGCATTGCGTGCAACACCTTGTCCGGATTGAGTCCGGTAGTGAGTTGGATTTTATTTTTGCTCATAAAATAAGCGGGATAACTACGACGCAAAGCACTCACAGTAGTATCTTTTTCAACCAAAAGAGAAAGGAAAAGCACTACCCCCACTAAGGCATCACGACCATAATGCAATTCGGGGAAAATGACACCACCATTGCCTTCACCTCCTATCACAGCATTTACTTCTTTCATTTTGGTTACTACATTCACCTCACCAACAGCAGCAGCTGCATATTCTACCCCGTGTTTTTCGGCTATATCGCGCAAAGCACGTGAAGAGGAGAGGTTTGACACCACATTACCTTTCTTTTTACTGAGGTAATAATCGGCGCAGGCAACAAGGGTATATTCTTCACCAAACATTTCGCCTTCTTCGGTAATAAGTGCAAGGCGGTCTACATCGGGGTCTACCACCACCCCTAAATCGGCTTTTACTTCCACTACCTTAGCACAGATATCGGAAAGATGTTCTTTAAGAGGTTCGGGATTATGCGGAAACTGACCGTTAGGTTCACAGTAGAGTGGTACCACCTCAGCACCCAAGCGTTCTAACAAAAGTGGGATAGCGATACCTCCGGTAGAGTTTACAGCATCGACCGCTACTTTGAATTTGCGTTTGCGAATAGCTTCCAAAGTTGCTAATGGCAAGAGCGAAAGCACCGCATCGATATGGCGTTGTATATAAGTATCGTTGTGAGTGATATGCCCTAGTGCATCTACTTCGGCAAAAGTAAACTCATTGGCAGCAGCAATGCGCAAGATTTCTTCGCCTTCCTGAGCGTTGAGAAACTCACCTTTGCTGTTTAGCAGTTTGAGGGCATTCCACTGTTTAGGATTATGACTGGCAGTGAGGATAATACCGCCATCGGCTTGTTCCATAGTAACCGCCACTTCTACGGTAGGGGTGGTACTCAAACCTATATCTACCACATCAATTCCTAAACCTACAAGGGTGTATTGGACGAGATTCTGCACCATTTCACCCGAAATACGCGCATCGCGACCTACAACCACCTTCACACGGGTTTTATAAATATGTTTTTTGAGCCAAGTGCCATAAGCAGCGGCAAATTTTACAGCATCAATGGGGGTTAAGTTGTCATCGGGTACTCCCCCTATAGTACCGCGAATGCCTGATATAGATTTTATTAGAGACATATTCTTACAATTAAAATTTTATAATTTAGAATTAATAAGCGCAAAGGTAATAAATTATTGCGAATTACAAGTTACGAAAGTGATTTTTTTTATCGTTAATTTGCTAATTTACTAATTATTGACTACTTTTGTCGCATCAAACTATTCGTTTATGACAAAACATCAACTCCGCGTGCAAGATGCTCTTAAATTCTTTGCACAGAAAGATACTGAATTAGGCTTTCGCAAACTTTTAGATTGTGTAGCCGACACACAACAAATGCCTCTCTACCTAAAGGCTATAGAACTTACCAACTGGAAGGAAAACAATCCTAATGAGTTGGCTCAACTTACGGAAAAAGCATCTGCACTACTTGAAGAAGTAGGGCAATGCACCGTAGAGGAGGTAATAACTGAAAAAGCTGTGCTTGTTGCTAAAGACATTAAAAAAACCTACAATTCGGGAATGTTTTCATTAGGTCCTGTATCACTTACTATTAATAAAGGACAAGTTTACGGCTTAGTAGGTGAAAATGGCAATGGGAAAACAACCCTTTTGCGCATCTTAGCGCACGACCTCTCTTATAATTCGGGCGAAATAACCTATTACTTCAAAAAAACGCCCACTAATGAATACGATTTACGCACTAAATTAGCTTACATTCCCCAACGCACCGACAAATGGTATGGTAGTTTGAAAGACAATCTCAAATTTACTTTGGCGTGCTATGGTATCCCTGCTGAAGAAAACGAACCACGCACTCTGCTAATGATTGCCCGTTTAGGTTTGTGGAAATACCGCAATCTAAACTGGAATGCGCTATCATCGGGGTATAAAATGCGTTTTGAATTAGCGCGCACCCTATTACGTCAGCCAGAATTATTGCTCTTAGATGAGCCTTTAGGGAACTTAGATGTACTGGCACAACAGGTAATATTAGAAGACCTCAAAATGATAGCTAACTCAGTAAATCACCCTATCGCTTTGATATTGAGCTCTCAACAACTCTTTGAAGTAGAAAAAATATCTGACAAGGTAATTTTCCTCAAAAATGGACAATACCGCGAAAATGTTGAGACTGCCCAAGAGAACACCCCTACCCCACTCATCGTAGAAATTGACACTACTAACAGCAGAGAAGAATTATTAGCAGTATTTAGCACTTTTAATCTTGAAAAATTGCAGTACAACGGAGGTATTTACATCGCTTATTTTACCGAAGGTACTGAATATTCTACTGTGTTAGAAGCTCTTGGTAAAGCTAAAATAGAGCTTACTTATATACGAAATATTTCGGCTTCTACCCGCCGTTTCTTTGTGAGTTAGTTTTTAGGGGTCAGGGGACAGGTTTCAGGTTTTAGCGGTTATAGCTTATTAATTTTAAAACACTCATTATCAATTGAAAAAATATTTATTAGAACGTTATCCAGCAATTTGGAACATTCAGATTGTGTGGCTATTTCCATTAATACTCTTATCCCATTTAGTCTTTTTTGGATTGGGATTTATAATGCTCACTGATAGCACGTTAGGAATTTCCTATTACCCGTGGGGAAACTTGTTTAATGGCTTACCTATGTTGTTAAACTTTATTATAATTGTTTTGCTATTAGTAGGTTGGCTTATTTATTTGTTTAGAAACAATGCTTTTGAGCGTTTCTACCCTGTGAGTCGTTGGCAATTGTTTTGGCGTTTTGTAGTATACTTTGCTGTTATTGGCGGAATTACAAGTTCTAGTTTTTCATTTATGGCAGGTGAGAAAGCTAAAGTATACTGGCGGTATACCGATAGCTACATTCATAGTGTATTACGACAATACCCTGAGGATATTCGCGATTCTGAAAGGGAACAATTATCTGATGATCAACTAAAGGAATATCACATAGTTCATAATGCATCACAAATAAAAAAACAAGTGTTTATAGAAAATTTTGATGATGAAATTTTTCTTGTAATCATTATTGCTTTTGTTTTAACTATATTGATTTTTACAGTACGTATCACCTCATTGCGTACAGTGTTGCTCTCTATTGTTTTCAGTGGCTTGTTGTGCTTGCTGCTTGGCTTAGTGCTCATATTGGTTTTGGAGAGCAATATGTTTGCAATACGAGATGTATATGTAGTGCTGACAATCTTATGGTTGACTTACCTTTCAGTGATTGCTTTATCTATTTTCTCTAACAAAAAACAATACCGAGGTATTGCAATGAATACTTCACTATTTGGTTTTCTACCTATAACAATCACTACTCTAATAGCTATAGGAGAGAGATATAATTGGTGGTATCCTTCATCAAATACTGAGGAAATTTATTATTACTATTATTATTGGTACAATATAAGAGAACTTATAATTTCAATAGTAGGGATACTGCTTTCATTTGTGTTTGTAGGGCTTTATACGAATGTTATCAAACGATGGAAGGCAATGCCGGAGTAGAGTGTCAGGGGTCAAGGGTTAGGTGTTAGGAGGTATAGGTTATTAATTATAAAACACTCATTATCAATTGAAAAAATATTTATTAGAACGTTATCCAGCAATTTGGAATACGCAGGTGGTACTGTTATTACCACTGATATTCTTATCTCATTTAGCCTTTTTCGCTTTGGGATTTATGATGCTCACCGACGGAAAGTTATGTAAGGGGTATTACCCGTGGGGGGACTCGTTTAATGGCTTACCAATGTTGTTAAACTTTATTATAATTGTTTTGCTATTGGTAGGTTGGTTTATCTATTTGTTTAGAAACAATGCTTTTGATCGTTTCTACCCTGTGAGTCGTTGGCAATTGTTTTGGCGTTTTGTAGTGTATTTCGCTGTTATTTTGGGGATTATCAGTACTGGTTTTTCATTTATGACAGGCGAGAAAGCTAAAGTATATTGGCGGTATACTGATAGTTACCTTCACAGTGTGCTACAACAATATCCTGAGTATATTAGTGATTCTGAAATGAAACAATTTTCTGAAGCTCAGCGAGAAGAGTATTACATAGCTCATAATGCATCACTTATAAAAGAGCGAGTGTTTATAGAAAAATTTGATGCGCAAATTAACTTTATAATTATTATCGCTTTTTTACTCACATTATTACTCTTTGCGGTACGTATTACCTCATTGCGTACAGTGTTACTCTCTATTGTATTTAGCGGATTGTTGTGTTTGCTGCTTGCCTTAGTAGTAACACTTATTGTATATGTAGACACAAGTATAAAATTCAAAACATTTGCTGCTTTATCCCTGCTATGGATTAGCTATCTATCGGTGGTTTTCCTATCAATTACATCTAAAAAGAAACTATACCGAGGTATCGCAATGAATGCCACTCTATTTGGCTTTTTTCCTGCTATAGTTATTACTTTTGTAATTATAGAAGATAGGTACAATTTGTGGAAGTTTATAGAATATTATTTAGATCCTATTAAGAATGATATAAAAATACTTATCCTTTGGGGAATTGGAATATTGCTTTCACTTGTGTTTGTAGGACTTTATACGGGAGTTATCAAACGATGGAAGGCAATGCCAGAGTAGGGGTTAGGTATCAGGGGTCAGGGGGCAGGTGTTAGGTTTTAGGGGGGGGTAAATTGTTAATTATTAATTGTAAATTGTAAATTGAAAAAATATTTATTAGAAAATTATCCATTGATTTGGAACACTAAGCTGTTGCCAATGTTAGGTCTCGCTGCTTGCGGACACGTTTTTTTCTTTCTGTTGGGCTATATCGTTGATAAAGGCAGTATATATGAAAGAGTTTATACCATAGGAGAAGAATTTTTCCCTCTTCCTTTTTTGTTACACCTTATTGTGAGTATCTTGCTATTAGTGTTCTGGCTAATGCAACTCTCTAAAAACAATGCTTTTAAACATTTTTACCCCAGCAATCAGCTGAAGTTACTCGGTTTATATACACAATACTTTATAATTATATTTGCGGTACTCACTTTCTCTCTTTCGTTTATGGCTGGCGAAAAAACGCACTTACTTGTGATTGATAGACCGTTTTATGGCGCTGAGGAAGGATCTATTGTGCAAGGGCTGCTCATCGCATCGCTTTTTATCTCATTATTAGTGCTTTGTGTACGGATTACTGAGGTTAGAACCTTATTGCTTACAATTGTATTTTCGGGGGTATTATCACTCGCGTTAGGGATGGTGTCGGCATTTTTATTCAGTATTTTTTCTGATGCCAATTTGTTTTTTTCACTTGTTGTTTGGATGTATGTAGTAATTCCTTTCATTGCTATATTGGTAGTTGTTACTAATTTAGCAACGATGCCCAAACTGTTTTCGGGGATTCTCATCAACTTTTCACTGCTGTTCTTTACCCCTGCCCTTTACGGAGCTATCTTATTAATTTTCAAAGAAGAGACTTTTAACAATATGCCTCTTTTGAATTATGGAGTACTCTTGTCTAATTTCCTTTTCATATTGTTATACGCTCCTATACTGCACCAATGGAGAGCAGTGCCTGAATAGGTGCTAGGTGTCAGGTTTTAGGAGGCAGATTTTACTAATTATTAATTGTTGATTATCAATTGAAAAAGTATCTTTTAGAACATTATCCATTAATTTGGAGTACACGAGTAGTGCCAATGCTAATAATAGCTCTTGGCGCGCATTTGTTATTCTTTTTGTTAGGACTTATTGCTTCTAACAGAGGAGGAATGGGATTTGCTGAAGACTTTTGGGCACTTCCGTTTGAAATCTATCGCATTGGGCTTATTGTCTTTTTTGTGAAATGGCTGATGGATTTGTACAGGTTCAATGCCTTTAATTGGTTTTATCCTAACAGTCCGCTAAAGTTGTTTGGAACTTTTGTACTCTTTTTTCTCGTAACTCTCAGTGTGATTGGTTTGCCAGTATCATTTGCTTTAGGGGTGTTATGCACTTCTTCTTTTGTAGGCATCGAGAATAGTGATTTAACTAATATTCATTTGTTTATCACCAAAGCTCCTTTTTCACTTTTTGCCTTAGGGATTGCACTCATTATCTTCTGTGTGTATATTACCAAATTGCGAACTTTCCTACTCACCATTGTTTTCACCAGTGTTTTAGCACTCATTTTAGCAATGTTATGCATTATAATTGCTATTGTAGGTGATATTGATTTTCAGTTAGTTTTATGGATATATCTATTCGCTTACTTTGCTGTAGCGATAGCCTCGGTTATAGGTGCACCTTTGCTTCCCAAACTCTACAGTGGTATTCTCATTTGTTTCAGCCTATTGCTCTTCCCTGCTGCTATTTTCACCATTGCTTTGCTAAAAGTAGATATCGACCAATTTTCTCAATCACTTTACTACCAACTTTTAGCTGGGGCTTTTCTATTTGTATTTTTATACAATTACCATATCCAGCAGTGGAAGGCAATGCCGGAGTAGGGGTTAGGGGTCAGGGGTTAGGATTTTTTATTTCTTACGGGGAAGAAAAAAGCTCGGGGGCGTTCTTTGAAGGCTTTCCACACACAACGTGCTAAGTATTTAAGTTCGGAAGCGGGGACTTCACGAGAGCGTAAAGCTATCCATAGTGACAGACCAAAACTCACAATAAAGTTACCCAAACCGATAATGCCTATCCCTAAAACACACCAAAAGATATTTTCTAAGCTAATGATAAAATTCATACCGTACAAGCCGTAAGCTAAATTACCACTAGCAAAGGTGATGTGGCGTATATCGATAGGTAAACCGAAGAACTCACCTACAGCCCAAGCGCTCCCCATAAACACTCCAAACCAAATATTTGAAACAATACTTGGCCACTTTTTTTGCATCCAATTGGCAACGCGTTGCATACGCATTTTGCCAAAGAATCCTTTGAGGAAAGGGTGCTCGGATAGGCGGTAATAGAAGTTGTTGAAGTTGTTCACACTGGCAACATTACCAGCAATAATACCCGATAAAAACAAAAATACCCCAGCAATACAAGCGTGTAAAAATACTGGTGAGTGCCATATATTGAGATCTTCTAACAAATGTAACCCCTTTTTAGTGGCAATATTATACCCTTGTAAATAACTCATTCCTATCACCAAAAGCATTGACACGGGGAAAGCCCCAAACACATTACCTACAAAAGCAATGAACTGCGAACGGAATAAACGCGTGAAGAGCGCTGAGAACTCAGTGTATTGACGGCGTTTTTGTTTATCGTCGTTATCGTTTAGGTTTTCTAAGGTTTTGGCAATAGTAGAAGCCGTCATTGCAGGCTGCTTGGTAGCCAAAGTAGATCCTGTGAGGTAAATAATCACAAAACCAATAGCATAGTTAAAACTATAGTTTAAAGCGCGGAAAAACGCACTTTGGTCAGGTACCATAGACATATAGAGTTTTACCAAACACATAAAACTCACAATTACCCCTCCCCATAAAGCGGTTTTGAGCATTTTGAAATACTCCCTACCTGTAGAAGTGATGTAGTGTTCCCCCGTTTTACCGGTATAATTTGTAATCTCGTAGGTAATGTTGTAAACACTATCATTTATCAATTTGCGAATATTGTTTTTCTTAGAGTTGGTTTTTACCATATCTAAGTAGAAAGCAATTGCTTTTTCGCGCTTGTCGACTTCTTTTTCTATAAACAAGTAGTTATAAAGACGTTTGATGCGTTTAATCTGCTGACGGATGAGCAAAAGTGTTTGGTTCACACTAAAGGTTACCCCATATTTTTCGGCGTTAGCATCGGCTTTGTTCACAAAATCTTCACATTGGGCAGCTAAGATATTGAGTTGTTTATAGTCTAATTCGTGTTCTTGTATATAGAGATAAGATTTATTTTCTTTAGCGAGAGTACGTGCGAGTTGATTTAGTTCGTCGTCGAGTGCGATAAAGGGGCTGTTTAAATGAGCATACTCAGGCACCATACGGTGTACATCGGTTTGTAGAGCGAGTCCTCCCATACGTTGTGAGAGAATCATTATCGCCAAGAGGATTTGTTTAGAGGTAGCTTTGCGCTCTGTATCTTCATAAAAAGTATTGACAGAGAGGATATCAAAAAGTTCCTTCCAATTGTCTAACGGGATTTGCAACACCCATTTAGCATCGGAAGGGCGATAAAAAATTTGGTTTAGTACATATTGGATATTCTCTTGAGAAGGCTGGTCGGGCAGGAGCTGACGGCTGATGCGGCGGCGTAATTCTTTGAAAAAAGAAACACTATTGAGTAAGCCAGCATCAGTGAATAGAAGTGTTTTTTGTTTGTTAGCAAATACATTGTGGAGTTTTTCTCGGAAGAAAGCGATGCGCTCAGGTTCGTGTTTTATTTCGGAGATGAGTTCATCGATATTGATAGGAGTTTTTTTATCTTTACTTTTGCGGCGAAAGTAGTTCACTACATCAAACACGAAATCGATATCTTCGTAGTTAGATGAGTGCATATAAGTCTCAAAGACTTCATAGATAGATTTATATTTTTTTGCGAATAGCGACATATTTTTCAATTAACAATTAATAATTTAGAATGGTGCAAAGGTACGAAAAATTTATCAATTTGCTAATCTACTAATTCGTTAATTAAAAAAAGGCTGCCCGAGTAGAACAGCCTTTTGAAATCTTATCTTTTATTTTTCAACTTATTAGAAGTTGTATCGTACGCCGAAGCTAAAGGTACGACCGTCACCGAAGTATACTTGGTTTCTTACATCAATATCTTGATAAGTTTTACTGCCATTAGTAGTGTGGATACTTGTATAAGACTCTGAAATATAGTAAGTATCAAGTACATTATAAGCTTGCACTGAGAAAGTAAGACGTTGCTTATCGGTAAGTTGCCATTTATAAGAAGCTCCTAAATCAAAGAGATTATAACTTGGTAATTTGAGAGCACCTTTTTCAGCTTCAACTTTTTTATTGAAATTAGAAATATTTAAATTCGCATATAGATCATCTACGTAACGCCAATCAACATCGAATTTAAGTCCTTTTATAGGTGGTAGTATAGTTAGACCCAAAGAAGCAGTTGTTTGCGCGGTAGAACCTACTTTCACTTTGTCTAAGAAAAGTTTTACTTGGCTAGCACTACCTGCTGGTACTACATTTCCTTGATCATCGATAGTTTCGTTGCTCTCATTAGTAAGATTACCAGAAGCATCTCCTTTATAGTACCAATCACCTAATGAAAGAGAAGCATTTACTCTTACATAATCATTGATTTTAGCATTTGCTTCAAGTTCTATACCTTGGTGAATTTCTTCAATACCTAAGATATTTGCATAAGCACGAATTGTATTATTTTTAAGGTTATTAGATTTGCGTAAATAACGATCCTTCCAAGAAGTGTGATATAGGTTCAAATTGACATTCAAAAAACTTGATTTAAACCCGTAACCGAGTTCTACTCCAAAAATTTTTTCATTAGTAAGAGAAGGGTTTAAGAAGTTTCGGTAATTAGGATATACAGCATCAAACAATGGTTGTTTAGAGTAATATCCTACATTTGCAAACACATTGTGATGTTCGTTGATATTGTAATTTATACCACCTTTGATATTATAACCTACGATATCTTTGAAACCTGTTTTAGTACTCATAGCAGTTTCAGGTTTACCTGTAATAGCTAATGTACCTGGTTTTAAAAAACTATCTATACGCTGGTAGGACTGTATCGAAGTAGCTCCTTGTATGAAGGCAGAAAAATGATCATCAGAGTATTCAAACTGAGAGAAAAGACCAAACCATTTCACTTCTCCATCATTGCTATAGCCTATTTGGTTTTCTAAAGGCTCTGTTTTTTGGAACGGATTCCAAGAAACATTAGCGGGAACAACGGTGGTTACCACATTAGGATTATTTAGATTCTTATTCTTATTGTCGGCATAAGAGTTATTTCCTAACATATCAGTAACAACTTGGTGGTGATAGCCATAATAGTATCTGCCATCTAACCCAATATTTGCTGTAAAATTATCATTAATTTGGTGTTGCAAGTTGGTAAGGAATCCATACCAATCGTGAGAGTTCACGGAACCATTGCGTATGAAACCTTGGTTTACAGAGCCTGCTGATTTTCCGCTAGGGTCGGTTACTCTTACACTTCTACCTGCTTCACCAGGGTGTTGCATAGTCTCCAATCCACTTACTGCCTGACCTTTGTTATATTGTACTGCTTTGTCAAAGTCAATCAAACCTTCTTCAGTACGAAGTGTATTTAAATAATGTTTTTGAAGGGAGTAAGATGTAGTACCGCTCACTGTTTTTGAAGAGAAAGAGTGAGCTTCTCCTAAAGAGTTGGTGCCCATACCACGTCCTAAAGAAGCGTATACTACGGTACTAAGTGAGGTACTTTCGCTTATTTTCCAATCCCAGTTGAGCATTGCTACGGGTTTGTGATATAGATTTTTCTTAATAGTATATTCTTCACCATCTAAGTATCCCCAATCTGAATTGTATTTGCGATTAGGTTCATCACCATCGCCATAGCGTAAATAATCAGACAACAAAGGACTGTTAGAGCGTTGGTGATGCCATTGTGGAGCTCCTGTAAACATCAGCTGGAAACTGTGTTTATCGGAAGGTTCATAGCCTAAAGCAAAATAATAGCTATAGCCATCAAACTTGGTACCATCTACGTATTTACGTCCGGCATTTTTACTGAATAACACAGAAGCCGACCAACCTGTAAGGCTCTTACCTGTATTGTAAGCAACTAATCCTTTATACTCTTGGTTACTACCATAGCTAAAGTAAGCAGTTCCTCCTTCGGACATATCGGCAGCACGTGTTACCACATTAATAGTACCTCCTACTGAAGCTATTGCTAACTTAGAAGCTCCAAGCCCGCGCTGTACTTGCATTGCTGAAGTAACATCGGCAAGACCAGACCAGTTACTCCAATAAACAGTACCACCTTCCATATCGTTTACAGGCATACCATTTACCATTACAGCAATGTTTTTGGTATCAAAACCTCGAATATTGATTTTAGAGTCGCCGAAGCCTCCACCACCTTTAGTGGCGTATACTGATGGCGTGCGATTGAGTACTTCAGGAAGTTCACGCGTGCCCAATTTTTCGATAATTTCAGTAGCTTGAATAGTAGAGACAGCTACTGGTGTTTTACGTTCTTTAGCAATGTCTAACAGTGTACTTTTAGCGGTTACCACCACTTCGCCCAACGCCTGTTGGTCGGTAGAAAGAGTAACCTTTATGTGTGCTTTACCGTTTACTAATTTGTAAGGAACGGTCTTGGTTACATACCCGAGGTATGAAAACTCCAAGGTGCCTGTAGGGGCATTTACATTTAAGGAAAACTTACCCTGCATATCGGTGGAGACACCGTGGGTAGTACCCTTAACCAATACATTAGCCCCCATCAGAGGTGCATTATACTCACCATCAATCACTTCACCCGTTACTGTTCCACTTTGGGCATAAGTAATTGTTGCGAGCAATAAAATTGCGACATTTAAAAACCAGCTTTTCATTTATATTTAGTTAATTAGTTTCTCAGCCGACGGTTAGTAGATTGCTCATACACAAAGTGACTAAAAAAACAAAAAGCTGTTTCACTTCTTATTTCAGGGGCAAAATTAGTGCTTTTTTATGAAATACAAACATTTTTATCGCTTTTTTTATAAACAAAGTAATCAACAAGTTATCAAACGACAAATATACAAGTAAATTAAGAATCTTAAACAGAAGAATAAAAATTCTAAAAATCTCTGACAATAAACAACTTACAATCATTAGTTATATTTATAACAAAAATATATTGTTAAATTTTAACGTTTCTTTAAATATAAAGTGTAGATTTGCAGGCTAAAAATTGACCAATAATGAATAAAACCAAAAAATGTTTTAGAGCGTCTGTGTTTATTGCTATTTTATTTTTCTTATTTGGTGGGATTACTGTATTAGTACAATTGTTAGTTCCTCATCTAAAAGACATTTTTGAACTCAATTACGCTCAAGCAGGATTTATACTCTTTTTTTTCTTTTTACCTTATTTGCTCTTTTCAATTCCAGCGGGAGTTACGCTTAGCAAAATAGGATACCAGCGCAGTATTACCTTAGGGCTCATTATTGTAGCTTTAGGGTGTTTATTGTTTTATCCCGCTGCCGAAATGCGTTCTTTTTGGGCGTTTATGATTGCTATTTTCGTATTAGGAAGTGGCATCACCCTCTTACAAGTAGCCGCTAATCCTTATATTGCAGCTTTAGGCAAAGAAAATTCTACTCACAGCCGACTCACTTTCTCTCAAGCATTTAACGCTTTAGGAACTACTTTTGCACCTATCATCGGGGCAGTTTACTTGTTGAAAGACGAAGTAAAAACGTCTGGTGAAATACGATCGTTAGATTTTTTAGAACGAAATATGTATCTACAATCGGAAGCACTAACTATACAAACTCCTTTTTTATATATTTCACTTATAGTGATTGCTTTAGCTGTTATATTTGGCATTGCACAACTACCTTGTCACACCACAGAAGAAGAGGTGGTTGATAAAAAAAGTTATTTTTCATTGTTAAAAAGAACGCCTTTACTTTTAGGAGCTATTGCTATTTTTCTATATGTAGGAGCTGAAGTAGCTATAGGAAGTTTTGCTATCAACTATTTGGTAGAAATAAATATGTCTGAAATATCACAATGCCCTATAGGAGGACCTATGTGGAAAGCTTTGGGAATCATTTTTAACAAACCAGACCTTATCAATGCCGATCCTAAGGCTATGGTTGCCATATTTTTGTGTTTCTATTGGGGAGGTGCTATGGTAGGGAGATTTATAGGAGCACAACTCAGTAGACACTTGTCTCCAGCTAAAATGCTGATGTTTGTTGGCTTATGTAACGTTGTACTCATTTTGATAGCCATCAATACAGGAGGGCTTTTCTCGATGCTGAGCCTATTATTGCTAGGATTCTTCAATTCTATTATGTTTCCTACTATTTTTGCTTTAGCTTCTGAAGGGATTGACGAATTGAAAGCTCAGGCTTCTGGACTATTATGTACTATGATTGTAGGCGGCGGATTAGTGCCTATCCTATTTGGTTTCTTCACTGATCGCATAGGGTTTAGCTTAGCATTTCTCACCTTAGTAGCGTGCTATGGTTATATTGCTTTCTTTGGATTCTACAAAAGTAGTAGATGATTTTTCGATTGACAATTGAAAAATTCGTTAATTCTTTTCAACCCTTTATAAATTCCTAAAAGCGCTGCTAACCTTACCCCTTCATAAACCAATGGAGTTGCTAAATTTGCCAACTTTATTTTTGCTTCATATCTTGAAGAAAGCACATCGTTATCAATAAAATACAAAAAAGGAGAGGGGAATTGCCATACTATTAGTTCTATAATATAAAACAGAAGAAATGCACAAAATAACTGCCAGAGGTAATGTAACAACTCCTTTTTCTTTGTTGCCAAATACAACAGCAAAGCGCTGTTTAGCAAGCTCAATACACCAAAAATACCATTGTTATTGAATTGCATCACAGCAGTAATCCCTATCAATGCCCCCGTGATGAGCAGAAAATAACCTATATTTTTGCACAACATAAATCCATATAAATAATCTCTAAACTTTATATTTAGAGCCAACAAACGATCACGTTGTTGTTTCTCTTCATCGTTTAAAAGCTCATAAGCTGTTCCTGCTGAGGGCATCATTTCTTTCATTACCTCTTTGAGCAAACGTTCGTCTTTAATCTGTTCAAGGAGTTCAGCAGGGTATCTTCCTTGTGCTAAAATCATTTTAGCTCGCGTGATGAGTCTTTCTTTATAGGCTAATTTCTCGGTGATATTCATTACTATATTTTTTAAAAGAAAATGCCAAAGATTATAACACAACCTTTGGCATCTATAATTTGCTAATTGACAAATTGACAAATTGACTAATTTGCTAATTCTACGAACAGTTCTTCTCCTTCTTTTACTACTTTAGCAACTTTCTTGCTAGTAAGTCCTTTGATAGCTTTATCCCATTTCTTGTTAGAGAAAGCAGTTTGTGTTTTAAGAGCATCTAAAAGAAGTTTTTCTGATGTTTTTAGTAGTTCAAATACTACTTTTTCATCTTCTGATAGTTCTACGCCTTTCTTTTCAGGACGCATTTGTGGGAAGAAAAGCACTTCTTGTATGCTCTCATTATTGGTTAGGAACATAATCAATCTATCCATACCGATACCTAAACCTGAGGTAGGTGGCATACCATATTCAAGAGCGCGCAAGAAATCTTGGTCGATGAACATAGCCTCATCATCACCTTTTTCTGAGAGTCGCAATTGCTCTTCAAAGCGCTCGCGCTGGTCGATAGGGTCGTTGAGCTCAGAATAGGCATTAGCAATCTCTTTACCACATACCATTAGTTCAAAACGCTCAGTAAGTGCAGGATTGTCACGGTGTTCTTTGGTAAGAGGTGACATCTCTTTCGGGTAATCGGTGATGAATGTAGGCTGAATAAAGTTGCCTTCGCATTTCTCACCAAATATCTCATCTATGAGCTTGCCCTTGCCCATTGTTTCATCTACTGCAATACCAATAGAATGTGCAAAGGCTCTTAGTTCTTCTTCTGTTTTCCCTGTGATATCAAAACCTGTAAACTGTTTGATAGCCTCGGTCATCGTAATACGAGGATAGGGAGCTTTGAAATCTACTGTATGGGCTCCAAAAGTAGCCTTAGTAGTACCATTTACTGCCATAGCGCAATGTTCGATCAAACGCTCGGTGAAGTTCATCATCCAGTGGTAATCTTTATAAGCCACATAGATTTCCATCGCAGTAAATTCTGGGTTATGAGTTCTATCCATTCCCTCGTTACGGAAGTTTTTAGAAAACTCATACACTCCATCAAAACCACCCACAATAAGACGTTTTAGATAGAGTTCATTGGCAATACGCATATAGAGCGGAATGTCCAACGCATTGTGGTGAGTGATAAACGGACGCGCACTAGCTCCCCCTGGGATAGCTTGCAATATAGGTGTTTCTACTTCCAAATAACCTGCCTCATTAAAAAACTGGCGCATCGCATTGAACAGCTTTGTACGTTTGATAAATACCTCTTTCACTTGGGGATTTACTACCAAATCTACATAGCGCATACGGTAGCGTTGTTCAGGGTCGGTAAAGGCATCGTGCACTTTGCCATCGGCATCTACTTTAGGCATTGGCAGAGGGCGCAATACTTTAGATAAGAGGGTAAAATTCTTAACGGCTACTGTTTTTTCACCCATCTTGGTGATGAATAAATAACCTTCTACCCCTATAAAGTCGCCTAAATCGAGGAGTTTTTTAAACACCTCATTGTAGAGCGTTTTATCTTCCTCAGGGCACATCTCATCGCGATTGAAATACAACTGCATTGTGCCCTCGCTGTCTTGCAAAGTAGCAAACGAGGCTTTTCCTTGTACGCGCAAGGACATCAACCTACCAGCAACCACTACTTGCTTGCCTTCTTCATAACGGTCGGCTACATCCTTAGAGGTAGTATCGACAGGATATAATGGAGCGGGATATGGATTAATCCCTAATTCTTTCAATTTAGAGAGTTTTTCTCTACGAATGATTTCTTGTTCTGATAACATCTTTTTTAATGATTAATGTTTAATGATTAATAGTTAGTGGTTAGTTAATACATTTCATATTGGAAATAGTAGGTAACATCTTCTGAATCTTCCATATCCTTACGTTTAGATTCTATTTTTATTACACGTCCTTGTTTATCCCAATGGAATTTATTTGTTTGGTTATAACTTTCAAAAACCCAAAGAAGGGGATTTTTTTGGATAAACTTTCCTTGACCTCTTTCACCATCTTCTTTACCAAAAGTTATAGTGATAGGTAGGTGATTTTTAGTATTAGAAAGTGTGTATACGGTTTTATTTAGGTCATCTTCATCAATAATTTTATTACCTTCACGTTTGATTATGTTTTCATAAATTGACCAAGTATCGGTGGAAAAATTTGTTCTATAGCAATTTAAAAAATCATCTTGCAATTGGTAATAATCACAACTATAATAGAAATGCTTACCGTCATACGGAGGTGTTTCCTCTTTTACAACTTTCTTAAAAATTTCATTGTCGTTATACAGATATTGAGCAGTAGTGAGAGGTTCTGCATCTGACTGATATTCTACGAGTTCTCGCAATAATCCGTCTTCATATTTACATTCCATATATACTTCGCCATCTTGTCGCTCTATACGAGATAGTAATCCTTGTTCATTGAGACAGAGTCGCATTTGCACTTGTTTGTTTTCTTTTACTGTAATGCGCTTGACATTTTTCAAATTTAAAGAAAAAACAGGAGAGAGCATCAAGGCTTGATTGATCAACACATCTTTCACATATCTATCTGATACTTCTTTGGAGTGCGATGTAAGATGTTCTTTTTTCTGTTGAAAGTGCTTTAAACGTTTTTGAAATTCGGTATAATAGCTTGATTCAACTTTCTTTTTGAGTAGTTTAGGTGAAAAATATTCAGTAGCCCCTACTAAATCATTGTACAGTAAGGGAGTAGAACTTTTTTTACCATCCCAATAAACCACTCGCACACAGCCTTTACCCTCTTCATTATCAAAATGAATAGTAGAGTGTTTGTAATTATCAAAAGTTAAAGGCTGTGTACTGATCCAAGCATAACGTATTTTGGGGTTTAAAGATTTGAAATTCTTCGCTAACTCAGCTTCTTCACGTGTGCCAAGATTGTTAGGAATACCACAATATTCTCCTATTACAATAATAAAAATAGGTTGTCCTGCTGCTATAAAATTATTGTTTTCATCGTCGTTTTGGGCGTGAGCAGGCACTAACATTAAGACGGTAAGACATAAAAAAAGTAAGTGTTTCATAAGTTTAATACATTTCATACTCATACGTATAAACTGTTTTCTCTTTTCCTTCAGTAATTACAATTTTGCTAATACGCTGGTTGTTATCCCAATGATACTCTGTTTTTTCTCCTTCAAAAATATTTTCCCAATGAGTAGGCTGTTTTGCTATTATTTTACCTTCCTTATTTTTGTATTTATAAGTGATTGGTAAATAGTTCTTAGTCCTTGAAAGATGAATAGTAAGATCTAATTCTTTATTAACAATAAGATTTCCTTGCTTGATAACAGCTGCTCTTTCATTTACTGAATAATCAAAAGTTGAAAAGTGTACTATATATAAATCTAAAAAATCTTCTTTGAGTTGAGCGTAATTACAATTGTAATAATTCCCAAAAGGCGGATTATCTTTGGATATAGCTTTCGCGAAAATCTCATTATCATTATAAGCATACAAGATTTCATCTATAGCACCCTTACTTGATTTTTCTATCTTTTTGTGCAATAATCCATTTTCATAAACATATTCATTTATTGATGACTCCTCACCATCTTCAAAAAAAGACCTTGTTTTAATAAGTTGCCCCTTTTCATTAAGATAGATAGTTCGACTATTTTTTCCATTGCATTTTACTTGAATCACCTTAATTCCTTTTGTATTAATGGGCAAAAGTTCATAAGAACTCATAAACTGACTATAGTCTATTTTTTTAACAAGTTCATAATAAACAAATCTATCAGAAACTTCTTTAGAATGAGAAGTGATTTTCTCTTTTTTACTTTTGTATTCCTTAAGTCGTGCCTCATACATCTCTTTTTGCCCATATACAGATATAGACAACAATAGACTAATACACAAAAGAAATAAGTGTTTCATCATTCTTAAAAAATAGATTGTATGATTTTCTGTTGGATTTCTAATAAATAAGTTCGTTTGATACTTCCTACCCTTTTAATAATATCACCCTGTCTACACTTCATTTTCTAAATACTTTTCTATCACTGGTGCAGCCATACGTTTAGCATTGCTCAAAAATATTTCTCTCTCTTGAAAATAATCAATGAGCATTGTTCTGTATTCTAAAGCCTTATTAGTATATGAAGCGCTGACTGACGTATTACATCTGAAATGTCTGTTTGTAAGGTCATATCTCTAAGAGTATCAAATAAGGGTAAACTATCAACAAGAGCATTGTAGTCCACTTCTTTTTGAATAAAAGGTATTTTCCAAAAATTAGAAATATAACTATCTAATTTTTTATCTGTTTTTTCTAATACTGATAAGGCATAATCATTATAGTTAGTGTGTTGATATTCACTTATAGGAAATGAATTAATCACACCAAATGATGAATACAAATCATTTTGTAAAACTGCTGTAGTCATATTTTTAGCTTTTTTACTACTCCTTATACACTCCCATATTGAGATATTTGTTCATACGTTTTTCGACTAAGCGGTCGGCAGGAAGTTTTTTGAGTTCTTTATAGGCGTCGAGAATCACTTTACGCACGGTGTTGAATATAGCTTCACGGTCGTGATGAGCTCCTCCAAGAGGTTCTTTGATGATTTCGTCGATGAGTTTGAGTTTTTTCATATCGGGAGCGGTGAGTTTGAGGGCTTCGGCAGCCTCTTTTTTATACTCCCAACTACGCCATAAAATAGAAGAGCAAGATTCTGGTGATATTACTGAATACCAAGTATTTTCGAGCATATATACCTTATCGCCAATACCGATACCTAAGGCACCTCCTGAGGCACCTTCACCTATGATAAACACGATAGTAGGCACTTTGAGTCGCGACATTTCCAAGAGGTTACGCGCAATAGCTTCCCCTTGTCCGCGTTCTTCGGCTTCAATACCTGGGAAAGCGCCTGGGGTATCTACAAAGCACACTACAGGAATATTAAATTTTTCGGCTTGTTTCATCAAACGGAGGGCTTTGCGGTAGCCTTCAGGATTAGCCATACCAAAATTGCGATATTGGCGCATCTTCGTATTTGCTCCTTTTTGCTGACCAATAAACAAAAAACTTTGATTATCTATTTTGCCAAAGCCTCCTATCATCGCTTTATCGTCTTTCACATTGCGATCGCCGTGTAATTCTAAGAATGTATCACCAGCAAGCGCCTTAATATAATCCAAGGTATAAGGACGCTCAAGATGGCGAGAGATTTGTACTCGTTGCCAAGCTGTGAGGTTACCATAAATCTCTTTTTTTACTTGGTTGAGTTTTTTTTCTATCTTTTTGCAAGCGTCGGTCATATCCACATCACTTTCATTCCCAATGGTTTGACACTTTTGCATTTGTTCTTCTAACTCTTTGATTGGCTGTTCAAAATCTAAATATTCCATAGACTTAACTATTAATTTGGTTTATTTTCAGAGGGCAAAGATATGAATTAATTAACAATTGACAATCAACAATGAACAAATTTAATTTGCTTCGCCATAAATTCGGCGTTCTGAAGGTTGCTCACACTGGTAGTGAAAAATAGTTTGAGGCTCTATTTTCAGCTTTTTAAGATCTGTAGTACTTTGTTGCAGTTCTAATATTTTAAACTTGTGATACTCAATATTGTTATAAGGATCTTTATAAACATTTTTAGAGGCGTCATACTGCAAAAAAGAGTCTTCAATATTAGACGAAACTGTCTCATCTTTAAGCTCCATATACATTGCTTGAGGATCGTTTAATACATCAAATCGAAGCATTTCTTCCAGCTCTTTATCAACTTCATCCTCGTCTTCTTTAGCAAAGGCGAATTCACTAAGTTCCTCTATAGGTATTTTTTTTATTTGCTTTTTAATACTTTTTACAGCTTCTTGATTCTGTTCAAGTGTTCCCATATTGATAAAAATCAAACAAGTATGCCCTTCTTTTTCTACCAAAGCTCCTGCTCCATCAAGTTGATAATGAGAACGCTCGCCATACCAAATGAGAAAATCATTATTGTCATTCAAAGTAAAACGAGCTGTATTTTTAAGTCCTTGCGTTAGCAAAGGCAACTCATTTGAAAAATCAGCAATAAGTGTTAGGCTATTGCCTATCTCTTTTTTACTAAATGTATGTACGTAACGACTTGGTAAACAATTAGGATTCTCATTGAACACCGAGAACGTTTTGCCGTTCTCATACTGAAGATAATTTTTTCCATCTTCAAAGTTAGCAAATCGAATACGTACCTCATCAGGTTTTAAGTTTTTGTTGTGATTGCCATAAACTAAAAAGAGAGGACTCTTCTTAGGTTTAAAGAGTACCATTCCATCGGAAAGCACTTCATAAGTACCTGGAATCATAGTCATATACCCATATAGCGCAAACATTTTGTTAGGAAAGAGAAAAATTCCTCCTCCTCTACCTTTGTAACTTCCCACTAAATCTTTATTTTGAGCAGAAAGTCCAGCAACAAACATTAAAAAAATGAATGATGTAAGAGCTTTGTTTTTCATAACATTATTTTTTTTGGGGACAAAGATAGTAAAATAATTGATAATGAACAATTGATAAGTACGAATAACAATTTTAGTTTAAGACGCTGCATATTTTCTCTTTTTTTAGGACATTTTTACTGGCCTCTTTCTTTCCTTTTAGAAACTTTTTTAAGAAAAATTTGGCAGTTTAAAAAAAACATATTACCTTTGGCTCGTTTTTAAAAAAATATTACTTTTATGGAGTTTCCTCCTGAATTAAAATACACCCCCGACCATATTTGGGCACGCCTTGAAGGCGATATTGCTACAGTGGGCATCACCGATTTCGCTCAACAGCAACTCAGTGATATTGTGTATGTTGAAGTAGAAACTATAGGTGATACCTTAGCTAAAGACACTATCTTTGGCACTGTTGAAGCTATCAAAACTACCTCCGACCTCTTTATGCCGATGAGTGGTGAAGTACTCAGCTTTCACGAAGCCTTAGTTAAAAAACCTGAAATGGTAAATGCCGACCCTTATGGTGAGGGCTGGATGATACAAATAAAAATCACAACACCAGAAGAATGGGATAGCCTGCTCTCAGCAAGTGATTATCAAAAACTTATCAATGCTTAAAACTCATAAATACACGCTATTATGGGTGATTTGGACAATAGCAGTTATCAGCTTAAGTCTCATCTCCTCTAACGAAATACCTAAACCTCCACGTATTCCTTATGCTGATAAGATTGCGCATTTTGGGTTTTATTTTGGATATACCAGCTTGTTTGTACTTTCTTTTGGCAAAGAAACTCAATGGGTACAATCTATAAAAAAAGTATACCTATGGGCGTTTATTACTGCCCTTGTATTAGGGGCTACAATGGAGTTTTTGCAAGGTGCGCTCACCACCACCCGTAGTGCAGACCCTATAGATATGCTTTTCAATGCATTTGGCACAATTGTTGCTCTATTATTTATAGCAAAATATAAAGAATTATTTAAATAATTTCTTTCAAGTATATTTAGTAACCTTTTAAAAAGAAAATCATTATGCAACCTAAAAAAAATCCAAAAGCCGATTTGGCTAAAAGCAGTGGATTGTTCTTCGCAATAGGATTTGCTCTTGTTTCTGGACTCTCACTTTTCGCTTTTGAGTACACTCGCGAAGACAAAGGTCCAGATAAAGTTACCTTATCCGATGCCGACAAAAATCTCGACGAAGAACAAGAACAATTCGTAATGGAGAACCCTGATACTCCACCGCCACCACCACCTCCACCAGCTCCTGCTGTTGTAGAAGAAGTGAAAGTAGTAGACAACAAAACTGATATCAAGGACGAAATTATCGCTAGTACTGAAACCAGTAAAAAAGAAGAAGTAGTAGCTGTACAAAAAATTGAAACTCCTCAAGAAGAAGAAGTAGCTATTGATGTACCTTTTGCTGTGATTGAAGATAAACCAATGTTTGAAGTTTGCAAAAATGTTCCTAAAGACAAACAAATGCAATGCTTCAAAGAAAACTTGGACAAACACGTGAAAAACACTTTCAAATATCCACCTGCTGCTCTTGAAATGGGTATCCAAGGACGTGTGAATGTGAGTTTCCGTATCAATACTGATGGTACTGTATCTATCCTTGGTGTTCGTGGTACCGACAAATTACTTGAAGAAGAAGCTAAACGCATTATCAAGTCTATCCCTAAATTGATTCCTGGTAAACAACGCGGTAAACCTACCCCTGTAACGTTCGCTTACCCTATCAACTTTACTCTTTCTAACTAATTAAATTAACAAAATATAAAGTCAGTAGTGAGGACTCCTTACTACTGACTTTTTTAATTACACAACCTTTTTTTATCAAACCCTATTACCATTCATTTTATTATGAAAAATCTAATCTTTACACTTTTAGCTACGTTCTTCACTATTATTAGCTATGCTCAACTAAAAGATCCTAACGACAACCTTATCAGCCATTACCCTAAATTCGACAAATGCAAAGATGTAACTGAAGAGGAGGCAGCGTTGTGCTTTAAAACACAATTAAACAAATTTATAAATAGACATTTCATCTACCCTAAAAAAGCTAAAGAAAAAGGACTACAAGGAAAAGCCATTGTTTCTTTTTGCATCAATGCCCAAGGGAAAGTTGAAATCATAAATGTTAGCGCAACCGATAAAATCTTCGAGGAAAACGCAAGGCGTCTTATTGAAAAACTTCCGCAATTAATTCCTGCTGAAGAAAACGGAACTCCTACCTCCATAATGTTTGCTTACCCTATTAATTACACATTAGGTAATAACTTTTAAAATTTTTGAAAAAATGAAAAAATATATACTTATACTCTTAACACTACTTTTTGTAGGTTTTAGCTACGCACAAAACAAAGAAGAAGAAACTGATATACCCTACTCTAAAGTAGAACAAAAACCAAGATTTCAGGAATGTAAAGATGTTCCTGAAGATGAAACTTTCAAATGTTTTCAAGAAGTACTCAACAAACATATAGAAAACACGCTAAAATATCCTACTGAAGCTAAAGAGGTTGGGATAGAAGGAAAAGTAAATGTATCTTTTCGCATCAAAAAAGATGGCAACACAGAAGTTATAGGACTAAGAGGTGTTGATAAAGTTTTAGAACAAGAGGCTAAACGTATTATCGAAAGTATGCCTAAACTTATTCCTGCCAAACAAAACGGGAAACCTATAGCTGTAACTATTGCTTATCCTATTTTTTTTAAATTATAGTTATCAACTCATTAGGTAACAACTTTTAAATCTTTTTGAAATGAAAAAATATATACTTATACTCTTAACACTACTTTTTGTAGGTTTTAGTTACGCACAAACAGAAAATAACAAAGAAAAAACTTTAGAAGAACTAATACCTCCCCAATTTAAAGAATGTGAAAACATAAATATCCCTGAAAACAAACGATTTGTTTGTTTTAAAGAACGCTTAGACAAACACGTAAAAGATACTTTTAAATATCCTGAAAAAGCCATAAAGAAAAGGATAGTAGGCAGAGTTTATATAACCTTTTGTATCAATACCGACGGGACTATCACTACAATAAGTGTTAAAGCTCCTCATAAACTCTTAGAAAACGAAGCTAAACGTATCATCGAGAGCCTTCCTACACTTATTCCTGCCAAAGATAAAGATGGGAAACCAACAGAAGTAGCGATAACTTATCCTATCAACTTTAATCTATTGTAGTGAGTAAATTTTCACCCTTTTAAACTTTGGCACACTTGTTGATTTACAGCTTATAACAAACTGTTAAAAAGCTTTTTAAACCTTTGTTGATAGTACATTTAATAACCTTTTAAAGAAAAATCATTATGCAACTTAAAAAGAACCCTAAAGCCGATTTGGCTAAACAAAGTGGGTTGTTCTTTGCAATTGGTTTTGCCGCTATCTCTGGGTTTACCTTATGGGGATTTGAGGCAAAAATGCAAGACAAAGGCAACCTCAGCTATCAATACGCTGTAAATGACAAAGCAGTGATAGAGGAAGACCCCATAGCAATTGAACTTCCTACTCCCGAAATGCCTCAACAAGCCCCTCCACCACCTGTCCTCACTCAGGAAATTGAGGTAGTAGAGAATGACAAACCTGTGGATGAAGTGCTTATCGGGAATACTGACCCTAGTGATCCTACTCCCCCTGCGCTACCTGAAAGTATCCCAGTGGTAGAAGATGAAAATCCAGAAATAGTAGTCCCTTTTGCAGTAATTGAAGACAAACCTCTTTTCCAAGAATGTAAAAATGTGCCTAGAAGTGAGCAAATGAGTTGTTTTAAAGAACACTTAGACAAACACGTGAAAAACAACTTCAGATATCCACAAGCTGCTCTTGATATGGGTATTGAAGGACGTGTGAATGTGAGTTTCCGCATCAATACCGATGGCACTATCAGCATTTTAGGCGTGCGTGGCACCGATAGAATATTAGAGGACGAAGCAAAACGCATCATCAGTACAATTCCAAAGCTAATTCCAGGCAAACAACGCAACAAACCTACTGCTGTAACCTTTGCTTACCCTATCAATTTCAAATTAAGTCACTAATTTTTAAACCTTAGTCGTTAGTATTGTGTTGTTTAACACCCAATTACTAACGACTATTTTTATAAACAATTCTAAATCTAATGAAAACAAAAATACTTATACTATTTACATTTCTTTTTGTAGGTTATAGCTATGCACAAATAGTAAGTTGTGATTTTAATGCTAAAGGAGTGCAAGAAAAAGAAGAATATGCCATTCCTTTTCAAGTAGTAGAAGAAAAACCTAAATTTATGGCTTGTGAAGATGTTTCAAAAGAAAAAGAAGCAGAGTGTTTTAAAGAACAGCTCAACAAACACGTGATTAGGTATTTCTATTATCCTAAAGAAGCGATTGACAAAGGTATACAAGGCAGGGTAATTGTAAGTTTTCAAATTAACACTAACGGCACTGTAACCATTAGAGACGTTCGTGGAACTGATAAACTTTTAGAAACTGTTGCCAAAGAGATTATTGAAAAACTACCTACTTTCATTCCTGGCAAACAAGACGGAAAACCTGTTCCTGTAACCTTTAGTTATCCTATCAATTTTAAACTAACATACAAAAATTAACAACTACTATGACAAGATTTCTATTACTATTGTTTTTACTATTAGGTTATACTGTTTATAGTCAAGAAGACCCTTTTACTTTACCTTATACATTTGTGCAAGAAAAACCAATGTTCGAACAGTGCAAGGATAGTTTGAAAGAAAAGCAATTCGGTTGTTTTAAAGAGCAATTAGACAAACACATTTTCAAATACTACAAGTATCCTATGGCAGCACTTGAGATGGGTATCAGTGGGAAGGTGAAATTAAAATTCCGTATCAATACCGATGGCAGTGTTACTGTTTTAGAAGTACGAGGAATTGATAAACTATTAGAAAAGGAAACGGAACGTGTTATCAAAACTCTACCACCTTTTATCCCTGGCAAACATTTAGGCAAGCCCGTTGCTGTAACTTTTTCGCATATTGTCAATTTTAAAATTGAACAATAAAATGAAAAAGTTATTACTAATACTATTGTTTGCAATCACTTACTACAATACCTATTCGCAAACTGATACCCTTTTCTATGCTAATGTAGAGGAAAAACCGAGATTCGTAGAATGTAAAGAGGTAGCAAAAACTCAAGAAATCCAATGTTTCAAAGAACAGATGGATAAAATTGTAAAGGAATATATCAAAAGTATTACTTCTCAAGGCACTTGTGGTTTTATTCAGGGAAGAGTGAATGTGAGTTTCTGTATCAATCCCGATGGTACTACCAAAGTACTTCAAATGAAAAGTACAGATAAAGATTGGGAAGCTGTCACACAATCTATTATTGAAAGTCTTCCGCCTTTTATTCCTGCCAAACAGAATGGAAAACCTGTAGTAGTAAAAATGTTATGGCCTATACGATTTGAGTTAGAGTAAAAACTAAAGATACCAATGAAAGCAATAATTACCTTTATAATATTCTTCTTTGTAACTTCAACAAGTTACTCACAAGTACGTTGTGGAGAACCAATAGCTTCAGATATATCAAAACTTGACACAATTCCTTATGGGATAGTAGAAAAAAAACCAATATTTAAAGAATGCGAAAACTTAACTAACAATGAACAAGCTCTTTGTTTTAAACAACAGCTTGAAAAACATATCGCAACACACTTGCGCTACCCTATGGAATTTTGCGGGCAAGGTAGAGTGCTTGTAAGTTTTTGTATAGGAACTGATGGTTTTTCAAAAGTATTGAGAGTAAATAGCCTTGGATTGCCTAAAGTATTTGAAGATGAAGCCAAACGCATTATCGAAAGTTTACCTTGCCTTATTGCTGGTCAACAAAACGGAAAAACCGTAGCTGTAATTTTTGTTTACCCTGTGAAGTTTATAGTTCAACACTAACGATTTTTTATATTATGCAAAATAGTATCTTTATATTTTTAGTACTTTTACTGATGGGAATAGGTAATAGTTATGGACAAAAGAAAAAGAACAAGGCTACTCCACTACCAATATTGAAGGTAGATATACAAACGTGTACTTTACCCAAATACAATGATAATACTTATTATAGTACTCCTACTGAAATAGAAGAAAATGACACGATTCCTTATCATTGGGTAGAGGAAAAACCGCGATTTAAGGAGTGTGAAGATATTCCAGAGGCACAACAATTGGAGTGCTTTAAAAAGCAGTTAGACAAACACGTAAATACATATATATGTAAGATTATACCTCAAGGGACTACCTGTGAAATGACACAAGGAAGGGTTATTGTACAATTCTGTATCAATACTAATGGCTCTGTAACAGTGCTCGCTACACGCGGTAAAGATGAAAGTTTGAAGCGCGAAGCCAAACGCATTATTGAAGCATTACCCCATTTTACTGTAGGAAAAGTAAAAGGAAAGCCCATAACAGCAACTTTTGCTTACCCTATTCACTTTTAACTATTCACTTTTAACTATTCACTTTTAACTATTCACTTTTAACTAACCGTTCCACCACGCTTCTATCGTTTGCTAATCGTTGTATTTTGTTCTGTCCGCCGAGTTTGCCTTGCGACTTCATATAAGAGGCAAAACCGCCTTCAGGTACTTCAGTGATTTTAAGCGGTTGGAGTACTTTTCCTTGTATAAGGTCGTAGTAGTACATATTCTGTTTTTGCAATGCCTCGTCTATCACTTGGGCAAAGCGTTTCATATCAGTAGGTTTTTGCTCAAATTCTACAAACCATTCGTGATAAGGCAATTCACCTCCTGCCGGATTCACTTGAGGGGCAACCGTAAACTCTGTGATACGCGCTCCCGTAGCCTCTAAGCCCTCACGCATTGCCTCTTCCACTTCTTTGCCAATCACGTGTTCGCCAAAAGCCGAAATAAAATGCTTGATGCGCCCCGTAACTACTATGCGGTAAGGCGCCAACGATGTAAATTGCACGGTGTCGCCTATATTATAGCCCCAAAGTCCGGCATTGGTAGATATAATGAGTACATAGTTTACCCCCAATTGTACGTCCTGCAAAGCCACTCGTTTGGGGGCATCGCTGAAGAAAGTATCGGCTTCTACGAACTCGTAGAAAATACCCGAATTGAGCAATAAGAGCATTCCTTTTTCCGTTTGACTATCTTGATAGGCAAAGAATCCCTCGCTGGCAGGATAGAGTTCTATGCTATCCACTTTACGACCAATAAGGTGCTCAAATTGTTGGCGATAAGGTTCGTAATTCACCCCTCCATAAATAAACAAGTTGAAATTAGGAAACAATTTTCCTATCTTGATACCTGAGCGCGTGTATAACCGCTCGAAGTACATCAGCACCCAAGAAGGTATCCCGCTGATGAGAGTCATATTTTCAGAAAAAGTTTCGGTAACAATCGCTTCTACTTTGGTTTCCCAATCTTCTATACAGTTAGTTTTGTATGACGGCATACGATTGCGTTGCAAATAAGCAGGCACATAGTGCGCAACTATGCCCGAAAGTCGTCCTGTTTTAATGCCGTTTTTTTCACCTAAAATAGGACTTCCTTGCAAGAAAATCATCTTTCCTTCTACAAAATCGGCTTTTTTAGTCTCGTGTATATAACATAAAATCGCATCACGTGCTGCCTGAATATGGAAAGGCATTGAGGCTTTGGTAATAGGGATATACTTCGCCCCGCTGGTAGTCCCTGAAGTCTTGGCAAAATAGAGCGGTTTGCCTTTCCATAGCACATCTTTTTCGCCTTCCACTACCCTATCGATATAAGGGCGCAAGGCTTCATAATCTCGTATAGGCACGCGAGCCACAAAATCTTCATACGTTTGGATTTCCTCAAAATGATGGTCACGCCCAAAAGCCGTATTTTTAGCTTGTTCTATAAGCGACTGGAATACTTTTTGTTGTGTGTCTATTGGAGCTTTAGCCCAGCGGTCTATCTTTTTTTTAACGATAGAGGCAAATATTTTGGATATATATGATTTAATCATAATGAAGTCTGTTTGACTCCGCAAAGATACTACTTTTTTTAATTTCAATATGATGAAAGCACTAATTTTATGCGTTTTGTGTGGGATATTGCCCTTACAAGCGCAATTTATTCTTCCTTCTAAAGATGTTTCGCTCATAGCAGTTATCGATAAAGAATATCATTTTTATCACCAAAAGAAGAACGGTAACTATGTAGCGATGCTACTCAACTTCCGCAGGAAACCCTTGCCCGATAGTACTTTCTACGCCTATACTCCTTATTGGACAATGGGTGACAAAGAACTTAGCTACAATGATTTACACTTGCGAAAAGACGCTTTTATTGAAATGAAAGATGTGCGCCCTACTATACTTGATGAAATGATTGGCAAAAACTTTGGTAACCCTACTGTTATGTTAAAAAAACAGAAGACACATTGCTTTAGTTTGCTCAATACTTCGGTAGCCAGCGAAAGAAAATTAGAATTTGAAACCAAAGCATATAAGGGTGAGAGACTTATCATTGAAGACGAGGAGGGGTGGTCTCATATTGTTAAAGACACACTACCGCGATGGGAATCTTACGAATTCCAATATTATGCTTATTTCGTTTTAGATGTAGGTAAAGGAAGATACTTTTTCTTACTCTCTGACTTAAAAGGTGGAGATAACACCCCTTATATTTCAAAAATTTATTTTCCTCCAAAAGAAAAAAAGACAATCGCAGCATTAGATCGCTATAGTTGGCAAAGAAACATTAGCAAAATGGAAGAACTGCCTCCTATAGAAATGTGTTATACCAAATGGATAAACTATTGGAATGTAAATGAGTTTTTGACACTTCGACCCCAAGGAAAACAATATGAGTTGGTAAATCGCTTTAACCACAAAGTGTTACCTAAATCCTATGACACCATTTACTACAATGAATATGGGGTCATTGGCAAGAATAAAAATTCTTTAGACTTTTATAATTACCAGCATCAACCTATAAAATTCAAAGGGGTGAAAGTAGCTTATTTGTACAACATAGGTATAGAAACTCTTACTGAAAAAGGAGTAGAACTATACGATATGAACGGACAAAAAGTTGCAAAATTACCAAAAGCTTATAGAGGCTATTGTGGGCTCAGTTTTCGCGAGGAAGTGTATAGCCTCAATAAAGATACGATTGAGGGGCACATTACTCATTATATAGATTTTAAAGATACTCCTCTGATGAGTGGTAGTGAAGTAGCTGATGAGAGATACCGCCTCATAGACCGCAATGCTGAAGAGGAGGTCGCCTTTATAAATGCAAGAGACTATTACGGGAGAAGCTACTTAAGTTGGGATAACAAAGAAGAGGAAAGAACACGTTTATTTCCGCACTTGCTCAGTGTAAAACGCGAGGGAAAAGTAGGACTTTTTTACTACGATTATTCAAATGCTACAAACTATACGAATGAAGAAATACAAAATCTCTACAATAATTTCTTTTTAAAAGACGAAGATGGAAGCTCCGTACTTATACTTGGGATGATACCTACTGTTATAAAATATATGAAAGGCAAACAGTTATTGCCTTTTGTATTCGATAAAATTAAGCAGAAAGAAAACGATGTTATCTACTTATACAAGGACGGCAAGATAGGATTCTACCCGCAAACCTCAGCCCAATACGACAAAGCCATTCCTCTCTCAACATCATTTTATGCAATAGAGAAGAATGGCAAAAAAGGGTTCTTGGATATTCACACACTCCAAGAGTATTTTTAGTAAGGTATATCGTCGTCGGTTGAGGTGGTGGAAGGAGCTCCAAAAGCCTGAGCAGGGTTCGCCATTGGCACGGCATCAAAAGCTACATTTTCGTTCATTTTAGAAGTAAATTCCTGAGGTATTGCCGATAAGAAACCTCCACTGCTATATTCATCTAAATTTGCAAATCTACCTAAATGTCCTTCAAACTTCAAACGTATATTGTCTAACCCACCATTACGGTGTTTTGCTACAATAAATTCGGCTTGTCCAGCGGTAGGAGTTTGAGCTTCGTCATCCCATTCCATTATTTTGTAATACTCAGGGCGATAGATAAACGATACGATATCAGCATCTTGCTCAATCGCTCCTGATTCACGCAAATCGGATAGTTGAGGGCGTTTGTGACCAGGACGTGCCTCTACGTTACGCGACAATTGAGAAAGTGCAATTACCGGTATGTTGAGCTCTTTGGCAAGCGCCTTGAGGTTACGCGAAATGGTAGAAATTTCCTGCTCGCGGTTACCAGCTCCTTTGCTACCTCCGGCAGTCATCAGCTGCAAATAATCAATTACAATTAGCTGAATGCCATACTGTGAGGAAAGTCGGCGTGCTTTAGCTCGAAGGTCGAAAATAGAAATAGAAGGGGTATCGTCTATATATAAAGGGGCTTTTTCGAGGTCTTTCACGCGGTTGTTGAGCACATCCCATTCGTAGGCTTCCAATTTACCGGTACGAAGTTTTTCGGAGGAAAGTCCTGTTTCTGACGAGATTAAACGGGTAATAAGCTGTACTGACGACATTTCCAAAGAGAAGAAAGCCACCGGTATTTTTTGCCCTACAGCGATATTGCGTGCCATAGAGAGCGTGAGGGCTGTTTTCCCCATACCAGGGCGCGCGGCCACAATAATAAGGTCACTCGCTTGCCACCCCGAAGTGAGTTCATCTAATTTTGTAAACCCTGATGGCACTCCACTAAATCCATCGGTTTTATTAGACAATTCTTCGATTTTCTTTACCGCTTTATACACCAAATCACCTGCTGTTTCAGTAGAGCGTTTTAGGTTGTTTTGGGTAACCTCATAGAGTTTTTGTTCCGCTTGGTCAAGCAACTCAAAAGTATCGGTAGTTTCGTCGTAAGCATCTTCTATAATTTCAGACGAAAGTTCTATCAAGCGGCGTTTGATAAACGTCTGCAAAATCAATTGAGCGTGGAACTCCACATTGGCAGACGACGATACGCGCTGAGTGAGGTTGATAAGATAGAATTCTCCTCCTGCAGCTTCTAAGTTGCCATCTTTGCGCAATTGTTCAGAAACTGTGATAAGGTCGATAGGTAACGATTGGTTGAAAAGTTCAAAGATAGCTTGATAAATTAATTGATGTTGTTTTTTGTAGAACACATCGGGGCTAAGCATATCGATAGCGTTGTCAACACCGCGTTTATCAATGAGCATAGCGCCGAGCACTACTTCTTCGGCATTGAGGTTTTGCGGGGGGAGTTTACCGCGTTCAATACTCGTTTGTTGCTGAGTAAAACGCTGATATTGAGGTGTAATTTCAGGAGTTATTATATTTTCAGATTCATTCATAGCGCAAAAGTACAAAAAAGAATGATACTTGCTGTAATTATTTACTCACAGCCATTGTTAATAAGGTGTTGATAACAATTTGTCGATTTGCTGATTTTTTTGTACCTTTGTTGTTATAAAAAACAAGAATTATGTTAGAAAAAGCCATACAAATAGCCTCAGAAGCTCACATAGGTCAAGTAGACAAAGCTGGGCAACCTTATATTTTACATCTTATTAGGGTGATGAATGCAGGACAAACTGAAAGTGAAAAGATATGCGGTGTATTACACGATTTAGTTGAAGATACACATTGGACGTTTGCCGACCTTAAAAAAGAAGGTTTTTCAGAAGAAATACTCAATGCTTTACAGTGTGTAACAAAAGAAATTGGAGAAGATTATGAACATTTTATAGCGCGCATTAAAGGTAACCTATTAGCTGTAAGAGTAAAACTCAACGATTTAAAAGACAATATGGATATCACACGATTATCTTCTATTACAGAAGAAGATATGAAGCGTTTGAATAAATATTTAAAAGCATATCATTCTCTTTTAGATGAAGAATAATAACTAATAATAAAAAAAAAGCTCTAACTTTTGTTAGAGCTCTTTGTGACCTCGACAGGATTCAAACCTGTAACCTTCTGAGCCGTAATCAGATGCGCTATTCAGTTGCGCCACGAGGCCATTGTTGTTTTTGTTTTACGGGTGCAAAGGTACAACCTTTTTTGAAACCTGCAAATTTTTAAACAACTTTTTTTCAATTATTTTTTTCTTACTTCACTTGTACTCTCCATCCAAATGGGTCTTCAGCCTTGTTATACTGAATGTTAAGTATAGCTTGTTTAATTTTATCGGTATATAATTCAGCAGGACGATTTACACTGTAATCCTTGCCTTTATAGCCAAATCCAGATATAGGGCTAATCACTGCTGCCGTTCCACAACCAAATGCTTCTTTCAATTCACCTTTTTCAGCCGCTTCGATAAGTTCGGTTACTTTCACTGGGCGAACTTCGGTTTTGATTCCTAATTTTTCGGCTACTGCAATAATACTTTTACGAGTTACCCCATCGAGAATACGCTCACTGGTAGGGCAAGTAACAAGGGTATCACCAAAACGGAACCATAGGTTCATTGTACCTGCTTCTTCTAAGAATTGGTGCGTAGCATCGTCTGTCCACATCACTTGTTGGTAACCTTCATTGGCAGCTTCTTGGGTAGGGAAAAACTGACCTGCGTAGTTACCTGCAGCTTTAGCAAAACCAAAACCACCATTAGCCGCACGGCTGTAATAGTCGGCTATTTTTACTTTCACATCGCCTTTGTAATAAGCCTGTACAGGGGCGGTAATAATCATAAAGAGGTAGTTTTTAGCAGGGGCAGCTTGTACGCCAGCAGTAGTAGCAATCATAAATGGGCGCAAATAGAGGGCATTGCCGAATCCTGGTTTTATCCACTCACTATCGATATCTACAAGAGTGCGAAGAGCCTTATCAAACCATTCTTCAGGGAACTCAGGCATTGCCAATCGTGAGCAGGATTTATTGATACGTTTGTAATTTTCTTGCGGACGAAAGAGAAAAACGTGTCCGTTGTCATCTTTATAAGCTTTCATTCCCTCGAAAACAGCTTGCCCGTAGTGGAATACGCTTGCTGAAGGCTCAAGGGTAATAGGAGCATAAGGTTTGATGGTTGGGTTTTGCCACTGTCCATCTTTGTATTCACAGATAAACATATGGTCAGCAAAAGTTTTACCAAAACTCAGTTTTGAAAAGTCTATTTGATTGATACGACTTTCTTTTACTTTTTCAATCTTTAAATTCATATTGTTTTAGTTTTTAATTCTTAAATTTTTGTCAAAGGTACGAAATATTTTTTAACTTTGTCGCTTAAAAGACAAAAATCTTTATTGTGTATCCACCAATATACTAATTATGAAATAATTACTTGTTATTTACTACCTGTTACTTTTTATTTGAATTATGATTCACGAACTTATAAAAACCTCCGACGGCTCTACCAGCCTCTATATTCCGCAATTAGATGAGACCTATCACTCGGTACACGGCGCACTTCAAGAAACTCAGCACGTGTTTATCAAAAACGGACTGCAACTATTTGAACACCAGAGCATCTCTATCTTAGAAATTGGCTTTGGCACAGGGCTCAATGCTTTGGTTACTTACAAGGAACACAACGCCTTACAACTGAACATTCGTTACGAAACGGTAGAAGCCTATCCTATTTCGTGGGAGGAAGCCTCACAAATGAATTTTTCGGAAGTGCTCTCCCCTACCCTATCCCCTATTTTTGAACAGATGCACTGCTGTCCGTGGGACGAAAATGTTGCTCTCTCTCCTACCTTCAGCTTCAAAAAACGGCTACAACGCTTTGAAACTATTAACGATGTCGACACTTTCGACCTTATTTATTTCGATGCTTTTGGGGCGCAAGTACAACCAGAATTGTGGCAAGAAGCTATTTTCCAACAAATGTACACTGCCCTCAAACAAGGAGGCTATTTGGTAACTTATGCTGCCAAAGGTAGTGTGCGCCGTGCGATGCAGACTTGTGGTTTTACGGTGGAACGATTACCAGGACCGCCTATGAAAAGGGAAATGTTACGCGCTCATAAGGATTAAAGCCCAAACATCCGTTTTCCACATAAAGCGGAAAAGGTAAGTTGTTAGTATACAATGCCCCAGTACCTAAACCTTGAGGCATTGGGCTGTGAAGTGTGTACGTCCACTGTGCAATGGCATTGAGCCCTATGTTACTTTCCAAAGCCGAGGTTACCCACCAACCTATACCCAATGTTTCGGCAAGCATTATCCATTCTTCAGAACCTCGATAACCTCCTATGAGCGAAGGTTTTAAAATGATATACTGCGGTTGTATCTCTCTTAGAAGTCGTTGTTTTTCTTCAGAAGTAAATACCCCTATCAATTCCTCATCAAGGGCGATAGGTAGGGGTGTTTGTTCGCACAGTTCAGCCATAGCTTCCCACTGTCCTGCACGTATAGGCTGCTCAATAGAGTGCAATTGCAGGGCAGCTAACCGCTCTAAATACACCAGAGCCTCAGTTGCTTGAAACGCACCATTAGCATCCACCCTTATCTCTATATCACTTGCTGAAAACTCATTGCGCAAGGCTTTTAAAATACGATATTCCTCTTCAAAATCAATGGCACCTATCTTCATTTTGATACAGTGAAATCCCTGAGCGAGTTTTTCTTTTATCTGCGCTTTCATAAAGTCGGGAGAGCCCATCCAAATAAGTCCGTTGATAGGAATTGTGTCTTTACCCGCTGTAAAATCAGAAGGAAAAAGTTCGTGCCACTGTGACGCTGCTGCCGATCTAAAGGCTTGTTCCACACCAAATTGTATAGAAGGAAAGGCAACAAGTTCTTTGAGCAATGCCTCTTCACCCAAATGCAGGTGTTGTTCTACCCATTGCAGTTTTGCTTCATAATCAGGTACATCATCAGCACTCAATCCACGAAAGAGGTTGCATTCTCCTATGCCTTTTTTGCCCTCTTGATCTATTACCAAAAAAAAGGTTTCTTTGGAGGTAAGCACCCCCCGTGATGTCCCCGACGGACGTTTAAAATTGAGAATATGTTTAATCATAATACCAATTTGCTAATTCGCTAATTTTTAATTTTCTATGATTTTTGTCTATCTGTATCAATTCGACTATGGTATAAGTCTCTGGCAAGTATTTTTCAACTCTTTCTGCCCATTCAATAAAACACCAATCGCCCGAATAGAGGTATTCTTCAAAGCCTATATCAAAGGCTTCTTCCTCATTTTTGATACGATAGAAATCGAAGTGGTAAATCTTATCATTAGTGCCTTCATAAGGGTTCACCAAACTAAAAGTAGGGCTACTCACATTATCGGTACTGCCTAAAGCTCGTACCAAAGCCTTGATAAGGGTGGTTTTACCAAAGCCCATTCCTCCTTTGAAAATCACTACTTTGGATTGCAAATAAGGAAGAATTTTTTCGGCAATAGCATCTATTTCGGATAAAGTATAAGTAAATTCCATAAGGTTTGTTCCTTTAATTGGGCAAAGGTACTAATAATTGAGGAATTAGCAAATTAACAAATTTTCTAATTAGCTGGTCGTAGTTTGACCGGTTAGGAGTGTATTTTTGCCAGCAGAAAAAGAAAAGTAAAACTTTTTCACACAAAAAGGAATACATATCCAAAAAAGTTTGTACATTTGTCGCAAATACCAGTAACACTAAAAAATAAATTCAATGGAACAACCTAAATTAGAGGAAAAAGTGTTAAAAGAGCTTTATAATACTTATGTCATACCTCCTTATCAACGACCCTATAAATGGCATAAATCTCATGTTATTCAGCTACTTGATGATTTGTATGAAAATATCTATATTGGTAAGCGAACCTACCGAGTAGGAACTCTTATTATTCATCAAGATGAAAATGGCAATCATAATATTGTAGATGGACAACAACGCCTAACGACCCTTTCACTTATTTTATATTATTTAGGTGAAAAAGATAAGCTACTTCAGAACCAAGAATATAGCAATGAGATTTCTAAAAATAATCTCATCTATAATTATGAGCAAATCAAACAATGGTTTGGTGCTAAGAGATTAGAAATAAATGAAGAAATGTTTTTAAACGAGTTAAAAGATAAATGTGAGTTTGTTGTTATTACAGTATATCGTCAAGATGAAGCTTTTCAGCTATTTGACACTCAAAACTCAAGGGGTAAAGAACTTTATCCACACGATCTATTAAAAGCATTTCACCTAAGAGAAATGGATAAAGATGGGTATACAGATAAAGAAATAGAGCAATACGTTATAAAATGGGAAGATTATCTTCTCAAAGAAAACAATCCTTTGCTTGATATTCTCAATAATCATCTCTATAGAATACGAAAATGGATAAAAAGAGAGCCTAAATATTCATTTTATAAGTCAGATTTAAACGAATTTAAGGGTATAAGCCTTTATAAAAAAACAAAATACAACTATGAACAACCTCTAAGGATATTAGATAAGACAATATCTTCAATATCTCACAATTTTGGTATTACTCAAACTTATCCATTTCAGATAGGGATGAGTATCATCAATGGAAGAAATTTTTTTGATTATGTATTTCATTATATTGAGCTAAAAAAACAACTGCTTAAAGGTAATGAAGAATTCGAAACATTTTATAAGAAAAGATGTCTTGAATATTGGGGTTCGTGGAGAGTAGGTGATGTAAAGGTTAGAAATCTTTTTGAGAATATTTGCCTGCTTTTTGTTGATAGATTTGGTCTTTCTTTTTTAGAAGAGGCGGTTTTTTATGATGGTTTTTATAAAAATGTATATCTATTGCGATTAGAGAATAAAGCAATATCAGAAAGTAGTATTTTAAAGCACGAACATGCCCTTCGTTTCTTTAGGTCTATTCCTAATAGCTGCTCACCTGAGGAACTAAAAATAGATTTATCCTGTAATTACATTCCTCATGAAAGAGGCTATGCAAAAGGAGTAGAAGAAGGAGTTTTAATTTATTTTAACGCATAATAACAATAAAAATAAAAAAATGAAAGAAGCCTTAGCGATTGAAAAAATATTAAATGGAGATAATACTTACATTATCCCTATTTACCAACGAAATTACGAATGGGAACAACCTCAAATAGAGCGTCTTATTAGGGATGTTAACAGTATAGAAGAGAACGAATGGTACTATTTAGGCACTTTAGTTACCTTTAAAAGAGATGATGGGAGTTATGAACTTGTGGATGGGCAACAGCGTCATACCACCCTAAATCTTATCAAAGCTGTTTTAGAAAAGGAAATCTCCTTTAACCTCAACTTTCAAGCGCGCTCTGAGTGTAGGCAGTTTTTTAATGAGCTTTCTGAAGGTAAGAGTCTACCTGAAATTCCTAAAACACAAAATCTAAAGCAAGGCATTGAGATCATTAAAAGTATTTTCAACGATATTTTATCTACTGATGAAGATAAAGAAACATTTAGAAAGAAGTTTTTTGGACAAACTTATATCTTTAGGACAGAGTTACCCAAAGAGACTGAGTTAAATCATTATTTTGAGATAATGAACAATCGTGGTGAGCAGTTAGAGAAACACGAAATACTCAAAGCACAGCTGATGAATGAAATAAAAGATGAAGACAATAAAGATAGAAATGTAGATAGAGAAGTCTTCGCTCAAGTATGGGAGTCTTGTTCTTTTATGGGAGACTATATTTGGAATAATAAACTCCCTAAAGAATTATTAGAGAAAGAGGAACTCTCATTTGATGATATTGTATCTTCACTTGGAAAAGATGAAAGTAATAAAAAAAATCAGCCTCAAACAATAGCAGCACTTTTAGAAAAGGGTGTAGAAACACTTTCTGAAGGATTTAAGAGAGAAGAAAGCAAAACGTATGATTATCGTTCTGTATTAGAGTTTCCTACTTTCTTACTTTATGTATATCATCTTATAAATCCTAAAAAAGAAACTTCCTTTGATGATAAAAAACTTTTAGAGACATTTAAAGACTATAAAGATGCAGAAACTTTTATCGTAGCTTTACTCAAATATAGAATCTATTTTGATAAGTATATCATTAAAAATAGTCTCCTATCAAACGACAAGGAAAGCAATTGGGGAATAAGAGGATATGAATTTGAAAAAGAAGGAGTAGAAACAAAGGAAACTGCTTTTGAAAATACTGTTGAAGAGAAGAAAATAGAAATGTTGCAAGCAATGTTTCATTATACAACTATTTCTAACGACAAAAAGAATTGGCTCTTAAGATTACTAAGAGATAAGGTAGAAGAGAAAGACTTATATAGTGTTTTAAAATCAGAATTAGAAGAGGAAATTAAAGATATCTCATTAAGTGAAGTTTCCTTTTGGTCAGTTTCTACTAAGATATTCTATTACTTTGAGTATATGCTTTGGGAGGTCTATTATGACTATGTAAGAGGGGAAGATAAAGTAGTTAGACCTGAAGCAATAAAATCTATCACTAACAGAATAAAGGAAGTTAGGGACCAGTTTAATAAATTTTATTTCAGGCAATTGTCTTCTAAGGAGCATTTATTACCACAAAGTAAAAAAGGATCTATTGATATAGATAAAACGTTACCTACTGACAAACAAGATGAGGAGCGAGAGAAAATACTCCATAGTTTTGGAAACCTTTGCTTAATCAGTAGCTCTGAAAATTCATCAGCTAATAAAGAACATCCTGAGTACAAAAAGGAATCATTTTATAATAATACAAGTCTTAAAAGACTGATGATGTTTGAGACATTCTCGGTAAATGAATGGAATACTCAAGAAATTAAACAACATCAGGAAGAAATGGAAGCTCTTTTGAAATTTTATCAGTCTTCTAAAGAATAAACCTTCTCCCCCTCCCCACTCCTAAAAAAGTGGGGATATTTTTTTTCAAAAAACACCACCATCGGTCATAGTTTGTCCATTTAATATCGTATCTTTGCAGTGTAATTATTTAAAGCAATACAATGAATCTTTATTTAGATGACCTCCGCCCTACTCCTGAAGGCTTTGAGCGCGTGTATTCTTACACCGACTTTGTAGCTTACCTCAAGTGCAAAGGATTGCCTGATTTTATCTTGTTTGACCACGATTTGGGCGAAGAGTTTTCGGGCTATGATTGTGCTAAATATTTGGTGGATTATTGCTTAGATCGTCAGTTGCCTTTGCCTGATTTTGCAGTGCATAGCCAAAACCCTGTGGCAAAGAAAATATTGAGCGGTTGCTAAATAATTTCAAAGAACAACAAAAAACAATTTTAAAGGCAATTTAACTACTTAACACTTTTCACTTATTATGGCAAAACCTATCCAAATAGCACGTTTGGTGCATATCATTAGATTGCTTACTACTCATAAAAATGGACTATCAGCTCAGAATATTGCCGATTATTTGGCTGATGAAGGCGATGAATATGCTTTCAGTAACCGCACTATTCGCAGGGATTTCGACGATATATACATCGCTTTTGGTATTGACATCACCCTTAATACAAAGGAAAAAGTATGGGCTATCAACCCCGATAGCATTGCCAATAAACAAAGCATATTAGACCATCTGTTGTTAGTTGATGCCCACCGCAAGGCAAAAAATACAGGTACTCTCCTCTTAGAAGCACAACCTGAAAAAGGCTTGGAAATGCTCGACCCTATCCTTACAGCTATTCCTCAAAATGTATTGATTACCTTTACTCATACTTCCTTTGGTTGGGAAACTACTAAAGCATATCAGGTATTGCCTTATGCTGTGAAAGAATATCAAGGTCGTTGGTATCTCATTGCGACTGATAACAAACAGCCTATCAAACTCAAAGCTTTTGCTCTCGACCGTATGAGTAACTTAGAGGTAACCGACATCCAAGTGAAACGCAAAAAAATAGATATGGAGTCGTTTTTTGATCATTTCTATGGGGTTGCCATTGCTGAAGACGAGCCCTTGCAAAAGGTAATACTTTCCTTTGATTATGAACAAGGTAAGTATATCAAATCGCTAAAACTACATCCTTCTCAAGTAACTCTAATAGATAATGAGGACGAACTACGTGTGCAACTCACTCTTGCTTTTCCTAATGGTAAAGCTCCCTACGATTTGGTGATGAAACTCTGTTCGTTTAGCTGTTCGGTAAAGGTTATCGCACCTCAATCTTTAGCTGATGAGGTTGCTAACTACCATAAAGCCGCTTACGAACAATATCAGTCCTCGTAAAAAAATAGTCATTCGTAACTCGTTATTCGTAATTATTTTTTACCTTTGCCCATTAGAAATAAAAAACTTATGGGAAACACTACAATTGAAGCACAGAACTACTGCATATACTTCAACGAAGAAGGAACGCATTTTATCAATGATTTGATAGCTGAACGCCGTCCCTCTAAGCTCTTCCTTTTAGTAGATAGCCATACTAACGAACACTGTTTGCCGGTATTCCTCCCCGATTTGGCTACCGATATTCCCTTAGAAATTATAGAAATAGAAGCGGGTGAACCTAATAAAAACATCGATACTTGTACCCAAGTGTGGTATGCCCTTTCTGAATTGGGGGCTGACCGCAAGTCGTTGCTCATCAATATAGGTGGGGGCGTTGTTACCGATTTGGGGGGCTTTGTCGCCTCTACTTTTATGCGCGGTATCGATTTTATCAATGTACCTACGAGCTTGCTGGCAATGGTCGATGCCTCGGTAGGTGGTAAAACTGGAGTAGATTTAGGTGCTTTAAAAAACCTTATAGGAGTGATCAACAATCCGTTAGGGGTAGTGGTCGATACTCGCTTTTTGGCAACACTCCCTGCCGAAGAACTCCGCAGCGGAATGGCCGAAATGTTCAAACACGGTCTCATCAGTTCGCCTGAATATTGGCAACAAATGTGTCAGCTAAATGAACTTCCTGCAGAGTATTTGGGAGTGCTCATTCGTGAATCGGTAGTGATAAAAAATGAGGTTGTACGCCAAGATCCTACTGAGAAAGGTTTGCGGAAAAAGCTAAACTATGGTCATACCTTAGGGCACGCCATAGAATCGTATTGCTTGCAAAACCCAGAAAGAGAACGCTTGTTACACGGAGAAGCTGTTGCTATTGGGATGGTGCTTGCTACTTATCTTTCAGTAAAAGAATTGGGCTTCCCGCAAGCTGAATGCGACCATATCAAAGCTGTTTTAGCTGAATATTTCCCCAAACAATCTTTTTCTAACGAAGAAATTACCGATATTTGTCAGCTGATGCGTTTTGATAAGAAAAACGTGGGCGGCAATGTTTACTTTGTACTTTTAGAAGCCATTGGCAAACCAAAAATCGACTGTATTGTTCCTTTTGAAGAAATTTACAAAGCCTTTGAATATTACCTCATTTAATAACTCATAACCAGATGAAACATTTTTTAATCTTCTTATCATTTTGTTCTCTATGGGTAGGACGAGTGTCAGCACAAAGTTATTGGCGCAAAACCAATTTCACTACCCAGCGCGACACTCATTCCACCGACCCTTCTTTTCAGTATTTCACTTTGGATAAAGCTGCCTTTGCGCGTGCGTTGCAAACGAGCGAAACAAGCCGAGGTGTTGCTATCGTTGCTATTCCTGATGCCGAGGGGAATCTTATCAACTATTACATTACTCCCACACAAGTACTCTCGGAAGCGGTAGCACGCGATTTTCCTTCTATTAAAACCTTTGTAGGCAAGGGGGTAGACGATGCAACCCAGCATATCCGCTTTACGTGGAGCGATGATTATGGATTGGACGCTATTATGCAAAAAAATCTGCACTATAGTTTTGTAGAAACCGAAGATAAAGAGGGCATTCACTACAGAGTTTATAAATATGAAAATACCGAAAAACCTTTGGTAGACTGCAAAACTTTGGATGTACCTGCACTCGTAGCAGAAAGCCAAGCACTACAACGCGCTACTTTTTCAAGTCCTAATGTACTTCGCACTTTTAGAATTGCTATTGCTTGTACTCACGAGTACACCGATTACTTTTGGGGAAAAGCCTCTGCCTTTGCAGAAATAGTCAAAACCATAAACAGAGTGAATGAGGTATACGGGCAACAGCTTTCTATAGCCTTTCAGTTGGTTTCAAGCGATACCACCGTTTTTGAAGATAAAGACACCGACCCTTTTACGGGGATTAACTACAATTATTGGGAATATAGATCTGATGTATTACAACAAGTACTCGATGATAAGATAGGTAATGGTAACTATGATATAGGACACTTATTCCACAATGGTAATAATGGAGGCAACGCTGTGTGTATTGGCTGTGTATGCGAAAGTGACAGAAAAGGGCGTGGTTTTTCGTCTTATCCGTTTGCAAGAATGGGAATTTTCCGCAGCGCTTTTGCTATAGATGTAGTTGCTCACGAAATAGGACATCAATTAGGGGGGCGACATACTTTTTCATACCGCAAAGAGTTAGGCTCTGGCTCACAAATGGAACCAGGAAGCGGCACTACCATAATGAGCTATGCTGGCGTTACACGCGATTACGACGTGCAACAACACGCCGACCCTTATTTGCACCACCGCACTGTGTACGATATTACTAATAACCTACAAACTACCTCTTGTGCTACCGAAAATTCTACAGGTAACACGCCTCCTGAAATCCCTGACCTAAAGAGTTACACCATTCCATACAGCACTGCCTACTTATTAGAAGGCACTGCTACCGATGCCGATGGCGATGCGCTATTGTATACGTGGGAAGAAAGTGATAATTACACTGAATCTGGCAACTATAATTTTTCACCTACGATGCGTTCGGGAGCTACAGCCCGCTCTATGAAACCCTCTGCTCAATCGTATCGTTATATACCTCGCTTAGAGCGCATTGTAGCAGGTACACTCACCCAGCAAAACCCCAGAAAAGGAGATGCTTGGGAAACGGTACTCAACATAGGGCGCACCCTTCATTGGACGTTTATGGTAATCGACCGTCCTTTGGCAAGTAATCAAACGGGAAATACTGTTTATAAAACCATTGAGGTTGTAGTAAGTGCCGATGCAGGCCCTTTTAAAGTAACTTCTCACAACCAAAATAGCACTTGGATTGTAGGACAGAAAGTAAAGATTGAATGGGATGTTGCCAATACTAATAAAGCTCCCGTATCGGTAAACAAAGTGAAAATACTTTTTTCTACTGATAACGGAGCTACTTTCTCACATACTTTGGCTACAGGTTTACCCAATAACGGAAAAGCTGAAGTAACGATACCTGCAAGTCTAAAAACTACTCAGGGGCGTTTTATGATCAAAGCTGAAGAGAATATCTTTTTAGCAGTAAATGCGGGTACTATCACTATAAAAGAAGATGAAGATACCGATGGTGATGGTATAATGTCCAGTGTCGATAACTGTCCGTTTGTAGCCAATCCCAACCAAAAAGATAGCGATGGTGACGGTATAGGTGATGCTTGTGACGATGATATAGATGGCGATGGTATTCTCAACGCATTCGACAATTGCCCTACCGTGTCTAACACTACCCAACAAGACCTCGACAACGATGGTATAGGCGATGCTTGCGACAACGATATCGATGGTGATGGCATTCCTAACACTCAAGACAACTGTCCGCTGATTTACAACCCCGATCAAGCCGACCTCGACAGTGATGGTATAGGCGATGCTTGTGATGATGATATTGATGGGGATGGCATCCCAAATAAAGAAGACCCTCAGGTAGATTACGTACTCATTTCCAACGCCTTTACTCCTAACGGTGATGGCATCAACGATACTTATACGATTGCTCACGCCGAAAAATATCCGCGTAACACCCTTTATGTGTATAACAATTTAGGTCAGTTAGTATATGAAGCGAGAGGCTATAAAAACCAATGGGACGGCAAGATGTCTAACGGAACATTGGTAGCGAGAGGCTCGTATATAGCGATATTTAGCATTGATGGCTCTGACGAAAAACAAACTAAATACTGGATTTACATCAATTATTAGCAAAAGATAAACTATGAAAAAGATATTTTTAAGTGCTGCTTTATTGCTCGCTGGTGTGGCTCAAGCACAAACTATAGACCCCTCTTATATATTCTATTATCAGCACCAAAACTTGGTAAACCCAGCAGCTGTAGGGTTAGAGAGAGGGCACACCATTTCGGTGGATATACGCAACCAATGGCGCGGAATGACTGAAGCGCCTCAAACGCAAACTTTCTTCACCACTCACCGCCTTTCCGATCGCGTAGGGGTAGGACTTTCGCTTGCTAATAACAAAGTTTTTATACAGAAACAAGCCGGTATCTACGCCGATTTTTCCTACTCAATTCCTATTACTTACAACTCTAATTTAATAGGAGGTATAAAATTTGGGGGAGATTTTTTCAATGTAGATGGCAGTGATTTGCGCACCTACAATAATTTGTATAATATGTATTACCCTAATGGGAATCGTAAGCACCCCACTTACTACAACGACCCTTATTTGCAAAGTATTTCAGGGAAGTTTCAAACCAACTTTGGTGCAGGACTCTACTACGACCACCCTGATTTCTATATAGGTATGGCAATTCCTAATATGTTGGCTTCTGATAAAGTGCGTATGGATAACGAGGTGATGACTTCTATTGCCGATAATATGTTCTTCTATTCTATGATAGGGTACTATTGGCGTGTAGCTAATGATTTCACTATAAAACCTCGTATCCAAACAAAATTAGGCAAAGGATCATATCCTTCTACCGATCTTACTGTGGCAGGCAATTTTGCTAATCGCGCCGAATTAGGGGTCACTTATCGCACTGATAAGGCAGTAAATGCTTATGTATTCTTTGAAATTCCTGATTATTATGTAGCAATAGGTTATGGGTTTGAAAGTTACTTCCAAACCCATCTCAACTTGCAATCGCGTAACTCTCACGAGTTCTTAGTTCAATTCAAATGGTAGTGTGAGCCACACGGGCGATTATTTTACTGTATATTGAAGTGTAGTGTATTGGGCTACACGGAAAGCTCCGAGAGGGTTTTCACGTTTGTTAGTTGTATTCACGATGTTGCCTATGGGGCGCGTAGGAATAGTAAATGGGCTTTGTCCTTCTGATAATCGAACGAGCATTTGCACAAACTCCTTATATTGAGGATGAATGCGGTAGAGAATAATATGTACTACATCATCTTTTTTGAGTTTTTCTTTGTTATCTACTCCTGTTAATACAAAGAAGAATTTATTATTAGCTATGTAATTATCGTCTAAGGTGCCATAAACTGTTTTGGAAATATTATTCTGTGAAATCTTAATTAAATAGGCATTTGCAACCCCATCATTGATACCATCAAAATAGAAACGCACCTCTTTGCGATCTTTTAAAAAGCCTCCGTTTTCTTTCTGTACAATTCTATCAGAAGGTACTACGGGGGCTTCGAGCATTTTATCTTTGGCGGTATAAGTTTGCCCGTTGAGTTCTACAATCAATTCATAGTTTTTGCCTAACTCAGGGGTGATACCTGCAGGAAATACATAACGGCTACCACCTTTTAATTCAGGTAGATTATCGGAAGTGATAGTTGAGGTACCATCCCAAAGGGTAAGACTGTAGGTTTGGGTACCCGAAACTATCTTCACCACTGCATTATTTACCGCAGGTGAATGTGTTTCACCAAAATAGGCTTCAGTATAACTGATATCAACTATTGGGTAGGCTTTGGTTTCTCCTTTTTTCCAGTCGAGAGCTGCATCAATCACTAATTTCTTAGGAGCAGTATCCAAATTCAAATCGATAACTTCTTCGCAAGAAGTCAAAGCAAAGGCACTGAGGAGTATGATATAAAGGTTTTTCATTTTATTCTACTATTTTATAGGATTAGAAACTAAAGTTATAAGTTATACTAGGTATAATACCAAAAATGGAGAGTTTCACCGCTTCATTTTTATGAGTATCTTCGTTTTCACGGAAGGAAACACTTACGGCATTTTTGCGGTTATACACGTTGTAAACCCCAAATACCCACTCACTTTTCCAGCGTTTTGCTCTATCCGATTGTGGAGTATAGGTAGCCGATAAGTCTAAACGGTGATAGGTAGGTAAGCGGTATTCGTTGCGCTTGCTATAATCGGGGACAGTTTGTCCTAAGTAAGAATAACGCCCTATAGGGTAGTTTGCAGGCAATCCCGATTGCAAGTTGAATATAGCGCCAAACGTCCATTTAGGTGAAAGTTCGTAAGTAGCTGTAATAGAAAGGTCGTGAGGCTTATCATAAGGGGCATTATACCAATCGCCGTTGTTGATACCTATTTCTTCAGGGGTACGACCTTTGGTTTGCATTTCCGATTTTGAGAGTGTATAGGCAATCCAACCGGTAAGTCTGCCTGTATTTTTACGCAAGAGCACTTCCAAGCCATAAGCTCTGTTTTCTCCTGAGAGCAACACACGTTCAATAGCTTCGTTAGCTATTAGGCTTGCCCCATTGATATAATCCAAACGATTTTGCACCTTTTTGTAGTAAGTTTCTACCTCTATGCTGTATTTATCGTCAAAAACATTAGAGGCATAGCCTAATGCCACTTGGTCGGCGATTTGAGGTTTGATAAACTCATCACTGGGCGCCCAAACATTCAAAGGTGAAGGAGAGGCTGTGTTAGAAATCAAGTGTACATACTGGGCAGTGCGCGCATAACTCGCTTTTACTGATTTGGTATCGCTAAAAGCATAACTCATTGTAAAACGAGGTTCAAAATTAGAGTACAAATCGATAATACGGTTACTGCCGTAGTATTTAGTACCTATAGCAGTACCTTGGTAATACACTTGTCGGTTAGCATTGTAACCCACAGGATTGTCATTAGGATAAATATTCACGGTGCGTTTGCCCAAACTGTAGAAATTACTAAAACGCAAGCCGTAAGACACCGTAAGAGCTTCAGCTAATTTTTGTTCTACATCGGCATAGAAGCCCATTTCGGCAGCATAACGATGTTCGAGTATGCGTTCTTTGATAGTAGAAGCTGAGGTTTTAGGCACAATTTTCCCTGGTTTGAATATGTAGTACAAGCCCTGCACTCCATAAGTAAGTTTGAATTTTTCGGAAATATAGTTTTTGAAGTCGTATTTGAGGTTAAAATTCTCAATTCCCGACGTCCATTTCATATCAACGAAACTAAAATCGAACTTATAGTCGTAGTTGCTGTAGATAGCCGAGAGATTAGAGAAGAGTTTATCAGTAAACAAGTGATTCCAACGCAAGTTTACCAAGGCATTGCCATAAGTATTGGTGAGGTTTTCGCTGAGTATAAAACTATCTCTACCAAAATAGCCAGAAAGATAGAGCGCATTGTTTTGATTGAGTTGGTACGAAAGTTTGGTATTGAGGTCGTAGAAATAAGCTGAATTTTCGTTATCGCTCAATTTGAGAAAAAGATGAGCATAAGAAGCGCGCCCTCCTACTAAAAATGAGGCTTTGTCTTTCACGATAGGGCCTTCGGCAAGCAAGCGTGAGGAAAGTACCCCTATACCGCCAGTCGCTGCAAATTTATTTTTATTACCTTCTTTTTGATAAATATCTAAAACTGAAGCTATACGTCCGCCATAGCGCGCAGGAATTCCGCCTTTGTAGAGCTTCATATCACGTACAGCATCAGCATTGAAGACACTGAGGAAACCAAAGAGGTGAGAAGCATTAAAGATAGTAGCCTCATCGAGGAGTACCAAGTTCTGGTCGGCAGCGCCACCACGCACGTTAAATCCTGAGGAAGCCTCGCCCGCATTGCTCACCCCAGGCATTTGCATTAAGGTTTTGATAATATCTACCTCACCTACAAGTACAGGGAGTTTCTTGACGGTAGTAATAGGAATGGTAGCTACACTCATTTCGGGTTTGCGTACAGCCGCTTTAGGAGCAGAATGCGCATTGAGTTCCACGCCTTTAAGCTCTATAGCCTCAGGTTTTAGTTTATAGTCTCTACGGATATTTTTGTTAAGCTCTATAGTTTCTTGGTGAGTACCAAAGCCTATATATTCAATCACGATAGTATATTTACCTTCGGGTAAAGTGATAGAATAGAACCCATACTCATTCGTAGAAGTACCCGTATGGAGTTCTTTGACAATGAAGTTTACCCCTAATAATTTTTCACCATTAGAAGCATCGGAAATAGAGCCGCTAAGAGTGTACTTGTGTTGTGCAAACACAGCGGTTGTTACTACTAAAAAAAGTAGCAATAAGCACTTTTTTTTCATAAGATAATTTTTATTTTTTCAGGGGCAAAGATACAAATAAAAACTTTTGATACAAAATAAGTTTCTATTTCTCTATACCAAAAGAAGCATTTTCTATACAAAAAAGTTAGCAATTAGTTTTACACTAACTGCTGCTTTCTATTTTCACTTGTTTTTTAGGGAATCTGTAAATAAAACTCCCCGATTAGCATT